>DASPSE010000431.1:0-31235 GCA_035624085.1 Terriglobales bacterium
CACCACCACAGGCCATCCCTGGGCAGGACACGTTCTCTATACCTTCACCGGGCAGACTGACGGCATGGTCCCATGGGCAGGATTGACTTGGCATTCAGGTAACCTTTATGGTGCTGCAACCGCGGGTGGAGTAAGTGGCCCGAACGGAGGCGGCACAGTTTTCGAATTAACGCCTTCGGACGCGGGCTGGACCTTTAACCTGATTTATTCTTTTCCAGGATGGGGAATCTCGGGAACCTACCGAGACCTTTACATTGACAAATCCGGCAACATTTGGGCTACGACGCATTGCGACGGCGCTGACACTGATGGAACTGTCTACGAGCTAAGTCCCCCAACTTCAGGGAGCACGTGGACATATACCCTCCTATGGGACATCACCGACACGGATGACGGCTATTACCTGCACACAAATCTTGTTTTCGACCAGCAAGGGAATCTCTACGGTACAGCCGAGATGGGTGGACAAGACGGCTTCGGAACTGTGTTCAAGGTAACTCCGTAGCCGTTCATCACCCGGCACAGACAGCCTCTGTACTCGCGCTGGGAATCAAGCCAGTGGAAGTCAGCGAGAATCGCTGACACGTTGTTAACATGATCTACGATTGCGACGTCACGATTATCGGGGCTGGGCCTTACGGTCTTGCCGCAGCTGCCCACTTACGAGCGGCAGGCATAGAAGCGCGAGTCTTCGGTGAACCCATGTCATTTTGGGAGAACCAAATGCCTGCCGGAATGTTTCTTCGTTCCAATTGGCCGGCGTCGCATATCGCGGATCCTAACCATGAACTGACCCTGGACGACTATTGCCGACATGACGGCAATCACCTACCCAAGCCGATTCCGCTGGAACGTTTCATCGCATATGGTCATTGGTATCAGAAGAAGGCGGTTCCAAACCTTGAACGACGACAGGTGTTGAGCCTCGACGCTGCTGGGACCGCTTTCAAGTTGTCATTGGCCGACGGTGAAGAGTACATATCACGTCGCGTAGTGGTTGCGACCGGAATCGGCGCGTTTGTGAACCGTCCGGCGGAGTTTGTGGCAATTCCGTCTGCGTTGGCTTCTCATTCGAGCGAACACAACAACCTAGCGAAGTTTAAGGGCTGCAGTGTCGTGGTGATTGGAGCCGGACAAAGCGCACTCGAATCCGCGGCGCTACTGAAAGAAGCAGGCAGCAAGGTCGAAGTTATCGCGCGCCAGACGAAATTGAACTGGGTGGGCCTGCATGCTAGGTTGCACCACCTAGGACTTCTTTCTTCTTTGCTGTATTCGGACCGGGACGTAGGTCCAGCGGGGATCAGTCGCTTAGTTGCGATGCCTCATCTATTTCGTCTCCTCCCGCGCCAATTCCAGGCTCGCACAGCTTATCGGGCAATCCGGCCCGCCGGATCAGCTTGGCTGCAACCACGGCTGAAAGAAGTACCTATCACGCTTGGGCGCAAGGTAATTTCCGCTAGGCCCACAGGCAGCCAGCTGCGCGTAACACTCGACGATAAGACCGAACGGGTTGTCGATCACGCACTGCTTGCTACTGGATTTCGCGTCGACATTTCACGATACAAATTCTTGTCTCAATCGTTACTTGGCCAGCTGAAAACTGTAAATGGGTATCCAGTCCTTCGACGTGGCTTGGAATCTTCTGTTACGGGATTGCATTTTCTGGGGAAGCCGGCTGCATGGAGTTTTGGGCCGCTCCTCGGGTTTGTCTCAGGGGCCGAGTTCGCTTCCAACGAGTTGGTTCGGGGCATCCGCGAGGGCAACGGAAAGCACTGATCCGATGCAGAGTACCCTCGCCAAATCGATTCCGCCGACTGACGCACTGTCCCTCGTCGAGAAAACAGTCGGGGCCGTCGTTGTCGGAGGTGACTATCAAGGATTAGGAATAGTTCGAAGTCTGGGTCGCCGCGGGATTCCTGTGTGCGTGGTCGATGACGAGCAATCCATCTCTCGCTTTTCCCGATACTCAAAGCGGTTCGTAAAACTGCGCAGTCTCCGAGACGGAGATGCAACGGTACGCTGCCTACTCGACATCGGCAAACGGCTGAAGCTCGAAGGCTGGGTGCTGTATCCGACTCGCGACGAGCACGTTGCAGCGTTTTCACGGCACCGCGAGGAGTTGCGCAAAGTTTTTCGCGTTCCGACACCAACCTGGGACAGTGTGCGATGGGCGTGGGACAAACGGAATACCTATCAGCTTGCTACAGAACTTGGGATTCCTATTCCCCGGACATACTACTGTGTGCAGCCAGACCAATTGTCCCAACTGGATGATCTGGAGCCGCCGTTTGCAATCAAGCCTGCCATCAAGGAACACTTTATATATGCCACCAAAGCGAAGGCCTGGCGCGCGAATAGCCATGCGGAGCTCAGGACGGTGTTTCAGAAAGCATCGGAACTAGTCGGTCCGGGCGAAGCTATGGTGCAAGAACTTATTCCCGGCGGTGGAACCCAGCAGGTTTCGTATTGCGCCTTCTTTCGCGATGGCAATGCGGTAGGGAAGATGGTTGCACGCCGGCGACGTCAGCACCCACTGCAGTTCGGTAGAGCGAGTACTTATGTGGAGACGATCCATGCCCCTGCCGTCGAGGAGCTATCAGAACGCTTTCTGCGCGCTATCAATTACTACGGTTTGGTTGAGTTGGAGTACAAGTTGGATCCGAGAGATTCTCAGTACAAGTTGCTCGACGTAAATGCTCGAACCTGGGGCTATCACAGTCTCGGACAGCAAGTCGGCGTGGACTTTAGTTACATGCTCTATGCCGATCAAATCGGCTTACCCATTACGCCGCGCAAAGCTGAGGTGGGAGTTGCTTGGATCCGCATGACCACGGACATTCCGGCGGCGTTCATGGCCTACCTCGGTGACGACCTCGACTTCAAAAGTTATGTACGCTCGTTAAAGAATTGCAAGGTGGAAGCTGTATTCAGTCAGGAGGATCCACTTCCGGGTTTAGCTGAACTGCTATTGATCCCCTACATGGCAGTCAAGAGAGGTTTCTGAGATGCCATCCCTCCATCGAACAGACAATACGACCGGTACACCTTTCGTTATCGCTGACTCAGGAGCTTCGATTTATCAGAATGGAACCTACTTGGAGCACAATCCCTCCTGGCACATGGAGGAGTCACCTTTTAAGGTGAGACAGATTTTGCGCATGATGAAAAAGCAGAACCTCGCACCGAAGACCGTGTGTGATGTCGGCTGTGGCGGAGGCGTTGTCCTGTCAGAGCTGCAGCCTCATCTGCCGTCCGACTGTGAATGCTGGGGCTACGATGTTTCCCCGGACGCCATCGCTTTGTGCGCCGGCCGGAGGAATAAGAGTCTGCACTTTACCGTTCGAGACATCCGGCGGGACTCATGTGAGACATTTTTCGATCTGGTTTTAATACTGGACGTTTTCGAGCATGTGGACGACTACATTGGCCTTGTAAGGGACATCAGATCAAAAGGCAAACACAAGCTGTTCCATATTCCCTTGGACCTTTCTGTGCAGGCCGTTGCTCGCCAAAACGGACTCCTTCGTCGGCGTGACAATTTTGCACACCTTCACTATTTCACCAGGGAAACGGCGTTGCGCACTCTGACTGACGTCGGGTACAAGCTCATCGATTATTTTTACACGCCGCGGTGCATCGAGCTTGGTGACCTATTGGTTCAGAAGATCGCGCGATTACCCAGGCAGATCTGTTTTGCCGTTTCTCAGGATTTAACGGTACGTTTTCTGGGCGGATATAGCTTGATGGTGCTTGCGGAATAGCTTGCATGGTTTAGACAGATAAGACGTAGAGGTAGGAAACGCATTTTGTCGGCAACCGGACCGAGATCAAGCGTGGGTAAAATGAGCTCGAGATCAGCTGTCATAATCATTTACATCCTTTTCACCTGTAGCTCAGTGGTAGGCAGATGCTATGCTCAACAGAATCCCGCCGCAAACCTCGTGAACACTTCGAATTTGTCGGCAACGGGAGCGGTGGAGAAACGCCCGTCGCATAGCGTTACGTTGACCTGGAAGCCGAGCGTTCCTATTAGTAATTCTCCTCGTGACAAAGTTATCGGCTACATTGTGTACCGCAGCACGCGGCCTCACGATCCACAAAGCGTCCCAATCAATTCCACTCGTGTCATTGACGCACGTTTCATTGATCACGATGTGGAACCAGGTAAGGTTTACTACTACGTGACGCGCGCAGTAAGCGCGAGCGGCGCATTGAGTGCGCCTTCAAACGAGGTCCGGGCCGAGATTCCTCGCTGAGCCTTGATATCAGATCGTGAAGTACAGAACTGGCACTTTGGTGGCATTGATGCCGAGCAATTTGCTAGGTATCTTTCGTAGCGCAGCACGACCAACTTTGCCCTCTCGGCGACGCAAGCTCCAGTTCGCGTAGTGGGGTCGTCGTTATCGGCAGAGTTTCTTTCCACCGGTTGATTTGTCGAGCGCTCACTCGCTCGGGGCCCCCAAACGATGAATAATTCTTTACTCGAACACTATCGGTGCCCAGAAAAATACGTTGCGCTCTATCCCACCGGGCAAGTGTCAAAGGGCGACGGATATTTCAGGTTTGGCCCGAACCTACTTTATGGCCAGACCTGTGAAGGTCGTACTTCTAGTTCGCCGAGCGGTCATGTACAGGATCTGCTGCCGGCAAGCAAAATCGAAGACGGCAGGGTCCTCGTGCCTTTCGATGCCACAGAAGTGCTCAACAACCTCCGGTACGAGACCTATCACAGTGCCTCGAACGGCTGGCATCCCGCGAGCTCGGTCGTTGGCCGATTGTATTACGGCATTCGTCCAGCCTTGCCGGTTAAGTTTCGACGGCATCTGCAGAAGATTCGCCTGAACGGTTGGCGCGAGTTCACCTTCCCGAGCTGGCCCGTTGATACGACAGTCGACAATACTTTGGAAAGTCTGTTGCTTATGTCTCTCCGGGCTAAGAACCTACAGCAGATTCCTTTCATCTGGTTTTGGCCGAATGACATGGCAAGTTGCGCCATCCTGAGTCATGACGTGGAAGAAGCCGCCGGCCGAGATTTCTGCTCGTCCCTGATGGATATTGATGACGCTTACCACGTCAAAGCATCCTTTCAGATCGTCCCTGAGAGTCGGTATGAGGTTACCGCTGGTTTTCTCGACACGATTCGACGTCGCGGTTTCGAAATCAATGTGCAGGATCTGAATCACGATGGGCGCTTGTTCCGAGATCGAAAAGAGTTTCTTGCCCGCGCCAAGAAGATCAATGCCTACGGGCGTGAGTTCGGAGCCTCGGGATTCCGCTCGGCAGTCTTGTATCGTCGCCAAGAATGGTACGACGCTCTCGAGTTCTCCTATGACATGTCCGTTCCTAACGTTGCCCATTTGGACCCACAACGCGGGGGATGCTGCACCGTGATGCCGTATTTTGTCGGCGATATGGTGGAACTGCCGGTAACGATGACACAGGACTATTCGCTGTTTCACATTCTGGACGACGACTCGATCGATCTATGGAAACAGCAGATCGAATTGGTCATGTCCAAGCACGGCTTGATTCATTTCATCATCCATCCCGACTACATTGTCAGGAAGCAAGAAAGGGCAACCTATGAAAACCTGCTGGCTTATTTAACGCAACTGAGCCGTGACAGGAACATCTGGATGCCACTGCCGGGCGAGGCCGCCTCCTGGTGGAGGGAGCGCTCACAAATGAAATTGGTTGAGGTGAATGGAACCTGGCAGATTGAAGGTGAGGGAAAAGATCGAGCACGCATTGCTTATGCAAGCGAGAAGGACGGGCAAATCGTGTACTCGTTCGAGTCAGGGCAAGCGAAGGCGGACTCGCTGAGGCTTGGCGCGTAACGCAGTCTGTCCCCAAGTATGCTGCACGAGTTTTGCCTGGAGCGACTCTAGTTCTTCAATGAATACGTCTAGTCCTCTGGTTAGAGATGTTTCTGACACCGCCCGATGGGTGGCCTATTTTCGTGCGCGAGAATCCGAGCGCCCCGATGCGTTGTTCCGGGATCCGTACGCCGAACGTCTGGCGGGTAAACGCGGCTTCGAGATAGCTAACAAGCTGCATGATGGCAACAAGCACGACTGGGCCTGGGTAGCTCGCACTTGTCTTTTTGATCGATTTATTTCTCACACGATTCAGCACGGCCCGGACATGGTCGTCAGCCTCGCTGCGGGTTTAGATGCCCGGCCATACCGCATGCAGCTTCCAGAAGGTCTACAGTGGGTCGAGGTGGACCTGCCTGAGGTTATTTCCTACAAGGAAGAGGTTCTCGCGAATGAAATCCCTCGCTGCCGGCTGGAACGGATTGCTCTCGATTTGTCCGATATAGACGCCCGCCGGGCTCTATTTGCAAACCTGAACCACAAGGGGAGCAACATCGTAGTTATGACTGAAGGGTTCCTCATTTACCTGGATCCTGAGGATGTGGCTTCCTTGGCCAGAGATTTGGCAGCGGCTTCGAACTTCAAGAGCTGGCTCATCGATCTCGCATCCCCTGGCCAGCTCAAACTTATGCAGCGCACGACGGGCAGGCAACTGAGTGAAGCTGGTGCACCGTTTAAGTTCGGTCCTCGGGAAGGCGCAGATTTCTTTGTGCAGTATGGCTGGACACCAAAAGACATTCAGGGAATGCTCAAGACCGCTGCGGAGATGAAGCGCGCACCCGCCGAGCTTCTATCGTTATTACCGGAGCCCAAGAAGATACTCGGGAACTATCCCTGGACGGGTGTGGGTTTGCTGCAACGAGTCCGAGTTGAGTGTACGGATTCTATGTAAATAACTGTAAGACAAGCACTTACATCTGCCATTGTTCTGGGCGGATTGAGCGTCGGCGTGATATGATCCCTGTACTTCCCCCGAGAAACCCAACGCTGTTTACTGGCATCCCCCCGGCCTGATTCAGGAAGGCTTTTCGAAAGCATGTTAAATACAGCTATTGTTGGCGCAGGCCCCTATGGGCTTTCCGTCTCTGCACACCTCCGAAGCTCCGGTATTCCATTTCGCATTTTTGGTCGTCTGATGGATAGTTGGGTCCGGCACATGCCGCAGGGCATGTGCCTCAAGTCGGACGGGTTCGCTTCGAATATTTACGATCCTCATGCCGCTTTCACGCTCGAGCACTTCTGCGCTGAGAACCAGATCAAGTATTCCCACGAGGGAATTCCGGTTCGCCTGGATACTTTTGCGGCTTACGGGCAGGCCTTCTGTGAGCGTATGGTTCCGGAGCTGGAAGACAAGCTTGTCGTCAATGTGGAGCGCCTGCGAGACGGCTTCGAGTTACGGTTGGACGACGGCGAGAAATTTACAGCGCGGCGAGTGATTCTGGCGGTTGGGATTACGCATTTTCAGTACGTGCCGGATGTCCTGGCACATCTGCCGGAGGAATTCCTGTCGCACAGTTTTTACCACCACGAACTCGATCAATTCAGAGGCCGAACTGTAGTGGTGATTGGTGGTGGCGCCTCAGCCCTCGACTTGGCTGGACTGCTTCAGGAAGTGGGCGCCAAAGTGCAGCTCGTCAGCCGCCGACAAGAACTCAAGTTTCACAGCGGCCCGAGCAGCAAGCCCCGCTCGTTGTGGCGGCGCATGCGGCATCCAAGGTCGGGACTTGGTCCGGGGATGCGGACGAAGTTCTTCTCCGACCTTCCGATGGTTTTTCATTATTTGCCCGAGCGACTGCGTCTCGAAGCTGTTCGGCGAACTCTCGGACCGTCTGGAGGATGGTTCATACGGGATAAGGTGATCGGAAAAGTCCCCCTCTTGCTTGGGCACACGCCAGAGCGCGCCTTCGTCCAGGATGGGAACGTGCATCTCCGTCTTCGCGCCAGAGACGGCAGCGAACGCAAAATTCAGGCGGAGCATGTTATTGCAGCAACCGGTTACAGGGTTGATCTTGCTCGCCTGAAGTTTCTGAGTCACGAGATTCGCTCAGAGATCAGGACAGTCGATAAGTCTCCGGTGCTCTCGACAACTTTCGAGTCATCCATACCCGGTCTGTACTTTGTGGGAGTGGCTGCTGCCAACAGCTTCGGGCCCGTGATGCGATTTGCATTTGGCGCAGGCTTCGCTGCTCGAACGGTCACGAAAGCCATTACAAAGTCCGCTTCGCGTGAGCTCGCTGCCGTTCCCGTTGCTAGCGTTGCGACTACGGCGGATTAAAGAGGTCGAAGATGAAGAGAGAAACCATCGCAATTCATGGTGGCTGGAATGGCGACCCGACCACAAAAGCTGTCGCCGTGCCAATCTACCAGACGATTGCCTTCGAGTTCGACAGCGCAGAACATGGTGCGGCGCTCTTCAATCTCGAAGTTGAAGGGAACATTTATACGCGGATTGGAAATCCAACCAACACCGTGTTGGAGAAACGCGTGGCAGCCCTCGAAGGCGGCGTGGACGCCCTCAGCGTAAGTTCGGGAATGGCCGCGATCGAGTACGCGCTCATCAACATCGCAGAGTCGGGCAACAACATTGTCTCCACTCCTCAACTCTACGGCGCTACCTATACGCTGTTGGCGCACATCTTTCCAAAGCGCGGAATCACGACACATTTCGCCGCGAGTGATCATCCGGATGATATTGAGAAACTAATTGACGACAGCACGAGAGCCGTTTACTGCGAAAGCGTAGGTAATCCGGCAGGCAATGTTGCTGATATCGAGGGTCTGGCCAGGGTTGCTCACAAGCACGGCGTGCCCTTGATCGTAGACAACACGATCGCGACTCCGATCTTGTTGAGGCCGATTGAATACGGCGCCGATGTAGTCGTGCATTCCATGACGAAGTTTATGGGTGGGCACGGCACAACGCTTGGTGGAATGATCGTTGACGGCGGTAAATTCCCCTGGCGTGACTATCCCGAGCGCTTTTACATGCTGAATGTACCGGAGATTGCCTACCACGGTGTGGTCTATGTTGAGCACTATGGTGCCTCTGCGTTTGTCGCGCGCTGCCGGACGGTTTGCCAGAGGAATACGGGTGCAACACTCTCTCCATTCAACGGATTCTTGTTGCTTCAAGGCGTCGAAACGCTCGCATTGCGAGTCGAGCGTCACGTCGAAAACGCCCGTAAAGTCGCGGAATACCTGCGCGACCATCCCATGGTCGAATGGGTCAACTATGCCGGGTTTCCCGACAATCCCTTGTACCCGATGGCGCAGCGGTATCTTGGGTCAAAACGCTGTTCGCTGCTGACCTTCGGAGTGAAAGGTGGTTTTGAAGCGGGGAAGAAGTGCTTCAACGCACTGCGCCTGTTTAAGCGAATGGTCAATATGGGAGATGCCAAATCGCTGGCTTGCCATCCAGCATCGACGACCCACCGGCAGCTCACACCGGAAGAACAGGCCAAGGTCGGCGTCACTCCAGAGATGCTTCGTCTGAGCGTGGGGATCGAGCACATTGACGATATTCTCGAAGATCTCGCGCAGGCCCTCGAGAAAGCAAAGTCTCCGACCGCAGAGGCAGTCGCCATGAGCCTGGGAGGCGCATAGTGCCACTCATCGTAGACGGTGGAACTCCGACGCATTGGGCCGAACGACAGTCGCGCTCTTTCTCGCTTTCAGATCTTGGTATGAGCGCGAAGTGCACTCGCATCGCGCTCATTAACAACATGCCTGATCCTGCCTTAGAGGACACGGAACTGCAGTTCTTTGAACTGCTCGACGCCGCATCCGGTGACAGTCCGGTCTTGCTGCGGCTCTACTCGCTGACTGGTGTTCCCCGCACGGATCGAGGGATGCCTCATCTGAACAAGTTCTACACCAGCATGAGCGACTTGTGGAACCGGCGGTTTGACGCGGTGATCATGACCGGAACTGAGCCCCACCATGCTGACCTGTGCGAAGAACCGTACTGGAACGAGCTGGTCAAAGTGCTCGAGTGGGCGGAAGACAACACGGTATCGACCATTCTGTCATGTTTGGCGGCCCATGCCGGTGTACTGCATAGCGACGGCATTCAACGTCATGCTCTGCCTGACAAGCAATTCGGGGTTTTTGAATTTACCAGGACCGCGGAGCACGCATTGACTCGAAGCTATCCAGAGGTGGTTCGCTTCCCTCATTCCCGGTGGAACGAGGTACGGGCAGGGGATTTGAGTTGCTGCGGCTATAGCGTGCTCACCGAGTCAAGGCAGGCAGGAGTTGACCTGTTCGTCAAGAAAAAACGCAAGAGTCTCTTTGTTCATTTTCAGGGCCATCCTGAATACGGCAAACATACTCTTCTGAAGGAATTTCGAAGGGACATCAAGCGCTTTCTCCAGCGGGAACGAGAGACATACCCTTCCATGCCGCGGGGATACTTCGACGCGAATGCAGCAGAACCTCTTTCTGCTTTCCGGGAACGCGCTCTTCTGGACCGCAATGAAGAAGCCATGGCGACTTTTCCCGACAACCTTCTGGACCTGGCAGAAAGTTCGTGGCATTCACCGGCTCTGTGCGTTTACCAGAACTGGCTTCGTTACATCGCATCACGAAGCGAATTACTGGCATTTCCGGCCCTGGCCGAGTTCCAGGAGCATGGCCAACGAAAACGATCCGCGTTGCGATAGAAGAAAGGGGTAACGTGTCCAAGGAAGTCTCATCTCCGTTTGCGGTTTCTCACAGCGAAAAATCAGGCGATGGCGTTTCCAAATCGCTGCTGATGATTGATCCGACTACAGTCGATCTCGAGCCGGAGCCGATTCCGAAGGAGTGGGTTCTTAGCGGCGCTCCAACAGCAAGAGGTAAGGTTCTGGCAAGAAGTAAGGATTGGACCTGTTCCGTAGTGGTCTGGGAATGTACCGCCGGAACTTTTCGCTGGCACTACCGTCAGGACGAAACCATTGTCGTTATCTCGGGAGAGGCGACACAGTTGAAAGAAGACGGGACGGAACGCAGGTTCTGTCAAGGAGAGGTGGGATTTTTTCCAGCGGGAACGACTTGCACGTGGCGAGTGGACCATCATATTCGAAAGGTTGCTGTCCTTCGAGAGACTCTCTGGACTCCAGTGGGAAGGGCGCTCAAGGTATGGAAGAAAGTCTTGAGGACGGCCCATTTAACTGGAAAATCATCCTTATAGGACGCCAATAATCACAGGAACCTTCGTTTATGAGCCTAAATGATAGTAGATTTCGCCCCGGCGACCTCGTCGAGGTGAAAAACCCAGATGAGATTCTTCCGACGCTGGACGGTGACGGCACATTGGACCGGCTTCCGTTCATGCCGGAGATGGTCGGCTATTGCGGGAAGAGATTTCGCGTCTCTAAGCGGGTTGTGAAGACTTGCTACTATGGCGTCGACTCCGGGATGCGAAAGTTTACCGCCGATGACGTGGTAATTCTCGAAGGCGTCCGGTGCTCGGGTGAGGGGCATGACGGTTGCCAGAAAATGTGCGCAGTTTTTTGGCGTGAGGCTTGGCTGCGAAAGGTTGATGAGGGCGCGCCGGTTCGTCCCCCGATCCCCCCAGAGAGCAAGCAAGAACTCCACCTGCGTCTTAAGACGAAGACAAGCCCAACAAAGTACTTCTGCCAGGCCAGCGAGATCTTGAATGCGACTGCCAACTTGTCGAGGCTTGAAAGAGTTACAAAATGCGTCAGCGAAGTTCGCTCCGGCAACTGCACAAGCTTAGAGATGATAAAACGCATTGCGGTATGGGTCTTCTGGAAGGCGCGAAAAGTGTTACTGGGTCCGTATGCCAGAGGAAGCCAGAAATCCACACCAACCCACGCTTTGAATTTGCAATCGGGAGATTTGATCGAGATCAAGCCGATGGCCGCCATCTCAGACACCTTGGACAAGGCCGCCTATAACCGTGGCCTTTCTTTCACGCCGGCAATGGCCGGTTTGTGCGAACAACAACACGAAGTCGAGAGGCGCATTGATAAGCTCATCGTGGACGGAACTGGTCAAATGCGCCGCCTCCATAACACTGTTTTCTTGAAAGACTCAATGTGCGGATGTGACTGTGTAGCCTTCGGAGGATGTCCACGAGGTGAATACGCTTACTGGCGGGAGATCTGGCTCCGCCCGGTCGAGGTGCCGGTTGAGGCTGGCTGCGAGAGCGCGATGGTACGCGAGAGAGAATGTCTGCCGGCTAACTCATAAGCGATTCGTGTGAATGCTTCCCTTGTGATCCCTGCAGATTGCGGTTTCAGGTCAACCAATTGGCAACAGCAACCACAATTCAAAACAATGAGGTGGAAAATCTCAGCGGCCTTCCGCAACGAATAAGCGACGTCATCAAACAGTGGGCGCTGCACGCGCCGGAGCATCCGGCTTTGGTAGAGGCCAGCGGCCGCTGGACGTATTCTCAATTGGCAAAAGCTGTCGCTGACTCGCAGCTTTGGCTCACCGCGTCCGGTGTTCGGCCTGGCGATCGGGTAATGATCGTATGTGAGAATTGCTCGGTATTCGTTGCGATTTTGCTCGCGGTAGCCGGCCTCGATGCGTGGCCTGTACTTGTGAATGCACGCCTTTCCGGCAGAGAGGTAGATGCGATCCGCGAACACTGTGGCGCCCGGCGAGTGATCTATACAACGAGCGTCTCTCCGCAAGCACGAGAACACGCCAAGCGGCATGGAGCGGTTGTCCAAGAGTTTGCTGATCTCGGTCAAATTGCCGTCGGTCCGCTCAATGAGGGCGTTCAGCCAGAAACGATCGACGCGGAGGTATCGAACCGCGTTGCTGCCCTGATTTACACATCCGGAACAACTGGCCTCCCGAAGGGTGTCATGTTGACACACCGGGGTTTGTTGTTTGTAGCTTCGGTATCAGCCAAGATACGAAGCTTAACGCCGAAGGATCGCCTTTATGGCGTACTCCCCATGTCTCACGCCGTGGGACTTTCGGTCGTCCTCTTGGGATCCTTACTCAGCGGAGCAACACTCTACTTGTCTCACCGGTTCGATCCGGTGGCCGCGCTGACAGCACTAGAGAAGGACTGCTTGACCATATTGCTGGGCACGCCGGCCATGTTTTCTTTGCTGGTCGATTACACCAAGCTAAAAGGAATGACTTCGCTAAAATCTCCTGCCCTTCGCATCATTTCTTCATCAGGCGCGCCCCTTCAACCTGGCGTCAAAGCAGAAGTAGAGAGGCTGTTCGGCATGCCGCTGCACAACGGATACGGCGTGACCGAGTGCTCTCCCAATATTTCGCAAGCCGTGGTGGGTGAAGCTCGCACCGATACCTCGGTTGGGCGAGTGCTGCCCGGGGTTGAAGTTCGCCTGATGCTGGATGGTAAGCCCGTCGGTCCTGGCGAAATAGGAGAATTACACGTCCGTGGCCCCAATGTTATGAAAGGTTACTATCGCGCACCGGAAGAAACAGCTGCTGCGGTCGATGCGGATGGCTGGTTCAATACCCGTGACTTGGCCCGCTTGGAGAACGGGAATCTATTTATTGTGGGGCGAACGAAGGAATTGATCGTTCGCTTTGGTCTCAACGTTTATCCAGCGGAAGTTGAAGCGGTGCTCAATTCTCACCCTGGGGTGGCACGGTCAGCCGTGATTGGACGATCGGTGGAAGGGACCAAGGGGGACGAAGAAGTCGTTGCCTTTGTGCAGCTGAAGCCAGAAGTCTCCGTCTCAGAATCCGAGATTGCGCAGTACGCAGCAATGCGCCTTGCACCGTACAAGCGCCCGTCGCAGATCTTGCTAGTTTCCACCATGCCGCTGACTCCGACCGGCAAAGTCGCCAAGGGGGAACTTGCGAAACTGCTCGAGACAGTTTAGACACAATGACGAGGCATCTCGCGCTCGTAGTTTTGTGCCTGTTCCTTTTTCTGTGGCTGGACGCGCAGGAGCTTGCGGCCCAGCATGATCCCGGGCCACGCCGCGGTTTACCAGGCGCTGGGGCCTCCTACCCAACCCTCGACCTCAATGAGCGCGCATTCTTCAACCGGGGCCTTCTGCGGTTCGCGGAGCCCGTCTTCGTATCAGACAGGTTTCACCTCGGAAAAGGTCTAGGGCCCAGGTTCAACGGCAACAGTTGCGCCATGTGTCACGCCCAGCCTGCTGCCGGCGGCAGCAGCCCCGGGCTGGCGAGTCCACAAAATCCCGTTCCTAACCCTCAGGTGTCCTTAGCCGTTGCACTCGGAGGCACCAACGCGGTTCCACCCTTTATCACGAGGAACGGTCCGGTTCGGGAACCCCGCTTTATCTTGAATCCTGATGGCTCGCCGGATGGCACCATTCATGATCTGTACACGATTACCGGTCGCAAGGATGCGAAAGGATGCAATCTAGCGCAGCCCAATTTCACCGACGAGCTTGCAGCTCACAACGTGGCTTTTCGCATTCCGACCCCTGTGTTCGGATTGGGTTTGGTGGAGAACACCCCAGATGCGACATTGCGAGCAAGCCAGGCCGCTACTCAAACTGCCAGGACGCTGATGGGTATCGGAGGGAGATTCAACACGAATGAGAACGACGGGACAATCACCCGCTTTGGCTGGAAGGCCCAGGATAAATCACTGTTGATGTTCGCGGCGGAAGCGCTGAGCGTAGAACAAGGTGGAACCAGTGAACTGTTTCCCAACAAGCGTGACGACACTTCAGGTTGTGTCTTCAACCCTACGCCGGAGGATACAACCAACCTCAAGAATCCGGACTCCAGCAGCCGCAACTTTGGCACGCTGGTGGGTCTGGCGTGGGAAATGTCGTCCGACATCGTGAACTTTGCAGCTTTCATGCGCCTGTCGGCGCCACCAACCCCAGGACCGCAAACCGACTCTACACGGAACGGATCGACCTTATTTGACAGCGTCGGTTGCGCTCTCTGTCACACAACTACGCTTACGACTGCCGACTCTCCTTACACAGGCATGGGGCGTGTGGTATATCATCCCTTTTCCGATTTTGCACTGCATCATATGGGTTCGGTGTTGGCGGATGGCATTATCGAGGGCAAGGCTGGTCCTGACGAATTTCGCACGGCTCCACTGTGGGGAATTGGTCAGCGCCTGTTTTTCTTGCATGACGGGCGAACGTCCGATCTGCTAGAAGCAATTCTGGCTCATGCTGATCCCGGGGACGATGGCTGCCCAGAGGCGCGTAAATGTAAATCAGAAGCGAGCGTCGTCATTCACACATTCAAAGGACTGATGCCGGAGCAGCAGCAGGACATCCTGAACTTCTTGCGGTCCTTGTAGTCCAGAGCTAGAGGGGACAGAGCAACGAGGTTTCACAGCGGTACTTCAATCAGGGTCGGGCCTTCGCTATCAAATCCTGCCTGCAAGGCCTGCACAAATTCATCCAACGAGGTAACGCGAGTGCCGGGCACGCCCATGCCCGCTGCGATGCTCACCCAATCGAGATTGGGACGGCCAATCTCGAACATATCTGTTGCGCGCGGGCCCGGCTCGCCCACCCCGAGGTAAGAAAACTCACGCTTCAGAACTGCGTAATCGCGATTCGCGAAAACCACCGTGGTTACCTCGAGACCCTCCCGAGCCATCGTCCACAATGCCTGCAGCGTATACATCGCACTGCCATCGGCAGTGAGACACAGGACCTTGCGGTCGGCGCACGCGATTGCCGCACCCACGGCTAGCGGCAAGGCGATTCCTATCGAACCTCCAGTGTTACCCAGCCAGTCGTGAGGCGGAGCTCCCTTCGTGGCCGCCATCAGGCCTCGGCCGGACGTCATGGACTCATCGACAACGATGGTGTGATCGGGCAAGACCGCGCCCACTGCGGCTGAAAAGCCGGGCAAACTGATCGGGCCGCTCGGGACTGGCGGGCGATGCGCATGTTCTGTAGCCTCCAATCCTGAACGTGCCGACAAAGCTGCAGCCAGGGCATGGAGTGCGCCAACGCAGTCCTCGTGTGGTTTTGACAAGGTGAGGACTTCGCAATCTGGCGAGGTGAGGACCGAGTTCTTTCCCGGATAGGCGAAATAGGCAACTGGCGCGACAGATCCGACCAAAATCAGCTGCCGGAATTCCTTCAGCTGCTCAGTGGCTTGCTCAACAACGTAGTGAATGCGCTCAACGACTGGCAGGCCGGCACCGCGTTCGAGCCGGGCGATAGGGTAAGGAGCAAAAAGCTTGGCTCCGGTCGCTGCAGCGATCCGCCCTGCCGCAGCTAACCCCGGTCCGTAAAGCCCGCCACCAGCGAGAAGCATTGCTGTACGCACGCCAGAGTGCAGCATAACGGCTGCGCGGTCGATCGTCTCGGCAGCAGGCATTGGCGCTACGGGTATCGCGGAGACCTCAGCGATGTTTCCTCCATCACTCCAGGCAACATCTGCCGGGACGATCAGCGTCGCAATTTGGCCAGGAGCGGTTCGTGCAGCCAAAATCGATTCGGCTGCGTCGCGGCCTGCATCAGACGGTGTGCCTGACGTCCGTAGCCATTTGGAGTAGGGCCGCGCGATGCCTTCGATGTCAGATGTGAGCGGGGTGTCATGACGCAAATGGTAAGTCGCGTGTTGCCCGACAACGTTAATGATGGGAACCTGCGCGCGGCTTGCGTTGTGCAGGTTGGCAAGGCCGTTTGCGAGACCCGGACCGAGATGTAGCAGCGTACACGCGGGTTTTCCAGCCATGCGGGCGTACCCGTCGGCCGCTCCCGTAACGACTCCTTCAAACAAGCCGAGGACGCAGCGCATCTCCGGCACTTTGTCCAGTGCTGCGACTATGTGGATCTCGGAAGTGCCGGGATTGGTGAAGCAGGTGTCAACCCCTCCGGCGACCAGCGTGCGAACCAGAGATTCGGCTCCATTCATCGGACGTTGCTCATGAGGACAGAGCTTCTCTCAGATAACGGGAGAGCACAGCTGCGAGTTCCTGGTAGTGCGTCGTCATAATTTCCAGATGATCGCCAGGCACCGTATCCACAACAAGTTCCTTGGCTAAGTGCTTCCACACCGGCGCGGGATTCTTAGGAAAGGTGGTTTGAACCGCGGCTCTAACGAAGTTTATCTTGCCCGGATAAAACCTCGGTTGATATCGCTCCAACGCCAGATAAGAACTGTCGCGAAAGCGTTGCAAAGTCGGCGACAGCGGCAACTCACCTTGAAGCTCGTCCGGTGCGTGGCGGACGAGCCGCTTCAAAAGTCGGCGCTGCGTCTGCTGAAAAGCTAAGAGTGTACGCTGTCCGCGCGACAAGAAATTCAAATGCGGGTAGGAGTCCAGCATTGCCAGAAGGGCGACCTCTTCTCCGTTTGCCTTGAGCCGTTGCGCCATTTCGAGTGTAACCAAGCCGCCCAGCGAAAAGCCAACCAGAAGATATGGACCGCGGGGTTGTATTTGCTTGATGGCATCGAGGGAATCCTGAGCCATGTCTTCGACGCGATCAAACGGCTGTTCTGCCCCATCGATGCCTTTCCCTTGCATCCCATAAATGGCTCGCGGTGTCCTGATGTGTTTTACGACCTGATAAAAATCAATGACGCTGCCGCCCAGACCGTGAGTGATGAATACGGGCGGCCGCTCGCTTCCGGCTTTCAGCAAGATAGCTGGGGGGAAACTGGGAGCAGTGGTCTCTTCCAGCAACGCCGCGAGAGCCGTGATGGTCGGCGCGTGGTAGATCATGACAGGTGGAAAATCTCGTCCACAAACGCGTGCGACTTCATTGAACAACTCAAGTGCCAAGGCAGAATCGCCACCCAGATCAAAGAAGTTGTCATCTGGCCCAACGGTTGGGCGCTGTAAGACACGTTGCCAGATCGGCGTGAGCGTCTCAAGCATGGCGGATGTTTTGGGCATTCTGTTCACAGGTGATGCGGTTGAAAACAGGCTGAGAGACTCATTTCAAAACAGGGGAATGCGCGTGTGCAAATACCCAATAGAGTTCCCGGGCCTGCGTGTAAAGTGGGCCGAAGGGAAGCGAGCGGTTCCCGATTCGGGTGACCGGTACAACTTTGGAGTAGTTTCCGGTCGAAAAAATTTCATCCGCAGCTTCGAAATCCTGGTAGGTAAGGACCTTCTCAACCACCGCCACGCCGTTATCGCGCAAAAGTCCGATGACTCGCTGGCGGGTAATTCCATTGAGGAATGTTCCGTTCGGGATGGGAGTAAAAATCACCCCATCCTTCGCCATGAAGATATTGGAAGTAGCGAGTTCGGCGACGTTGCCCATCATGTCGCACACAATGGCGTTATCGAAGCCGCGTGATTGTGCTTCGAAAAGTGCACGAGCGTTGTTGGGGTAGAGGCAGCCAGCCTTGGCGTCCACCGGCATGCTTTCGAGAGTCGGTCGCCGAAAGGGCGACAAGGTGATCGAGAAGCCTTTCGGCGCTCGCATCGGTGCCTCATAGACCGATAAGCACCATGTGGTTGACTCCGGATCATGCGCCTGAACCCATGGTCCTTCCTTCTCGGCCCAATACATCGGCCGAATATAAAGCGCAGCATTCGGATCGAACCGGGCGATGCCTTCGTGGGCCAGCTTGACCCAAGTCTCAGTGGACACCGTTGGTTTCAAAAACATCTTTCGGGCAGACTCATTCACACGCGCACAGTGAAGCTCAAGGTCGGGCGCGACGCCTTCAAACGAACGGGCGCCATCAAACACGACAGAGCACATCCAGGCGGCGTGAGAGCGCGGACCCATGATTGGCACATTGCCTTCATGCCACTGGCCTTCAAAATATGTCCAGGTTCTCGACCAGTTTTTTCCGATTGCCAAAGCGTCTCCTCCTTAGCTTCGCTATCGTTTGGCCATACCTTCTTCTTGAACAGTGCTCTCGCAACGAACGCTGGCAGCATCAATCAGCTTCCTTAAGGTTGCCGCCAGGTACTCGACAAAAGGTTCGATGAGCATGCCTGCAGGATAGGCCGGAAGAATAATGACCTCCTGGCCCCGGGCAAGGCGATCCCACTTTAAATCAGGCTTGCTGAAAACGTGGTACTGCTTTTTTGGACGAATATCCGTAACTACGCCGGAATAAGGTTTTGCTATGTAATTCCACGATGCCCGATCGTTTGCCGACCAGATCTTCCCAAGTACCAAAGAGTCTGAGGGGCGCCGGCGCGAACCTCCGTCAAATTTTGCCAGCAGCTTTCCTCGCCAAACTGGAATACGGGTCCGCAGGGCCTCTCGCTTTCCTTTGAAGAACTTGCTCTTCCCGGCATTATCGAGGCTTAGGAAACTCGCGACGTGGAAATACCATTGCTGCACGGCATGAGAGCTCCTGGTCCAGAAGTTGACCGGGATCTTGTGCCAGTTCATGGTGTCGAACAGTGCCAACAGAGCGACGGTTTCACCCTGGGTCTGGAGCTGCTGTGCCATTTCGAACGCAATCGTCCCTCCGAGGCAGTATCCTCCAAGGAAGTATGGCCCGTGCGGTTGTACCTTCCGCATATCCTTTATATAGGCCGCTGCCATGTCCTCAACTCTTGTCAGAGGAGGACAGCCGCCGTTTAAACCAATCGACTGGAAACCGTAAAAGGGTTGATCGGGGCCGAGATGTTGCGAGAGCTCGCGGTACATGAGAACCGTGCCGCCAGCCCCGTGCACACAGAAAAAACGAGGCCGCGAACCTTCGGGTTGAATCGCGACGAGGGGGGACCAACCAGCCGCCGCAACTTCGCCGCGCAAGACCCGGGAGAGTTCTTCGATAGTAGGAGCGTCGTAAAGCGTAGCCAGGGGCAGCTTTACGTGGAATGTCTGCTCGATCTTCGCGAACATCTGAACGGCAAGCGAGGAATCGCCGCCCAAGTCGAAATAATTCTGGTCGAGTCCAATGGACTCGAATCCGAGAATCTCCTGCCAAATGAGGGCAAGTCGATTCGAAACGTCGTCATCAGACGCCGCGGAGCTATGTGATTGTGACGACGTAATAACTTCGGGGGTGGCGCACCCCTGAATCTCCATGAACGAACTCCTGATGATTCCGGCCAGTGGGGAGGAGCGGCCTACCAGAAAACTGCGATATTATCGCATGGCTTGGGCCTTTCTGAATATAGATAAATAGCCAAGAACCAGCGCGCAAAAGGGGTCTTTCGGAGTACGCAAAGTCAATGCTAATTAAGGGGTGTTTTCATAGCCAAAGATGGCCTTCAGTTCCAGGAATTCCTCAAGTCCGGCCTCACCCCACTCTCGACCGTTACCTGATTGCTTATAGCCGCCAAAACAGCCTGCAAAATCAACACGTGCGCCATTAATGTGCACATTGCCGCACCGCAAACGTTTGGCAATACGTCGAGCCCGATCAGGGCTTCCCGAGGTTACAAAACTTGACAATCCATAAGGTGTGTCATTCGCGATATGCAGCGCGTGTTCCTCGTCTTTGTAGCCAATCATGCAGAGCACGGGCCCGAAGATTTCTTCACGCGCGATCGTCATCTCATTGTGGACATTGGCAAAAATCGTCGGCTTGACAAAATAGCCGGTACTGAAGCCTTCCGGTCGTCCGAGGCCTCCGGTAATCAGCGTGGCACCGTCGTGAACTCCTTGCTGGATGAGCCGCTGAACCTTCTCGAATTGCGCTTTGCTCGCAAGCGGACCCAAATGTGTGCCTTCCTTAACTGGTTCTCCGACCTGAGTAGCCTCTGCAGCCTTTCTCGCGATCTCAACCGCCTCAGCCATTTTGGATTGTGGGACAAGCATTCGAGTGGGCGCATTGCACGACTGGCCGCTGTTGCGAAAGCAAGTCTTGACGCCATCTGTGATGGCATTCACAAGATCAGCGTCGTCCAAAATAATGTTGGCAGACTTGCCGCCTAGTTCCTGGGTCACTCGCTTCACGGTCGGTGCTGCGCTGGTCGCCACAGCGATGCTGGCTCGTGTAGATCCCGTAAAGGAGACCATATCCACATCAGGATGGGAAGCAATCGCCGCCCCGACTGTCGGACCATCGCCGTTCACTAAATTGAAAACGCCGGGCGGAACTCCGGCCTCGTGCAATATCTGCGCGAACAGAAATGCGGAAAGTGGGGCTATCTCGCTGGGCTTAAGCACCATGGTACAGCCGGCTGCTAAAGCTGGCGCCACTTTGCAGACGATCTGATTCATCGGCCAGTTCCACGGCGTGATCAGACCGCACACTCCAATGGGTTCTCGTCGCATCAAAGTTGAACCCTTCCGTTCCTCGAACTTGAAAAAGCCGAGCACCCTCACGATTTCTGACAGATGCGCGAGTCCCGCCGGAACCTGTGCTGATCGAGAGAAAGATATGGGCGCGCCCATTTCGCTTGAAATGGTCGCAGCCATCTCCTCCGCTTTGGATCGGTATACAGCGATAATCTTGTGCAGCAATGCCACGCGCTGATCAACGGAAGTTTCGGAGTAGAACGGGAATGCCTTCTTGGCGGCTTGCACGGCCTTGTCAATATCGCCTGCGGTGCCCAGAGAGATTGTCGCGATCGACTCTTCAGTCGCGGGATTGTTCACTGCAAAGTCGCGAGTTATGTTCGGATTGATCCACTGCCCGTTTATATAAAACTTCTTGCAATCCTTCATGGTTTGGTGTGGAACTGGGGCTCAGCGATTGGGAACCGAAGCTACTGTACTCGATGCTGGTCGCGGTTCCGTAAGGGCCAGAACCGCATACGCGGTGGCTGAGTCACTCATGAAGCGGCCAGTGTCAGAAGTCATACTCTTTCTCTTATTCACCGATGATGCGGGCCAGAAACCATCGCGAGCGTTTTGGTTGCTCGTGAGCCAGACGATGCCTCGCATAAGCTGGGGATTATCACGAGGCACTCCCGCCTGTTCCAAAACAAAAGTGATCACTCCCGTCGCGACGCCGTCACTCTTGCCCTCCAACGGGGTGCCATCTTCTCTGATCCACATTTTGAGCAAGGTTTTTAGACTCCAGTCATTCCACTTCCACGCAATCGAAGCCAAACGCCAGCCGCCGTCGGCCTGCTGGCGGCTCAGAGCTTCATTGATGATCGCTTTTTTCTGATCCGGGGTGAGAAGGCCAGGTAACTTCGTGGAAGCCCATAAAAGAAAAACACGATTGATTGTGGATTGTGCGGCGCTTTGTTGAGTCAGGTATTCGCACAACGATTTCAAATTGCTCTGAATGACAGGCGCTGACGCGTAATTTTCGGGAGCTGACCCCACGGCAAGTGCAGCCAGTGCCGCACCAAAATAGATCGAATCGCGTGCTTCCCACGGTTCCTGATCGAATTGCAACCAAAGCCAAGCACCCTTCTTTTCTCCGGTTGGTTGCTGGAGTGCCCACATATTGTCGAATGCAATACGTGTTTCACTGCTGAGCTGGCCCTGCTGAGCATCATAATTGGCCAGAATCAGCGCGTTCAAAACGGACTCCGTTCCGCGGGATTCGGCGGTTTTGTGGTCGTCCCCTCGGTCACTGTAGTAAGGACCAATCTGATTCCAAAGGCGCACACGCTTTTTAACATTTTCAATGATTTTGTCTTCTGTCTCAGAAGGGCGTGGCTCGGCCATCGCATCGCGCAGAACCGGACGCGCCAAAGCGTATGGTAAAGCAGTGTGACACGATATGCAGAACGTATCGTGATCGCGCACTGCACCGTTCCACTGCATCCACCAGCTAGCTCTATAGTCCAAGTACGTAGCCGCTGCCTTCGGGCTCCACGTAGTAGTGACCGTTTTGGTCTGAGGGTGGGAGCAGGCAGTGGTGAATGCCGCGATGGTGCAAACCACCAAATAGAGCGCTCGCGTGTTCGCCTGCATAGAATCACCCTGACGGGCATTGGAGTTTCCGACCATTCAGGGGGAGGCCAGAAATGTGGCCGGAATAACGCTCCTGGTAATGTCTCACAATTGGGGGTTAGAGCACAATCTCGATCAGCCGCGTTACTTGCCGACCAATTCCGCCGAGTTCACAGAAACATCCGACTGAGGGTGCACTCCGAAGAGGCGGAAGAAAACAGCAAAAATACGGCGAAATAACTGTCTGATGACGACGGCAAACCATGCCGATCTTCTAAGCTCCTTCGATTTCGAAACCTTCCACATCTCCAACAGCATTTTGAAACGCTCACGATTTTGCACTCGAACTCGTACCCCCAAGGACGAAATACGGTCGTACGATGCCCTCTCCAGATAAGCCGAGCGCAAGTCTTTACGGATACTTCCGATCAAAGAAAGCGGAACTACATGCTGGATCGTTGCATTGGAGGCAAAGAAGGGAAGCTGGCCACGTTGGATGAGGTTGGCCAGCAAAAGAGTGTCTTCACCACGGAGCAAACTCGGATCAAACAAACCGTTTTCTACGTCTACCTTCTCGCGTCGAATGGCAAAACCAGCCGTGTTGAGGTATCGAACGCAACCATCAGGCTGGAGAATTTGTTTCTGAAACACCACTAGCCGCAACTCTTCCGCGCGGCCAAGAAGATTTGTGCAATCGCCGACCAGGTGGAGTTGAAAGCAGTCGTGGGGTGAGCTGGACGCAATTGAATCAAGAGCTGTAAGGCAGTCTGATTTGAATCGACAATCCGCATCTACAAATACAAGGATTGAACCTTTTGAGGCCCGGATTCCGCGATTTCTTGCGCTGGGAATTCCCTTGTGAGGCTCCCTCAGAATGGTGAGCGGGTAGTGCTGTGCCCAGTGCTCAATGATTTCGGGAGCGGGTTCCTTGCTGCCGTCATCAACGACGATCACTTCGAAAGTCGGGGCGTTTGCTTCGTGCCCCAAAGATTCTAGGCACCCGTTGAGAAGCGTCCAGTCATTGTAGACAGCGATGATGACGCTGAAACGAGGTGTCATAGCTGTGTAATGCACACCGGCCCCAGGGTTATTTATACCCTAATAGTCACGAAGCGTAAGGTACCGTTGGTTTAGCTTCCACACGTTCTGGGCTTGCCAATGGATTTCCTGGGATGATCGAAGATGTGATTTTGACTGTGCGGTCAATTTGAGCAAGCGGCGGTCGAACCTTCCTCCATGGGTTCGGAGACCTGTTCTAATGCTTCATGGGGAAGATTACTTTTGGCCTGCCGGAAAGACTTCAGCTTGGCCTCCGCAACAACACACCAAGGCTTGCGGACGAGTAAGAAACCAAACCGTCTTCTCGGACAATAGTAGCGGTTCACACAGACTCGACAACTCGGTTTGCAGGCAAGGTAGAGGATGAGCACTCCAAGGCAGGCGTAGAATACAATTATCATCCATCTCAATACGCAAAAGAGTTCAGTCATGGCGAACCTCTGCGCCATACTATCCTCCTCCGTTGTCTCAGGGGTCTGTGACCTGCATCACTCGCGACTGTGAGCACAAACCGGATAGCCCTCGGATGACCAAATTGCGACCATATAGCGAGTTCTTTTTCTTATGCGCAGTTTCCCTGGTTGCTGGCTGGCACATACTGGCGTCGACGTTTGCGCTGGCGTGGGGCAACGAGTCATACACGCAGATACTGCTCATTCTCCCCGTCTCCGCTTCCCTGGTTCTAATGGATTGGCGCGACACGGGACGAATGGTCGTGCGTCATTCTCGTGCGGGTTCGGCACTTCTGATTATTGCCCTAGTCATTGGCGGTTGTGCAAGGTGGTTGTCAGTCCCGACGGACGTTCGCCTCTCCATCGGTATGTTGGCGCTCGTGTTGTGGTGGGTCGGAGCGTTCGTTTTTTGCGGCGGGATCCCGGTTGCGCGGAAAATGATTTTTCCGCTTTGTTTCTTGCTTTGGATGGTGCCGTTCCCAGCAGTTTTATTCCATTCGGTCATCAGGCTGCTTCAGGAAGGTTCGGCGGTTTGCGCACGTTGGCTGCTAGAAGGTGCCGCGGTCCCGGTCGCGCAAGACGGACTGAAGTTGACAATCCCAGGATTGACAGTTGAAGTGGCCGAAGAATGCAGCAGCATTCGTTCAAGTCTCATGTTGTTGATCACCACGATGGTGCTCGCGCAGCTACTGGTGCGCTCACCTTGGAGCAGAACACTGCTTGTAGCCTTCGCAGTGCCTCTGTCGGTGGCCAAGAACGGGCTACGAATCTTCACGATTGCAATGCTCGGAACGCGAGTGGACCCAGGCTATCTGGCAGGAAGACTTCACCACCACGGCGGGGTTCTGTTCTTTGCGATTGCACTCGCAGTAGTCTTCTTGTTGATCTGGGCCCTGAGGCATGTGGAAGACAAGGCTACTCGGATGACGCAAATCGTATGAAGAAGCGCGGTAGTCAATTGCTCGGTAACAAAGTCAAGATATCAACCGTGCGGTGCGATCTGGAAATCGAAGTTCACACAAGGGTTTTACGACGCTTAACAGACACTTCATGCGTCGATACTTTAGTGTTCCAGGCGAGACTTACTGCTACGTGACCCGCGCTGTCTACTAAGCGGTCTTTTGAACGAGGTGCGCGTTAAAGTTCCTCCCTACACTCCCGCTTCGAAGGAATGAGGGCAAAATACTAACTCATCGTACTGAGCCACACCGCAATGCACGAGCCCACCGGCGTTGTACGGTTACCGTCTCCCCAGGAACGCAGGTATCGCCGATTTAAGCTCAGGTGTCCCGTCCATCTGCTGTTCCGTTCCGGCGAACTGACTTCTGAGGCTGATGCTGTCAGCCAGGATGTCAGCATCGGCGGCCTGTTGCTGAACTGCCCGATACTGGTCCCGGAACACAGCGCGGTAAGTTTTGTGATCAGCTTGCGCGGCTGGATGCTTCGTTCCGTCGAGTTGGTGGGTGAGGGCAAAGTGGTCCGCGTCGAACCGTGCGCCTCCAACCTAGAATTCGCGATTGCAGTAGAATGCGACAATCCCATCACGCAAATTGAGCATTACTTGCCTGCCAACTTAAGTTGAGGATCTTCTGGCAGCAAGGGTAGCTATAGCTCTTGTTCACTAGCCGTTCGCCGATACCAGAAATCCGCCAGATCAAAAGGATCCCGGTAATTCGCCCTTTCTGCCTGTTAACCCACGTCTTGGTTCTTTTTTCGACCTTACCTCTTCAGTAACTTCCCACTCCTCTGTTTTCCAGAGTTCCTTGCCGTCCGCAGTTCTCACACAGAGATTGTTCGTTCAATAGCCGCCGTGGTGGCGCAATGTCGCAGTGTATCTGTCAGATGTACATCAGCGATGACGGAAGCGTTTCAATCTACCGAGTGACTTAGCGCCCGTGAATTCCTCAGCTGCGAAGATTTAGCTTCCAGCGCTGACTGGGAATCATAGCGCCGGCCTTTCCCACCCATTGAAAACCTTTGAAGAAGTGTCTTCTCAGGAGTTGATTCTGAATCAACTGTCGCAGGCGGTGACTGTGAAAATCCACCAGGTTCAGTTCTGAGAGCACAGCAAAAAGTTGGTGATCCTCGGCGCCTGCAATCCCAATAGAAGCACCTCGGAAAATTGGATTGTTACGAAACATCAGGCGTTGTGCCTCAAACAGAAAGGCGTTCGGATTGATGTTGGTTTTTCCCGTGTAGTCCAAGTAAGGACCATCCTGCACCCGCACCCCGGGTTGGATCTCGCCTTCAATCACAATTTCTGAATGCGCCGGGATCTCGAGTTCGACCGTCTGACACTTTATAAGTGGCACCGGGTGTCCCTGCAGCGCGCCGGCTAGCTCGTATTCATCGCAGCCCGGAGGATACGAGGCTCCGGCAGCCATAACCACGCTTTCCGGAACTCCAATAGCGACCGCCATTTCAAGCGACCGTCCTTTTCTTTCCGCTTTGGCAACATGCTGCCCTAGATGACTCCTGGGCGAAGTACTCACCGTCGCACGGTTCGGTCCAAGGACCTGCATGCGGTAAACGCCGATGTTGCGGCTGCCGGTCTCCGGGTCCTTTGTAACGTTAATGTGCCATGTGCCAAGGTAGCGGCCTGTCTCTTGATCGCTCCAGTGTGGGACCGGGAGCTGCAGAAAATTGATCGTACTTGCGCAAACCACGTTTTCAAGGACAGGAGAAGTCCCGAGAAACACCGGCTTGATAGCGACCATTGTCCGACGCTTTAGCTCAGCAATCAGCTTTTTCCGGCTGCTGCTTGGATCGAGACCCAGGGTAGCTGCAATGCAAGAGCTGTGGCTTAGCCCATTGGTAAGAACGCTATAGCCGGGATAGTCCTTGATGTTTTCAAAAAAGAGTGGAACTTGGTTTTTTCGGGTAATTTGTCCAAGTTCGAACTTCCAATCCACCAATCGGCTCACGCGGAGCAAGCAATTGGTGCTTGCAAGCAGACGAATGAATCCCCGCAAGTCAATGGCGTCGTTTGTTACTGCCGTTTCGCAAAACACGACGCTATATTGCGTACTCGAGCGGCACTAATTCCAATGCTGATTTCAGCTCTTCTTCGACCGCCACAGCTTCAGCTTTTCCGCTTAGTAACTTCGCAGCACGTTTCGCGAAGTAGGTGATGATCATGTCTGCGCCAGCACGCTTTAGGCACGAGAGCGCCTCCAGCATGATGGCATCTCTATCCAAGCGACCAAGCCGGGCCGCGGCGTCAATCATGGTATATTCTCCGCTCACGTTGTAGACCGCCAATGGCATCTGGAATTCGTGCTTGGCTCGATACACGACGTCCAGATAAAACAGCGCCGGTTTAATCATCACGATGTCGGCGCCCTCTTCGATATCAAGGGCAATCTCGCGCATGGCCTCATCGGAGTTCGAATAGTCCATCTGATGTGTTTTCTTGTTCCCAAACGACAGCGTGGATAGTGTTCCCTCGTCGAAGAACGGATCGTAAAGCTTCGAAGCGTATTTTGCGGAGTACCCCATGATCGGGAGATTATCGAAGCCATGGGCATCCAATACCTGCCGCATCGCCTGAATTTCTCCGTCGAGCATGGCGGCTGGTGCAACCATATCCGCTCCTGCTTCTGCGTGTGAGAGGGTAATTTTCGCGAGCAACTCCAGCGAGCGGTCGTTAGCGAGATAGCCGTTTTCGATAATCCCGCAGTGGCCGTGCGTCGTATACTCGCACGGACAAACATCGGTAATCACCAGGATATCTGCAACGGTACTTTTGATCGCTCGCACTGCCTCTTGCACGATTCCAGTGGGGGAGTAAGCCGGCGAAGCATTCTCATCCTTGCGGTCAGGGATGCCGAACAGAAGAATCGCGCCTATACCCAAATCCCTTACCTTAGTTGCCTCCTCGACCAGACAATCGATGGAGAAGTGATAGTTCCCAGGCAGCGAAGGAATCTCCCGCTTGATTTTGGCGTCGGGAACCACAAACAAGGGAAGGATGAAATCATCGACCGACAGACCGGTTTCGCGAACCAGGGTTCGGAATCTGTCACTCTGGCGTAGCCTTCTAAGTCGTCGGACAGGAAACCCCATAAAATTGCTCCCTTGAATTTTTGTTAATGTTCCCGTCTTTTTGGTTGTTCGTTCTTAGCAAATAGAAGGGGAGGATTTTTCCGCTTGTTGTTGGCCTTGGCCAGTCTCGGTTAGTTACTATCATCTTGCATTGTTTCCACATTTCTGTTCCAGCCTGGGCCCACGATTCTGGGCTGTCCTCGGCCTTCTTTAGAAGCGCCATGAACTGTTTCAGCACTTCTTCCTGGTTCACGAATCCGATGCGGGGGCTGATCAAGAGTCGCAATCGCGGCAATCCTTTTGAATCTTCCTCTTCAACCAGCTGATAGTCCGTACTCCTTCCACCGAACTTCCGCGGGAGCTCTTGTTCAAGGATGCGCATGAAGTCCGTGTGGACGAACGTCACACCCTCCCCTGTGAGCTTTTCATAGCTACGGATGCCGCTCAAGTTCGTGTCAAAACCAATATCAGCAAATTCGCAGTCACATCCACCGGAAGAGATCTCCCCGTAATCGCCCATACCAACGTTCAGTAGCAGTTTTGGGCACTCATATAAGAGGCTGGTAAAGAGATAAGAATCGACCGTCATGTCTGAGTAGGGAACGGTGTGTTTGTGCGTGATGAGCGCCGTCGTGTCTTTATAGAGATGGCAGTGATCACTCGAGGCGTGTACCTTGTCACAGCCTGCAGCAATGACCCCAGCCTCGGAAACCCCATACACAGGAACTGCAAAAGCTCCAACTGATTCGATTTCTTTTCTTTTCTGGGAGGTCAGTGGTTCACCGGTTACGAAGAACTTCGTACCCTTGAGGCTAAGATTCGCCTCTGCTGCAGCAATGCATACCCGGACTGCGGATGCCACGAACGTATAGATCACACACTTTGGGTGTTCATTGAGCACCCGGGACGCCCACTCAGCAAGCTTGTAGGCATCGTTCAGACTTGCATATTCAGGCTCAGCCAGTGGATAGCTGCAGAGCCTGTGAACCGCGAAAATCAGTTTTGTACCCCACCTCTTCTCCCAGTTGACGTCGAGTTGGTCCCCAGCTACTTGGGAGAACCAGCGTTGCGCGGGGTTTCCTATATGCGCGAATCGTAGGCTGGAATTAATTCCAGGAGCTCCCGGGAATATCGGAAACCAGTTCGCGATTGGCGCATTTAGACAACCATGAACATTGAGGAGAAAGGCATCGTAGAACGATCGCTGGTGGAGATAGTCGAAGTCGATACGAATGCGGGTTCCGGCGCTGCGCGTTGCGCCGCTCCGGACTTCATAGGCGTGCGCAAGGAACGGATTGTCGAACATCCGCTCGTTACAGGTAAAGCTCACCCCGTTGCGAACTACCGGCACTTTGCCTTTAAATTCGTCCACAGTGAAGTAGATCCCTTCACTCGCAAGGTGTCGGAGGGTAAATTCGAGGTCTTCGTGAAATAGCCACGATTTCAAATCACGGAAGCCGATGCGCTTGGGTTCGAGAAGTTTTAAATAGGGACTGCGTGGATAGTGAAAAATGCCTCTCTCGACCAGAGCGAGAAAATTCTCCTCGCGGCATTCGACTCGTTTCTTGAGCTGTTGCCGCGCTGTCACGACCGCATCTTCGGCGGACATGCGTGATCTGGCAAATTTTCCGAGCCCGCTGATGAAACGGCAGTATCTTCCCAACGTCCAATCCTCCTGGCGAGTGCCTGTTCCGCCAAAGGATATGTGTCAAACCTGGGATCGCTTGCGGGGGAGATTCGAGCATTAACTCAGACAACCAGCACTTACATCGCTGCCGGGGAGGTGCTTCACGCCCAGACAGACCGAGGAGGGCCGAAAGTCCGAACCTGAGGGGAAGCCGTGTAACTTAACAAATCCTAACTCCCGGTCCGAATATTGTCAGTGACATAAATCACAACGAAATTTGGTAAAGCCGCTAGAACGATCTGCAGTTAACCACTGAAATAGACAATCTTCCACGGCTCTGTTATCTTTCCGGTGAGCCCGAGTTCGCCTGCTTAAACGTTACCGCCGGCGGGCGAGTCGTTCATCAACGCCGGGTAGCGCTAGCGATACAGCGGTTGAGACTTAGTCCCCATTTCATCTTGAACCGGCCAACTCCTGGTGATCTCTGTGACCTCACCCATGTCATTCGGACAACGCGACACCAAAAGTATGCAACAGCCAATTGATTTTCCGTTACCACCGGACTTACCTCATCCTATCGATGATGGGGCGGCTGCTCACTTGCGGGGCATGTTCATACCCAAAGTCTTGCTTCCATCAACGTTCGGAGGGTTTGTTGACCTGACGCAGCGTACCGCAACAAGAACGGTAGTGTACTGTTATCCGATGACGGGAGTGCCAGGAAAGGTGCTACCCGAAGCATGGGATAGAATTCCAGGGGCGAGGGGCTGTACACCGCAGGCCCGTGACTTCCAAGAGCACTACGGAGAAATGTTGGAGCTCGGTGCGGAGTTGTTCGGTTTGAGTACGCAGACTACGGATTATCAGCGGGAGTTTGCGAACCGGCTAAATCTTCCGTTTGAGATTCTGAGTGATGCAGAATTCATGTTCTGCGACGCCTTGCGACTTCCGACATTTCAAGTCGCGGGATTCAGGCTCTTGAGACGTTTAACTTTGGTCATTAGAGAGGCACGGATCGAACACCTCTTTTATCCGGTCTTTCCACCCAACGAGAGCGCCAAGGAGGTTTTACATTGGATCAGGGAGCATCCCCTGTAGTGCTCGACTCTCAGAAGGATCCTCTGGTTGGCGGATCAGGGAACCGCGGTCGTGACCTGGTTCGAGTAGGCGTTTTCGATGTTGCTGGAGTCTACGGCCGTGGCGACGTAGTAGTAGGTGGTGGCGGATTGAACGCTCGAGTCGGTGTAACTCGTGCCCGACAGCAACGACGAATTCAGTTTCGAGTACGGTCCGCCAGACTGCGTTCCGCGATAAACGTTATATCCCGTTACCGTCGAGGTGCTGGGGTTCCAGGGAGTGCAACGCTATGTTGCCCCGAGGACTGCGTCCCGGCGCCGGTGAATGATTGGGTCAACGATGCGTCCGAAGCATTACTGGTGAAAGAGATGCTCCCTGAAGAAGTTCCTGCCGTGGCCGGAGTGAAAGTGACCGTGTA
>DASPSE010000450.1:0-2751 GCA_035624085.1 Terriglobales bacterium
GTTCCTCACTCCGGCACAATTCCATGCTCGCTTCTCACCCAAAGCCGAAGACGTGAGAAAAGTCCAGAGTGCTTTGCGCGAACTCGGCTTCAAAGTCGGGCACACTCCCGAAAGCGGCTTGTTCGTGCAGGCCAGCGGTACTGTGGCACAGATCGAGAGTGCCTTCCATGTCAGCCAGAATTTCTATTCCTACCGCGGAAAAAGATTACGTGCCCACGCTGAAGACCCATCGATCCCCGTTGCTCTGATCGGTCTGGTCAGCTATATCTCGGGTCTCGATGACAGTCGTCTGCTGATGCGGCCTGCGAATCTGCAGCGTCCTGCTAACGTAACGACATCCTCCGAAATTCAGCCGCCATACGGCTACCCTGTGCTATTCCCGTGCAGCAACTATTGGGGAGACACAACCGCGCAGTTGGAATCACCGTCGTCGTTTCCCTATGGATCGGAGCTTCCCTGGCTGTTGTGTGGCTCCACGCCTCAGCAAATTCAGCAGGCTTACGGAGCAGACCGAGTAAGTGAGACGGGCAGCGGTGTGCGCATTGCCATCACCGATCTCTATCACTCGCCCACTCTCGTTGACGACGCGAACCGATTTTTCACCAATCACGGCCTTCCTCTACTGAGCTCTGAGAACTTCCAGCAGATTTTTCCGTCGAACGTCAACTATGTTCCCCAAGGCGACCCATGCAATGCCACAGGTTGGTGGGGCGAGCAGACCCTCGACGTCGAAGCGGCGCACGCCGTGGCGCCAGGAGCGTTCATTGTTCTTGTGGCTGGAGTTTGCGATGCAGTGGACGAGCCGGACGGGGGCGAAGCGCTCCAGCCGCTTTACGAGGTCATTGACAACCGGCTCGCGGACATTGTGTCAAACAGTTGGGCTTACTACGGCGAGGAAGATGTTCCCCCCGCGCAGCTAGAAAGCGACAACGCGGAATTCATGCAGGCCGCAGCCCAGGGCATGAGCCTCTTGTTCGCATCTGGAGATTGGGGAGATGGGACGCCGATTGGGCAAGAGATCGCATCCGCAAACTGGCCGTCTAGCAGCCCCTATGTCACCGCGATCGGCGCAACCAGTCTCCTCCTTAAAAACGCTTCCGGAGAAAAGGCCGAGTTCGGTTGGGCGGGTTATGCCACTTCTTTTGACAACCCGCTGATCAGTGCGAATGGTGAGACGGTCACCGATCAGGGATGGACAGCTTTCGCTTGGTTGGGTGGTTCGAGTGGGGGGCCGAGCCTGGTCATGCTTCAACCTTCGTATCAGAAAACCGTTGTCCCAAAATTGATGGCGACTCGCACGTACCTGGCGAGCGGCCTGCCTGTGCCCCTGTATCCTCCTCGCCGCGTGACGCCAGATATAGCAATGGTGGGTGACCCAAACACCGGGGGAATGCTGGTTGGCGAAACCTACCTGATCTCATCGCCGCCGGTGGATGCAGGTTGCCTGCAGCTTACGACCACCACGGAATACTGCGAACAGCCGTCGGGAGGGACCAGTATGGCAACGCCACTGGTTGCCGGAGTTTTGTCGCTGGTGAACGAACATCGTTTTTCCCAAAACCAGGGTCCGCTGGGATTTGTGAACCCTGCCCTGTATAGGCTGCCGGTCGGGAAGCAGGCGTCGAACGCGCCGATCATCGATGTGAACGCTCCATCAGAACCGATCGGCGCACTCCTTGGGCTACTTGGGATCGACAACCAGGCTGCGTTCATCACGGTTGACTCTTACGCGGACAGCAGCGGCAAGGTCATCGAGAACGTGGACACTTCTCTCCGCTCCGTGCCCGGATACGACAACGTAACCGGTCTTGGCGCGCCGAACGTCCCAGCGCTGATAGAAGCCTTGGGACACTGAAGTATGGTGTCGGCAAAATCAAGAGCAGTTTCGACAAACAAAGCGCAGGAAGGCCTGAACTTGCGAATCAGCGGATGAGTTTAGCGAGAGCTCGGAAAAATTCTGCCGGCGTAGCAATCCGCAGGCCTGTCCGTTCGGCAACGGCTTTCGTGAAGTGCCGAGTGTTGTGGGTCAGCAGCCAATCAGGTTTGCTGGCGATGCCGGAAAGGAGCACTGGAACGTCCGCTGCGTGCCGGATCAAGTGTCTGTTTGACCGAACCAGCTCCCTGGCTGGGTAGGGAACAACTTCTGGGCTGGTGAGTTTGATAAGGCGACGATAGTCTTCGATCAGCTTTTCGGCATTGAGAACCGGGACTCGCTCGGCGTGAAGGAGCAGGTTCTCCTCAACCTCATCGCGCACTGCTTCCGCCAGCACCAGCCTGCAGACCTTGGCGGCACAAAGCGACAGCGTGGCCTTGTCGAGTCCCCAAGGCGAGACGATTCCCCCGGTGAGAACGTTCGAGTCCAGGAAAAGACGGATTCTGCCTTGGCCGGTCACTTCGCGCGTTGATTTCGAGAACGTCGCAGCGAAGCGTTTCGGGAGGGTTTCGTCCCGTATCGGTGTGTGTAGACGCGATTGCGAGCCTCAGGCAGCGTGGCGATGAGGTCGTCCGACGTCAGCCCCGCAGCAGTCAAACTTGAGCTCACTTGTTGGCAAAGCTCCTCAAAGCGGCGTTGCTCCGGCAGGAGAATAAGACCATCGCCCAGGCGGAGAACCGCAAAGGGAGCACCGGTTCCCAGCCCAAGATCTTGGCGAAATTGCTTCGGAACTGTCAGCTGCCCCTTTTCGCCGATCTTGGTAGTCGTTAGGTATTCGAGCGTTGTGTTATGAGTCGCCATAAATCAGTAGGGAAATC
>DASPSE010000454.1:0-7729 GCA_035624085.1 Terriglobales bacterium
GGTGAGCGTCGACGCGGACTGGAATGAACAGGTCGATATTGCCTCCTACCGGGTTTCGACAGAAGCCGTGGACGTCATCGGCTGCTCCGGCGCACCTCGGGATAACGCCGGCTTTCAGATCCAGCAGTTGCAGTCGCCAGCATGGTTGGCGAATACGACTTACGCATCCGGCACATATATCACTGATTCCAATGGCAACCCTGAGGTTGCAATTACCGGAGGCACATCAGCGACGACTCCCCCGACATGGCCCGCAACAGTCGGCGGGACGATAACGGATGGCGGTGTGACTTGGCAGCGTTTGGCTGCAGACTTGGCGATTTCGCCAGGACACATTTATGTGGACGGACTTCTTTGTGAGCTGAACGCCACACCGGTTCCTATCGAGAATTTCACCGGCGATGGTACTGCCCCAGCCGGAACGCAAGCTCAGGTTACGAACGTCGTCGTCGATGGTTCGCCGCTGCAACAGGGCGATTGGGTGATAATTTCGGCGGAGGGAACCGAGGCACCGAAACCACTCCTGGTTCAGATCGCTGCAGTAAACGCTGCCACCGGCGAGTTGACGTTCACAGTCACCGTTAGTCAGTTTGAAGCGCCCACCGATAATCCGCAATCGATCAACAATCAGCAATTGCAGCGAGTGCCGGTTACCTACGCAACCCAACCCGACTATCCTTCCGCCCCGGCGCTTCCCAGCACTGGAACCAGCATTATCTATTTGGATGTGTGGGAGCGCGAGATCACGGCGTTGGAGGATCCCAATATCCAGGAAATCGCACTCGGCGGAGCAGACACTGCCACGCGGACCAAAACGGTATGGCAGATCAAGTGGGTGGACGTCAGCAGCGTCAGCAACGTTATGTGCTCCACGCCGGACTCCGGCATCAGCCCATGGGGAACGGCGACCCAAGCCTCGGGAGGCCAATTAACCACCGGAGTGGTCCAGACCCAGTCATCCGGACCGTGCTCTCTGAGTCCGAACACTGGCTATACCGGCGTCGAGAATCAATTGTACCGGGTCCAGATTCATCAGCCGGGAACCCCGCTCTCTAGCGCACCGTCGTATCCAATTCCTTCTGGGGTTGCCAGTTTCAAGTGGTCACGGGAAAACGCCTCGGTCGCAACCTCGGTTACGGCCATTAACGCTGTCGGTTCTTCCGGGAACGCTGCGAGCCAACTCACAGTGTTGAGCACGGGCAGAGACGACGTACTCGCGTTCTCGCCCGGCGATTGGATCGAACTCACGGATGATTATCTAGAACTGGGTGTGCAACCTGGGGAACTGAGTGGGCAATCCGGAGAACTGCATCAAATTGCGGTTGGTGGGGTGGACCCAACTGGCGCGACCATTACTTTGGTGGATTCGGTTTCGCAAGCTTTCTTAACTCGCTTCACCAATTCTCCTACGAATTACCATCCTCGCATCGTTCGATGGGACCAGGGCGGCACGGAGCAGGGCGGCAACGTGTACCAGGTCGATGGCAGTGGCAATAGCACGGTTTGGTTGAACTTAAACGGCAGCACCGGTGATATCCCGGTTCCACCGCCGGGTACGACACTCATGCTGGAAGATGGCGTTACGGTCTCCTTCAGCTTGAACCCGGCGGGAGGATCGTTCAACGCCGGCGACTATTGGATCTTCGCAGCTCGTACGGCGGATGCGTCGGTGGAGAGCCTCAACCAGGCACCGCCTGTGGGCATCGAGCATCACTATTCTCGCCTGGGCGTCGTGACGTTCGGCCAGACGACATGGAACGTATCTGATTGCCGACGGATTTTTCCACCTCTGGCAGATCCCGGCATTCACGTGACCGGAGTTTCTCTGCCGGGTGGCAGTCCCCCGGGCCCACTGTACAACGACAGCACTGTCACGATTCAGGCTCTCGCGAGCGGCATTAGTGTGCAATTCGATACGCCATTGGATGCGAGCACGATTACGCAGCCAAGCCCTTTGCCGCAACCCCCGCCGCCAGCGAGCTTTGTTACGGCGAGCCCGCTCCAAGCCACCTGCTACGTTACCGTCGACCTTCCGTCGCCAACCGGGGGCGCTTTGATGTGGTACACGCCCGTCACCCTCGCAGCCACAGTTACCCTGGAAAGTTCGCAAACCATCACATGGCTCCCCTCTGCTGGTATGGTGGCCGCCCTCAATAGTCAAATCTCTTCCAGCAGCCCGTATCTGTTGGCGCATTTGACGTTGAAGGGTAACTCCATCTGGGCGCAGAATAACCCCGACCTGTACCTAGATGGAGACGTCATTGGCGTGCCTTATTGGGATACGAGCGGTGTGCAGCACACTGGCATACAACTACCCAGTGGCGATGGAAGGCGCGGTGGAGACTTCAAGCTGTGGTTTTGGCTCATCACAGCTCCCACTGTGACACTATCGGCAACAAGCCTTAGCTTCGGGCAGGGTTTTTTCGTTTCCCCAGTGCCCGTAGGCACGACAAGCTCCCCCCAGACTGTTACCCTGAGCAACAACGTCGGTGATTTAACTTTTACTGTCACCGCTACGGGAGATTTTGCTGTCAACCCCTCGGGTAACGTCCCCGTGGCTGCCGATGCTCAAGCCACGTTCAGCATCACCTTCTCTCCTACTGCTCCGGGATCCCGCACTGGATCCGTGACTTTTACATCGCCGGGCTATTCAGGTCCACCACTCGTGATCACACTTTCGGGGATGGCCGTTGTTCTCACCGTGGAAGTGTCGACGAACAATTTGGCCTTCTCGACTGTCGCTGTGGGTCAGAGTTCGACATTGTCCGTGACTCTTACCAACACTGGAACTGCCGCGATTTGGCTCACGGGGATCTCCAATACCAACCCGGTATTCTCTTTCGCCAACAACTGCCCGGCGGGAGGATTATTAGGAGGAGGGATAGCACCCGGTGCTTCATGCTCGGTTTCGGTCTCGTTCACGCCAAATGCTACCGGCAACTTCAATGACACGCTCACGATCACCACGAACGCACCGGGGCCGCCAATCCAGATATCCCTTTCCGGATCGGGTTTTGCCGCCAAAGGGAACATCCGTGATATCAAAACGTCGGACATCAAGACAATCGATATTAAAACCGCTGACCTTAAGACGGCAGATAAGGTTAAGTCGGTGGACTTCAAGGCAACGGATGTCAAGACAGCTGACCTCATTAAGACACCACAGGGGGTAAGTTCTCCCGTCATAGCGAACCCGGTGTCGCCGATCACCGAGGAGCCAGGCCTAGGAGGTGGGCTGAAGGCCTTCATCCGGCCGGAGGAGCGTCCGCCGGTTGGGCCTGCCCCGGCTAAACCGGCTCAGCCGCCGCCAGACAAAGAACAGAAGAAGGAGTGAAGCCAGGACTTTTTCATGATCGTCGTCGTCGCCAACCGGTGGGACCAAGTCGCCCAGGCTTTTGTCTCGCGCTGGGCAGCGCACAACATCCGTGTGCTGACGTCTCAGGATTTGTCGGCCGTCGGCTGGCATCAGCGTTTGAGCTCCGCGGACCAAGCGACGGCAGTGGTGGGAAAAGAAGTAGTCCCCCAGAAAGAAATCGAAGCAGTAGTGACACGCATTCCTTGCGTTGTCGCGGAGGAACTCTTTGATATCGTCCCCGGAGATCGTCCGTATGTCGCCACGGAGATGACGGCTTTCCTGCTTTTTTGGCTTTCCAGCCTGAAGTGCCTGGTGGTCAATCGGCCGACTCCGACGTGTCTGTCCGGACCTTACTGGCGGCAAGAAAACTGGGCTCGCGCAGCTGCAGCAGCCGGTATTCCGGTGGAACCCGTGTGCCGACGGTCAATGTTTCCGAGTCCCGGTCCGCAACACGTCACTAGCCAAACTCTCACTAATGTAACTGTGATTGGCCCGCGCGTGTTTGGCGACACCGATCCGGTGCTACACGATCAGGCGCGACGCCTGGCTGACGTGGCAGGAGTTGAACTGCTGGTAGTTCGATTCTCCAACCCTGAGCGCGGCGCACGTTTTGTGAGTGCTGACGTTTATCCCGATCTTTCCAACGACGCGATCGCTAGCGCCATGCTGGATTGCTTGCAACAAGGGACGCAGGTGCATGCGTGACTGAAACCGGCACAATTTTGTTGTGGGGGCTTCCGGCAGACGCTCCTTTGGCGGCGGTGCGAGACGCGCTTCAGCGAATGGATTGTGACGTAGTGCTGCTCGACCAGCGAGACGTACTGGATACGGAGGTGGAGTTAATTGTTGGTTCCGGCGTGGAAGGAATGTTGTGTGTGAAGGGGGAGAGGATTGAATTCGATGCCGTGAGTGCAGTGTATCCTCGTCCGTACGATTCGCGGGACCTGCCGGTCATTGCCGAGGCCGGCCACAATAGCGAAGCGTGGCAGCATGCCCTCGCCGTTCAAGACATCCTGAATTCCTGGACTGAGATCACGCCGGCACTGGTCGTTAATCGGCCTGCGGCCGGAGAAGCAAACGGTTCCAAGCCTTACCAGTCCTTGTCGGTCGAGTCGCTGGGCTTCTACATCCCGGATACCTTGATCACTACCGATCCCGAAATCGCGTTGGAATTCTGGAGGCGGCATCAGCGGGTCATCTACAAATCGTTGAGCGGGATCCGCAGCATTGTGTCTCATTTAACCGACGAACACATGCCGCGATTTCAGGACGTGGCTTCGTGTCCCACCCAGTTCCAGCAGTATGTCCCAGGTATCGACTATCGGGTTCATCTGGTTGGGGACGAGGTTTTCGCGTGCCGCATTCTCTCCGACGCAGATGACTACCGCTACTCCAAACGAGTTGACATGCAGGCGTGTGAACTGCCTGAGGAGATCGACGCTCAATGCAGGAGGCTTATAGCATCGATGAATTTATTGATCGCGGGCATCGATCTGCGTTGCACACCGGAGAATGAGTGGTTTTGCTTCGAGGTTAATCCCTCACCCGGATTCACGTATTTTCAGGGAATGACTGGACAGCCGATCGCAGATGCGATTGCTCGCCTGTTGGCCAGTGCACCGGACCATGCTTGCATCGCGTCTCTCGTATAGGTCAGCAGCTGAAGGCGCTACAGTCGCAGGTTCCACAAAATGGATAGCGATCGAGAAGATCACAGCAACGTATGAGGCAGTTCTTGACTTGGTTGGGATCGATGCGAGCCTTTAGATCCTATAGTGGAGCCACGAGTGCATGGAGGATTTGTACCATGTTGTCTTGGCGTTTTGGGTTCTCCTCGCGGAGGCGGCGTTCCCTGGTATTCATCCATCATTTGTCCGCACTGCTGCTGATCTTGACGTTCGTCAGTGTTGACTGTCGCGCGCTTGATCTGACCCGCACGGAAAAGTTCGTGCTTGAGAAATTGCGGCGGGAGGAGATTGCCGACCTGCGTGCTTTCTCGTCCGATCCGAAGAACCAGGTCCTCAGTCACCAATTCGTCGAAGACCTGCTTGCCGGCCGTTACAACGACAGCAACATTGTCCGCCGCGGCGTTCGTATCGCGAACGCCGTCTTCGACCAGGCCATCACGGTTGACAGCGAAATCCCTTATCGCGTGGAGTTTTCGAATTGTACGTTTAACGCCGGACTCGATTTCTCGGGCAGCCAATTCGACAAAGACCTTTTGTTTGAGAATGCCCAGTTCATCGCGGTGGCACAAGGCGCCAACTCACCGGACGATGGCGATTCGGGCGAAGTGCTATTTATTGGTGCAACGGTGAAGGGCACGTTGACCTTCAGTTCCACAGGAGATGGGCCATTTTACACAACGAAGTTCGCCCTGCCAGTGGACTTCACGAGACTCCAGGCCGGGGGCGTTGTTGTCTATGCAGATTTCGATTTCGAACAATCTAACGAGTCCAGCCCGGATCTTGACCTCTCTGAGGCAAACGTTATCTCAGACTTTTCGATTACGGTCTTTAAAGACCCCCCGAGGTATGTTGAGGCGCAGTTTCTGAAAGTCGGCGGCTTGATGACACTCGGATCGGATGGCTCGGCGCCACAATCGGCAGTCACGGAATTTCTGCCGACCATGGAGTTTGACCTCCTTCAGAGCCACTTTCAGAGCGTGACCATTTATGGTTTCAATCAGTGGCTGCATCCAAACCGAGCAGGATCGGTAAGCCTGGATGGTGTTTCGTTTCAATACGTGTACGTCGATCCTGCCCCGGAACACAGCGCTTGGAGTCTGCTGCAGTTCGTCGACTCGCCGCACTGCCGCTATAGCGCCTCACCGTACCTCACGCTTGAGCAATACCTGCGCTCGAATGGTTATCCCGAGTGGGCAGACGACGCATTTATCCGTATGAGAATTCGGCAGCGGCGGGAGGCAATCTGGAAACACCGCAGAGTGGCATGGGTTGCTGACTGGCTACTTTACCAGTTCACCGGTTACGGTCGGAGGCCGAGTCGCTCCTTGCTGGTCGCTCTGGCTCTGGTTTTTGTTGGCATGTTTGTTTTTAGGGACCGTAATCAAATGGAACCACAGGATGACAAGAGCAAACCCGGCGATTACAGTTCGTTCTGGTACAGCCTCGATCTGCTTCTGCCGATCATCGAATTGGGAGCTGCCAGCGCGTGGAGGCCGAAGCAGGGCTGGTGGTTCGGCCGGACCTACGCGCCCCTGCAAAGAATCGCCGGCTGGATCCTGCTTCCGCTGATTCTGGCAGCGATAACCGGCATCATCCAGTGATTTGCTAGAGATCAGAAAGTTGTAATCGCAGGTTGTAATGGCGGGAGCTGCCGCCGTCAGCCTTATTTCTTCAGTTCCGCCGGCCAATTCGTCAACAAGGTAATGGTTGTGGTTTTGGAGCGGTCGCCGGTGAGCACGGCGAAACGCTGACCATCGGCACTGACGTCATACAACGGCTCGGTGCGACTCGGAAGGTTGGGGAAATCCAGTTGAAACAGGGGGTGAATGGAGTCGACACCGAACGTCGGCGTGGTATGAACCTGCGCCGCCATCAACCGGTTGCCCATGTTTACGTAGAACAATTCCTTGCCGCCGAAACGCGCCAGCCATCCGCCGGTAGTGGAAACCTGGGACTTCGACCCTGCTCCTGGAAATGGCACCACGTACACTTCCGGCCGTCCGGTTTCGTAGGAGAAAAAAGTAATCCATCGCCCATCGGGAGAGAATTTGCCTTCGTATTCATTGGCCGTCAATCCGGCGGTCGCTGGCGGTCGAAACGCCGCGCCTCCAGCCAGCGGCAAAGCCCAATTCGAATAAAACCCTTGCTTCGTGCTCAAGTGCATGGAAAGAAATTTCCCGTCGCGCGACCAATCCATGGGAAGCCCAAACTCGTCGGCGTGATTCGTATAGATGGACTCTTCGGGGCGGCTGCCATCCAGCACCCGTCGGCGAATCGCCCACTTGCCACCACCCTGGACGAACCAGACGTCGAAGAAGGTGTAGGCGAGTTCCTTTCCATCCGGCGACCAGGTGGGACTCATGTTTTCCGGTCCGAAAGTAATGCGGGCTGGCTGGCCCCCGGCTACGGGGTAGACCCAAACATCTTCGGTTCGCGATTTAGGGTCGGCAACCGTGACGGCAATCGATTTTCCATCGGGAGAAAATCGCGGCCAGCCATAAAGCGCAAGCGGACCCGGAGTCGCAATGACGTTTCCACTCCGGTCGAAGACTTTCAGTTCCGATTCGGCGGAACTCTCGTGATACGCCAGTACGCCATTCTTCGAGATCGAAAAATATCGCGCGTCCCCCAAAACCTGCGGATCACCCGAAACCTTCCCCGTGCGGGTGTTGAACGCCTGCGCCAT
>DASPSE010000003.1:0-6310 GCA_035624085.1 Terriglobales bacterium
ATCCTCTTTCTACAATTAGCACTCACCAACTATGAGTGCTAACAGTCAGCTTAGCGACATCGTTGGCGAGAGTCCTGCAAATCTAACCCAAATTCCATTTCGAACGAAAGGAGTCTGCATCTATGGCTAAATTCACCCCACTGCACGACCGCATCCTGGTGCGGCGCGTGGAAGAATCGGAAACCACCCGCGGCGGAATCATTATTCCCGACAGCGCGAAAGATAAGCCGCAGGAGGGAGAAGTCATCTCTGTCGGCAAAGGCAAGATTAATGAAGAAGGCAAGGTTCGTCCTCTGGATGTGAAGGAAGGCGACCGCATTCTGTTCGGCAAGTATTCGGGCACCGAGATCAAGCTGGATGGTGAAGAGCTCATCATCATGCGCGAGGAGGAAGTTCTCGGGATCATCTCCGGCGCAGCGAAGAAAGAGACCGCCGGAAGCCGGAAATAGCCGCTGGCCAGTGGCTAGTGATCAGTGGCCAGTTCTGACCACTGACAACTGACCACTGAGCACTCAAACACACGAATTCAAAGACTTCATAAGGAGAAAACAAAATATGGCAAAGCAGATCGTACACGGAGAAGAGTCGCGGCAAGCGATCCTCCGCGGCGTCAACCTTCTGGCCGACGCCGTGAAGGTGACTCTCGGCCCCAAGGGCCGCAACGTTGTGATTGAAAAGAAATTCGGTTCGCCGACCATCACCAAGGACGGCGTTACCGTAGCCAAGGAAATCGAACTTAAAGATGGCCTGGAGAACATGGGCGCGCAGATGGTGCGCGAAGTCGCCTCCAAGACTTCCGACGTCGCCGGTGACGGCACCACCACCGCCACCGTTCTCGCCCAGGCAATTTATCGCGAAGGCGTGAAGACCGTAGCAGCCGGCGCCAATCCCATGGCCATGAAGCGCGGCATCGAGAAAGCCGTCGAGCTCATCTGCGGCAAGCTCAACAAAGAAGGCGAGCGCGAAAAGGGCGAACTCGACAAGTTTTCCAAACCCGTATCGGGGGAAATGATTGCTCAGGTTGGGACGGTGTCGGCGAACAATGATGAGACCATCGGCCGCATCATCGCAGAAGCGATGAAGAAAGTCGGCAAGGATGGCGTCATCACCGTGGAAGAATCGAAGACGCTCGAGACTCAGCTTGAAGTGGTCGAGGGCATGCAGTTCGACCGCGGCTATCTCTCGCCGTATTTCGTGACCGACCCGGAGCGCATGGAAGCGGTGCTCGAGAACGCTTACATCCTCATCCACGAAAAGAAAATCAGCTCGATGAAGGACCTGCTCCCGCTGCTCGAGAACATTGCCAAGAGCAGCAAGCCGCTGATCATCGTGGCTGAAGACGTTGAAGGCGAGGCGCTGGCCACGCTCGTGGTCAACAAACTGCGCGGCACACTGCAAGTCTGCGCGGTGAAGGCGCCGGGCTTCGGCGATCGCCGCAAAGCCATGCTGCAGGACATCGCCATCCTCACCGGCGGCAAGGCCATCACCGAAGATCTTGGCATCAAGCTGGAGAACGTTCAGATGAGCGATCTCGGCCAGGCCAAGAAGATCACCATCGACAAGGACAACACCACCATTGTCGAGGGCAAGGGCAAGCACAGCGAGATCGAAGGCCGCGTGAAAGAAATTCGCAGCCAGATCGACAAGACCACCAGCGACTACGACCGCGAGAAGCTGCAGGAGCGGTTGGCGAAGCTGGTCGGTGGCGTGGCTGTGATCAAAGTTGGCGCGGCGACCGAGACTGAGATGAAAGAAAAGAAGGCTCGTGTCGAAGACGCCATGCACGCGACTCGCGCTGCAGTCGAGGAAGGCATTGTCCCCGGCGGCGGTGTGGCTCTGGCCCGCTCGGTGGCGTCGCTCGACAAGCAGAAGTTCGAGGGCGATGAGCAGATCGGCGCCAACATCGTGAAGCGCGCCCTGACCGAGCCGTTGCGCATGATCGCCGAAAACTCCGGCGAAGAAGGCGCCATCGTGCTGGGCAAGGTCAACGACGCGAAAGACCAGAACTTCGGCTACAACGCTCTGACCGGCCAGTACGAAGACCTGGTCAAGGCGGGCGTGCTCGATCCGACGAAAGTGGTGCGCACTGCACTGCAAAATGCCGGCTCGATCGCGTCGCTCATGTTGACCACCGAAGCCCTAGTGGCGGAGATTCCGGAAGAGAAGAAAGCTCCGATGCCGGGTGGACATGGCGGTGGCATGGGAGATATGTATTAAGAAGCTGTCAGCTCTCAGTTGTCAGCTTTCAGCAAAAAGAACCGTAGGGTGCCCCATCCTAACCGAGCCGGTAGGCGAGGTTAGGGTGGGGATTTTTGTTTGGGTTTCTGTGACCGCTGTTTCGGGCAGGCTGATTTCACAGTTCGCTCGCAGAGACGTTCGACGCTGATTTCCTTTCTGCAGCATCCGTCCTTGGGACAGGCCATGAGGCACCAGGCTTCGCGATATTTCTCGAAGCGGGACATGCGTCGTTTGCTGGTGGGGAAAAATTTGACCGCAGTTCTCGTCTCGAATACCTCGATTGGGACGACGTACCAGACGTCTTCGGGAACGATATAGGCGACGAGGAAGTCGATGTCGTCGCGAGTATAGGTGCGGCTCTGCACGTTGCCGCAGGCGTGGAAGCCGTATCCCCACTCGCTTTTTGTGTAGGCGGACTTGACTTGGACGCGCCAGCAGTGGCTGCCGGATTCAACGAGGAAGTCGAAACGATCACTTTCGCCCCAAGGCTTGGCTACGGTGAAGCCGAGGCTGGCGACCTTATGGAGAAAAGCGGCTTCGGCCACCTCGCCGCGCCGCTTGGTGGTGAGGTGGGACGAAGTTTTGGCGGGCTTCGGTTTTGTGGGTACTGACTTTTTCATAGGCAAAACAAAAAGCGTGGAGCGATGGCCCACGCCTGTTCTTCCTTCTGTTCTTTTAGGGGAGTTACAGCTATAAGCTGTAATGAATCTCTGCTCTTTACTTATAGAATAGCAGATTTGACCGGGGTTTTAGACACGTTCCGGAACTTTATTATCGGATTGGAATGAGGAGGATGGGAGAAATCTGGCGATTTAGGGGGCTTGACAAGGGTTGTGCCGAATCGGGAATTTCGGGGGAGTGGGGCGGGAGATTCCCGTTTTGGGACAGGGACTTAGGGTTAAATGAGTACGGAGCCGGGGACCTCCGTGCTGAGGGAAAAAAGATCCACCGAAGCCTTTAGATGTGATACTATATGTGGTATCATCCTTTTGGTGGGTGACGGAGGGACCGTGCATGAGCGGCATAAAGCAGAAGGCGGTGTCAGACCTCGATGTCGGACAAAGAGCAGGTTCAGCGGATAAAGGAACGCATCTCCGAGCTTGTTGAGAGAAGGAACAATGTGACACTCGAAGAAATCGAGTGGGTCGTCCAGCGGCTGGGCGGATTCTACCCGGTCGCTTCCCGTGACGCGAAACACGGCAAACTATTCAACGTCGGCGGGAGGCGCTTCATGGTGAATTGTCACAACCCGGGAAGCAAGCAGGTGAAGCCGTACTCGGTCGATGAATTTCGAGACGCGATGATAGATTTGGGGTGGTATGACTCCTAAACACAAAAACGTAGATCATTACCTAGAACTGCCCTACACGGTTGTTCTCCGGCGCGATGAGCAGGGAGACTTCGTGGCGCGGGTGGATGAGCTTCCAGGTTGTTCGGCCCACGGCAGGTCGAGGCCGGAAGCTCTCGAAAACCTGGACGAGGCTAAGAGACTGTGGATCACCGACGCCCTTGAAAGCGGGGATGCGGTACCAGAGCCGTCAGACACTGATTCGCTCCCAAGTGGTAAGTGGGTTCAGCGGGTTGCCCGCACGCTGCACCTTAAGTTAGTGCAGATGGCGAGACGAGAGGGCACCAGCCTGAACCAGCTCGTCGCGACCCTGCTTGCCGAGGCGGTGGGGAGAAGATCCGTAACACCGGAAACTGTAAGCCTCGCGAACGAAGACTGGGCACATTCAGACTGGAAGGGCTGGGCGGCCCGCACGGCGTTATTGGCAGGGCAGAGTTGGGCCATCAGTCAGGAGCCAACCCACGCCGTCGATCTGTGGGACATGGATATCCTGGATTGCTTCAGCCTGAAATTGCCGAACCGAATTCAAACGACGATTGAGGCCGCAGAACATGCCAAAAAGGAAGAAGAGCGCCACCACCGAGCCCGCGCTTGAGGGCTACGTCGAGTTTTTGAGAGACCTTAACCTTGTCGGTCTAGGGCTCAGAGAGTGCTCAGCGAAGCTCGACAGGTCACGCTACTTCAATGCAGTTGCCGAAAGTAGATCCGCGGTCAGGAACATAGAAGCCCAATACACGTTGTCAACACAGGGCAAGAACTTCGTAGACGTCCAGGCGAGCTTCGACCTGAAAGTCAGGAACCGAAACGGCCAGGACTGCCTCGCTTTGAGGTGTGTTTTTGAGGCTCACTTCCATTGTCCAACCTTTAGGAAGGAATTTGCGGAGCGCTTTGCGACGTCTGAGGCACGCCTTGCCCTCTGGCCCTACTTCCGCCAGTTCGTATCCGACACGACCGCACGTATGGCAATACCGCCGATTACTGTTCCCCTCGCGACCAGGACACGAACGGGGTCAAGGGGTTAGACAAGTTATGGACCAAGCAAACAAACTTGCCGAGGTGCCGTCGAATGGGAATAGCGGCGGCGTGACGCCCGCGCCGGACCCAGCGAGCCCGCCGACGCAGACAATAGCTCAGCCGGGATCTGCCGAAGAGAAAGAGCCGACCGCTACGCCCGAGCTTCCGCCGCAGCCCTGGCATCTATTTCTGAGGAGCGCCAAGCCCCAGGACGTGAAGGACAGGTTCGTTCGCGAGGTTGGCGAAATACTCAAGAACGAGACCGTCCACGAATACTGCTGCCTCGGACTGCTGGAACCGGAGGACAGCATACATACGGCCGACCTGGATTCGATCTTCGATGCCCTCTCGGCGCTCAACCCGAACCATGAACGGAACGTTCTCCTGTTCCTGCTTTGCCGTGGCGGTTCGATCGAGCCTGCATATCAGATCAGTAAAATCTGCAAGGCCTTCTCGAAAGAACGGTTCGTCGTGGCTGTACCGAGGCAAGCAAAGTCAGCAGCGACGTTGATTGCTCTTGGAGCTGACGAGATCCACATGGGTCCGCTGGGCCAACTCGGCCCAATAGATCCGCAATTGGGGGGATTGCCCGCACTGGGCGTGAGCCAAGCACTGCGAACCATAGCGTCGGTTGCTCAGGAGCATCCCGGAAGCGCTGAAATGTTTTGCCCGCTACCTTCAACTTGCCCTTACAGTTGAGCAAATCGGCTATTGCGACCGTATAAGTGAATCTGCGGTCCAGTACGCGGTTCGACTTCTGTCGACGAAGGCACAGCTTCTCCCCAAGGCAGCGTCGATTGCGAAGGAACTCGTGCATGAATACAAGGACCATGGGTTTGTCATAGATATCGACGAGGCAAGAATGCAGCTCGGTGCTGCCTGGATTAAGACCGATACCCTTGAATTGCGAGCGGCCGAACGGATTTACTCCCTTTTCGAGTCTGTCAACCTTGGTCTAGAAATCAATCAGTCTAAGCGGATGTTCCTGATGGGTTCTGTAACAGATCCTTCAGCGGTTCGGATCGTCAGGCAAAGGCAAGGCTGATCTCCCGCCCTGCCCTACCCCGTCTCAAACGGAACTGCGGGGACGCTAACCGGAGTAGCGAGGGTCTAGTGCAGTTGCGCCGCATCGGCGCCTGGGTCGGGGTCGATGCTTTTTCGGCACGGCTGAAGCCGTGCCCTACACGAAGATCGCGGAAGGCGCGCGCCAGATCCCCGTTCGACTCCCCTTCGTTGCACTCAGGGTCGCTCAGGGCAAGCTCTCGCCCCGCTGGTGAAAGCGCGGGGCTTCGGGATGACGTCCAAGGAAAAATTGGTCATCCCATATTCTCGGGTGACGTCCTGTCGCGAAGCGAAGGGCGGGGGTGGGCGGAAGATCCTTCGGCTCGCTGCGCTCGCTCAGGATTCCGGCTGCGGGCTCCCGCTCCTCCACCCCGCCACGCAAAAATCGCGCGTGTCGGGGACCCCGGCTGCGCTCACGCCCGCAAAGCACCTCAAGCTGCGCCGCATCGGCGCCTCGGTCGGGGTCGATGCTCTTTTGGCACGGCTGAAGCCGTGCCCTACCGGGTCGCACGAGCAAAGAGGCTCACGCCTACATCCGGCGTGCCTCCACCTTAGCTTCGCCAAGCGCGCTCCGGTTTCGATGCCGAAAGCCTGGAAACGCCGGTTGAAGCAGTAAGCGAACGCGGGGTCCTTCGGCTGCGCGGCCCG
>DASPSE010000028.1:0-34428 GCA_035624085.1 Terriglobales bacterium
CACCCCGAAGAATGCGCCGGTCCCGGTGACGCCGAGCTAGTAAGACCTCTGCACTTGGCAGTTAGCAGTGCGTCACTACAGATCTACCCCAGGAATGGGATCCTGAATACCAACTGCCAACTGCTACTTCGTCAACACCAGCGGCGCCGGTTGATCGTAAGGCTGAATGATGACCTTCAACGCTTTTCGCTGGGCGAAGGCATCGGGCGTGACTGGAAAACTGACGATGATGGTTCCCCGGATCTGGCCGCCAGGATTGATCTTGGCTTCGATCTGCAGAGGATCAATCGCGTACTGCTTGAGAGCGGGGAAGGCCTGGTAGTAACGATCGAAATCCACGGGGGCCGCGGCATCGTCGGAGAATGTGCCACTGGCTGTTTCAAGCTCGGCTTTGATGGTGTGAATCCAGAAAGGTTTCTTGCCGTTGTTTTGGAAGGACACGTTGACGGCAACCATCACCGAGCCCTGATTGGGAATTTCGACCGAGACCATTTGGTCAATGGAACCGGCAGCCGAGGGCTGAGCCCGTTGCATGAACGCCAAAACGGCACCGACCACAATGACAATGGCGACCCCGATCAGGACGATCCGAACCGGTGGCAGATTCTTCTTCGCCGTGCCGAATTCCTCGCCGATTTGAAAGTTAGTAGCTTGCTGAGAGGACGTTGGAGCAACGTTCGCCACAGGCGGAGTTTGGTCAGGCATAAGTTGGCCGCTGCTCGATTTTAATCATTTTTGAGTTAAAAATTCCAAGCGGGCACGAATTGGTACGTTTTGATTTGGAATCGCTCTGCGGCCTTGGCAAATTCGTAACGTCCTTTGCGGTGAAAAGCGTTTAACCGCGAAGATCGCAAAGGATCGCTAAGGGCGCAATGCAGTCAAGCAATCGGAATCAGGACACTACCCCCGAATTACTCGCAACTCGCCATCGCAGTGGTGTACCGTTCGCGATTGCCATTAGCGCCCTGATAGACTTGCTTTTTCAGTCTATACTTCAGCAGCGGGAGGTGACATGCGCGGAAACCCCAAAGTGATTAAGGAACTGAACGCCGCACTTGTGGCGGAGCTGACAGCAATTGTTCAATACATGGTCCAGGCGGAGATGTGCGACAACTGGGGCTATCAACGCCTGGGAGCCCTCACCAAGAAGCGCGCGATCCAGGAAATGCATCATGCCGAGGGTCTCATCGAACGGATTATTTTTCTCGATGGGACTCCGGAGATCGAAGTGGGCATCAAGCCACAGGTCGGTGGCAACGTAACGGCGCAGCTGGAGATCGATCTGAAGGACGAACTGGATGCCATCAAGCAGTACAATCGGTCTATAGCGGTCTGCGAAAACTCAGGCGATAACGGCTCCCGCGAGCTGTTCGAGGGCATGGTGGAAGATGAAGAGGGCCATGTTTACTTTCTCGAAGGACAGCTGCAAGCCGTGAAAGACATGGGCATCGCCAACTACCTTGCCGAGCAAATGCAGAAGGAAAGCTAGGTTGCGGCTGCGCCAAAAATTCGCGCTGATGTCGAAGCTGCCTCACTTTGGCGTGGATATGCGACGCGCACTGACCATGCGCAGCGCGAATTACGCCCCATGCTTCATCGCCTTCGCGAACTTCTGCGGCGGGAGGGTGTTAAGCACATCATCCTTGGTCAGCCATGCACGGCGAGCTTGCAACACGCCGTAACGAATCTTATCAAGATGCGAAGTGTGGTGCGAGTCGGTGTTGATGACGATCTTCACTCCATACTGTTTCGCCAGACGCAGATGGCGGTCGCATAAATCCAGCCGATCCGGATAGGCGTTGAGTTCCATGGCGACTTTGCGCTGCGCCGCGGCCTTCAACACGGCATCCATGTCGAACTGATATGCGTCACGCCGGAGCAGTAATCGGCCGGTAGGATGGCCGATCAACGAGGTGTTGGGATTCTCAATTGCCTTGAGCAGGCGATCGGTGATTTCTGAGGGACTTTGGTTGAAATGCGAATGCACACTGGCGATTACCAGATCCATCTGTGCCAACACGTCATCAGACAGATCGAGCGCGCCGTCCGCCAAAATATCGACTTCGACTCCGGCAAAGATTTTGATTCCGGCAATCTTTTCGTTCGCGGCGCGGATACGCTTGATATGCTCGAGGGCGCGCTTGTCATCGAGGCCATTGGCGAAGGCCAGATTCTTCGAATGGTCCGTGATGGCCATGTATTTGTAGCCGTGCGCCCGCGCGGCCTCGGCCATTTCTTCGATTGTGTTTCGGCCATCGGTCTCGATGGTGTGCATGTGCACATCGCCCTGCAAATCTGATTGTGAAATCACCGTGGGCAGTTCATGTTTCTCGGCGGCGTCGATTTCTCCGCAATTTTCCCGCAGCTCCGGAGGAATGTAGTCAAGCTTCAGCTTGGAATAGATTTCCTCTTCGGTTTGCCCCGCGACGGCTTTCTCGTTATCCACCCGGGCCAGGCTGTATTCGCTCAGCGTATATCCCATCTTCAAAGCGCGCTGCCGGAGTGCGATGTTATGAGCCTTGCTCCCGGTGAAATATTGCATGGCTGCGCCAAAGGATTCCGGCGCCAGAAAGCGCACATCCACTTGCATCCCGCCGCGCATGCGGAAGCTGACTTTGTTTTCCCCGCGCGCGATGATTTCCATCAGTCCGGGCAGCTTGATGATGTGGTCGATCAGTTTTTCGCGCTCCTTGTCATCGCAGCACGCCCGGCCGGTTACTAAGATGTCGAGATCGCCCACAGTTTCACGGCCGCGGCGCAGAGAACCAGCAGGAGTGACCTTTTCAACCCCAGGATAGCCGCGTAGATGATCGACAATTTTTTCTGCCTGCGCTTCGGCGGTGTCGAGCAGGAAACGTCCGGCGATGCGCCGGTAGTCTTCAATCGCCTTCAGTAGTTTCGTTTCCTGCTTCTCGCCCATGCGAGGAAGAATCCGAATCTTCTGCTCGCGTGCGAGCTTCTCGACACCCTCAACATCGCAAACCTGATAGGCGCTCCAGATCAGGGCAATGGTCTTTGGTCCCAGTCCCTGAATCTTCAGCAGGTCCAGCATCGCGGGTTTATATTTCTTCAGCAACTCGGCATGAACAGAAAGCCGCCCGTCCTTGAATATTTCCTGCAAGTTCTGCAGCATTCCTTTGCCGATGCCGGGAATTTCGAGCAACCTCTTGGGCTCGCTGATCAGCTCCGAGATTTGTTGCGGCAGCGCCTCGATGGACTGGGCGGCATTGCGGTAGGAACGGATGCGAAACGAGTCCTGCCCGTCGATCTCGAGCAGATCGGCGGTCTCAAACAGAATGCCGGCAATCGCCTTGTTGTCCATGTGTATTTAAGATTAAACAAGATTTGAGCAGAGAGGAAGGTAGTGGCCTGGCAGGGAAAAGCCAGTTCGGCGGCACGTGCTCTGTATGAGTACGGAACAGCCTGCGAGGGGGCGCTGGTGCTACTTAAGAAGCTTTGGTGACGTTCGCCGCTTGCGGACCCTTGGGCCCTTGGGTGATCTCAAATTCCACCGGATCGCCCTCCTGCAGGCTTTTGTATCCTTCGGTGGTTATCGCGCTGTAGTGCACAAAAACATCGGGCCCACCTTCACGCCCAATAAAGCCATAGCCCTTGGCATTGTTGAACCACTTCACGGTACCTTTCAAACGTTCCACTTACGCCCCCTCGGCACGCACCTTGCTGGTCCGAGGTCGTGCCTATGCCTTTGATGCCATTCTGCGGCTAAGCAAAAGGGGTGTCAAGAGATGATGTCACAGAAAAGCCTCTATTTTTGGGATTAATCGGTCACTGTCGTTGACTAAGCCATAGCAATCCCGCAATGGTTTTGGCATCTTTAATAACGCCCTTCATGACCCATTGCAGAGCTCGGCTGAGAGGCAGGAATTTAAGATCGATAACCTCGTCCTCCTCTGGCTGCGCAACACCTGCCCGCAAATCCTGCGCCAGGTAAATGGCCATGGTTTCCGCGACGAAGCCCGGGCTCGCATAGAACGTCAGAATGCGCTTCCAGCGCTTAGCGGAGTACCCGGTTTCCTCCAGAAGCTCACGCTTTGCCGCAGCCAGCTCGCTTTCACCCTGGTCGATGCGGCCGGCGCATAGCTCCCACAGGTATTGTTGAGCCGCATGGCGATACTGCCGCAGCAGCAGAACGCATGGCTCGGGACGCGCGTTATCAACGGCCATAACCACGACTGAGCCGGTGTGCCGCACGATGTCGCGGCGGACTTGCATGCCCGAAGGCTCGAGCACCTGATCAGTAGTTACCCAAAAGACCGGGCCGCGGTACACCATGCGTGAGGAGAGCACTTTTGCCTTTGCCGGTATTTTTGACATGAGAATCAATATACGGGAACCGATGGCATCCCTCTAGGGACCATTGTCATCCTGGAGCGAGCGTTTTTGCGCAGCGAAGGATCTGGGCGAGCCGCGCGAACTGCCGCGTTCTTTGCGGCAGATAACGCGTGTCTGGCTCGCATCCTTATTGGAACGTACCACACCAAGTTTTGCTCATCCTCGAAGTCCCCTGATATGCTGCCCGCGATGGCAACCAAGCCGCGTATCGCGATCGTGGGTCCGGGAAGACTCGGTAGCGCACTGGCAGTGGAGCTAAGCCGAGCGGGATATCGAATTGCCGAGATCGTTTCTCACAGGCGGTCTGGAAGGAAGAGCCGCCAGTTGGCGCGCAGGCTGCGAGCGCAGGCTTCGTTCCATAACAATGCTGCACTTGACGCGGATTTAATCTGGTTCTGCGTTCCCGACCGGGAGATCGCCGCAGCGGCTCGCGCTTTAGCGTCGAAGGTTGAATGGAACGGGAAAATTGCTTTTCACTCCAGTGGTGCGCTGCCCAGCAGGGAGCTTGAGGCGCTCCGGCGGCGTGGCGCCAGCGTGGCGTCAGTGCATCCCATGATGACTTTTGTACGGGGCACCATTCCGTCGCTGAAAGGCGTTCCGTTTGCGCTTGAAGGGGATGCAAGCGCGCTGCGAGTCGCGCGGAGAATCGCGCGTGACCTGGGTGGAGAGTCGTTCAAAATTCGCGCCAAGGACAAAGTGGCCTACCACGCGTGGGGAGCTTTTGCCTCTCCGTTGCTGGTGGCTCTTCTGGTGAGTGCCGAGCAAGTGGCGCTCGCAGCAGGTCTATCTGTTGGTGATGCGCGCAAGAAGATGCTGCCGATTCTTAGACAAACCATAGAAAACTACGGCCGACTTGGACCGGCCGGCGCATTCAGCGGACCGCTGGTGCGCGGAGACGCAGAAATTGTGCGCAGGCATCTCCGGGTTCTGCGAAGAATCCCAGCGGTGAAGGACGTGTATGTGGCACTGGCACGAACTGCGGTGAAGCATTTGCCGGTCCAGCAGAGGAAGAGGCTTCAGGACACGCTAAACTAGAAACTGGAGACTACAAACTGATCATCACACGCTTGATCTCTCTCGCCCTTCCGGTGGTTTCATCACAATCGACCACAATCGCGCACAGGCGCACGTCTCCGGAAGCTGGTTCAAATCGAGAGGGCATATTAGTAAGAAATCGGTCGAGAATCAGCTCTTTCCTAACACCAATCACACTCTCGTAGGGTCCGGTCATGCCAACGTCGGTGATATATGCGGTGCCGCCCGGCAACACTCGCTCATCGGCGGTTGGAACATGGGTGTGCGTCCCCACCATAGCTGTGACTCGCCCATCGAGGTACCAGCCCATCGATATCTTCTCTGACGTCGCCTCCGCGTGCATGTCGACCACCACGACTTTAGCCTTGATGTCTTTCAGAAGTTGGTCAGCGATGCGGAACGGGTCATCGTTCGCCGCCATGAAGACACGACCCTGCAGATTCACCACCGCATACGGGACATCCTTCTTCTTGCCTTGATACATGCCCCAGCCTGGCATCCCCGGCGGATAATTCGCTGGGCGCAAGAGCCGCCGGGCTGGGCTGTGCGGATTCCCGTCCGCGGCATGAAAGTACTCAATAATCTCGCGCTTGTCCCAGATGTGATTGCCGCTGGTGAGAACGTCGATTCCGAGGTCAAAAAGTTCTTCAGTCAGCGACGGTGTGATGCCGAATCCCGCAGCGGCATTCTCGCCGTTGGCAATCACAAGATCGACGGAGTGATCGTTGACCACTCCCGGCAGGCGCTCCTTGACGATGGCTCGTCCAGGCCGTCCAAAAATATCGCCGATGAATAGAATTCGCATGCCCATAGCGCCGGCGTCTCACCGGCGCAAGCTTTGATGGTAGCACGCAGGATTTGGTCCCGCTCCACGCGTTCATTGCGCCAACTCTGCTGTCTTCAGAAAATCGTAGTTTCCCGCAGGATTCAGCGTGAGGTTCTTTACTCGCTTCGAATGCACCAAGACGTTGTCCCAGTACCACAGGTCGATGTAGGGCAGATCCTGCGCCAGAATTTCCTGAATCTCTGCATAAAGCTGTTTACGCGTGCTCTCGTCCATCTCGCTGCGCGCCTGATCAATCAGCACGTCAACTCGCGGGTTGGAGTAGAAGGTTCGATTCGCGCCATGGGGAGTGAATTTATCGGAATGGAAGACGTATTCAAAAATGTCTGGATCCTCGTTGCCTCCCACCCAACGCAGCGAATGCACCTGGTACGCGCCTCGAGTCACATCGGAAAAGAAAGTAGCGAACTCAAACGTGCGAATGTCGAGAACGATGCCGACTTCCCGCAATTGCTGCTGCAGTACGGCAGCCAGGAGGCGCGTGGTTTCTTCGGTTGAGGTTTTGATTGTGAGATGAAACCGCACTCCGTTGACCGCAGGATACCCGGCTTGTTGCAGCAATTGCCGCGCCAGCTCTGGATTGTGGTCGTAGTGAGGCGCATCAGCGTCGTAGGCCCAGCTTTCGGGAGGCAACAAACTGTAAGCCGGGCGCGCGAAATCCCGCAGCAGGTAATGGATCATCGGAGCGCGTTCAATGGCATACGCGATTGCCTGTCGCACGCGCCGGTCCTTAAGAATAGGGTCGCGGACGTTGAATGCCAGATAAGACAGAACGGTGCCGGGACCACGCAGCACCTGGAGATTCGGTTCGCGTTCGAGCGCCAGCACCAGGTCTGCAGTCAGCGTGTTACCCAAGCCTATATCGGCGCTGCCCTTGCGGAGTTCAAGTGCCCGCGTAGTGGCATCAGGCACAACCGCAAACTGCACTTTTTTCATGTGCGGCTTTTCGCCCCAATAACTGTCATTGCGCTCGATTACCACTTCCTTGTCCGGCTCAGCGCTCACAAAACGAAATGGACCCGAGCCGATGGGATGGTTGGACACTTCCGTGCCACTGCCGTACGGGACGATGCCCATCGCGCCATCCGAAAGATTCCAGAGCAGCGTGGCGAACGGTTCTTTCATGTGAAACACAATCGTGTAATCGTCGGGCGCGTCAATGCGGTCAACGAAGCGATAAGCAGCTGCTTTGGTGCTGAGGATATTGCTTTGAAGCAGGGAATCGAAGGTCCACTTCACATCGCGCGAGGTCAGCGGACGCCCGTCATGAAAATTAACACCGTTGTGCAAATGGAATATGTAGGTCCTGGGATCGGGAATTTCCCAGCGCTCGGCCAGTTGGGGTTGGACATTCAAGTGTTCGTCACGGGTGAGCAGATCATCAAAGAGCAGGCTGTCGATTCGCTCAGACTGCGCATCCAGTCCCACTCGCGGATCGAGATTCGTAGGGCTGTTCTCGATCATGATGACCAGCGTGCTCGGGTCGGGTTTCGAAGAGCAAGATGTCAATAAGCTCGCCGCGACTATGAGCAGGAACCAAGTGGGTACTGCCGCTCTTGGCTGTGCGTTCGCCGCGCTGCGGCGAGGATGGTTACGCATACGAAATTTTCCCGAGAATGGCCGGCCTTTTCGCTCCGGTCGCTGAAGGCACATTCGATGGCCGCCGATTCCACGTCTGGTATGCCAGGAGCGCGAAAGCAGCTGCTTCTTTGGCTTCCGATGGAAGCCCAAACTCATCGGACCAACGAATCTGCAATCCCAGAGGGCGCAGGTCGTTGGCCAGCATCGCCATAAGCGTCGCGTTTCGCACTCCTCCGCCAGAAACGATAAAGTCGCGGTAACCGCCGCGCCTATCCAGGACAAAACGTCGCAGGGCATCGCTGATCGACCTGGCAGTCAGTGCTGTGGCCGTGGCGACAATGTCATGTGCGTTCGCGGGTCCACAATGACGGATAAATTCCCTCACGAACTCGCGCCCAAACTCCTCTCGACCGGCAGTTCTTGGGGGTTTGCGGCGGAAGAAGGCAGCGCGCAACACTCCCGCCAGAACGTGCTCCAGCACTCTGCCGCGAGCTGCGATTTGCCCGTCGCGATCATAAGGCCGATGAAACAACCGTTCGGTCACTGCGTCAATCGCCATGTTTCCCGGGCCGGTATCGAAGGCGACCACTTGTTCTGGCGAGGCTCCCGCGGGAATCGCAGTCAGATTCGCGATGCCACCGATGTTCTGCGCAATCCGGCCCACACGGGCATCGCGATATAAGAAGAAATCCAGGAACGGAACCAGCGGCGCGCCTTTGCCTCCCGCTGCCATGTCGGCGGGACGAAAATCTGAGACCACAGGTACACCTAATCGAGCAGCGATCACGGACGCTTCGCCAGTCTGCCAGGTCACGGCAAGCTTGCATCTCAAGAAAGCTGCTGCCTCGCCCTGGTGATACAAGGTCTGTCCGTGGCAACCCACAAGCTCCGCTTTGACACGAAAGCGTTTCTGTGCCCAAAGCACTGCTTGCGCATACCGCTCGCCGAGCAAGAAATTCAATCGCGCAAGATCAGCCACGCTGATACGGGTTGAATTCATCGCTGAGAGAACAAACTTGCGTACATTCTGTGAATAGGGATATTCGGCGTGAGCGATCAGCCTGAGGTTGTGGAGGCCGGGCGTCCGCGCCCGGCTACGGTCGATCCGAACCAGAGCAACGTTAATTCCATCCGCAGAGGTGCCGCTCATCACACCGGCTACGATCATGCGCGGCCCCGCTGATCATCGGCCCGGGACGTCAAAGCTTCCAGCCGGACTTGCTCGCTGAACTCCCACAACTGCCGCGTGAGTTTTTCTAACTTAGCTGAAGTCGGGGCTGACCCTCGCCGCCTCAGTTCTTTGCATTTTTTCTTGAAGGCCAGCACTCTTGCGATTGACTGCTCACATCTTCGCGCAAATGTTCCATCTCGCTCGGCCTCCCTGGTCAGCGCTTCGTATGCCATCACCACGTGTTCTTCACGATGACAGACCAGGCACAGGTCGCCGCTGGCTCGGATGTGCCCTACAGCCGCCTGCTCGATCGGAGCCGCTTTAAGCACGGCACCCATTTCGAGATCGTCCGAAACCACCAGGCTGTGATAACCGATTTTCTTTCGTAATATATCGCCAATCCATCTCTGCGAGAGCGAGGCCGGAACGCGGGTTCGGGTGACGCCGGGATACGCAGCATGTCCGACGAGCACCATTGCCGCTTCCCGTCGCAGGGCACGGAACGGTTTCAGATCTTGCTGCCAAAGCTGCTGCCAAGGCTTATCGACACTAGGAAGTTCGTGATGAGTGTCGAGATTCGCTTCGCCCAGCCCAGGAAAATGTTTAAGCACGCCCAGCACACCGGCGGACCGCAAACCGGCGAGAAATCCTCGCGCGTATCGCACGGCCTCTGCTGGATCGGCCGAGACTGCTCGCGAACTCATCACTGCGCGTGATGCTTCAAATGCAAGATCAACGACTGGAGCCAAATCTGTGTTGAACCCAAGCGCACGGCAGCACTCGCCGAGGATTCTCCCGTGCTTGCGAAATAGCTCGCGGTCGCAGCTTGCAAACACATCGGCGGCCGACGGTGACGGACCCAGCACTTCGCGAAACCGATCCACGCGGCCACCCTCCATATCCACGCAGGTAAACAGCGGAGTGGACACGCAGGACTGGCAATCGCTGAGCAGGCGGTGAGTTTGCTCGGCGGTGACGATGTTTCTCGCAAAAAAAATCACGCCGGCAGGCTGGATGCGCATCAAAAGGGAACGAAGTTGCGGGGACATCTCCGTGCCGTCGAAACCGACGATTAGCAACTGGCCGATCCGACCTGTCGCAGGATTGGATTTCCTTGACCTGGCTGTCATGCTGAGCGAACGGAGCCCTCTTCGCTTGGCCAAAGAGGACGAAGGAGTCGAAGCATCCCTGCACTCTGAAGAGATTGCAGGGATCCTTCGACTGCGCGGATTCTCACGCAGTGTAGAATCCACCTACGCTCAGGATGACAATTCTAACTGCCGGCTACTCAATCTGCTTCTTCAACTCTGCTAGCAAGTTCAGCGCCTCCAGCGGAGTTAAGCGATTCAAATCCACTTCTCGTAGCTTCTCTAACACAGGCTGAGAAAGCGGAGTGAAGATCGTCAACTGTGCCGGACGCGGCTGTAGTTCATCGCTCGCCAGCTGATCGGTTACACGTTGCTCCGCGCTTTCGTGTTCAGTGAGAACCTCGCGCGCCCGCTCGATGACTTCATTAGGCAGGCCTGCAAGCTTAGCCACTTCGATGCCGTAGCTGCGGTCGGCCGCGCCCGGCTCAACTTTTCGCAGAAAAACAATTCCGCTGCCCGTTTCTTTGACGGAGACGTGATAATTCTTCACACCCGAGAGGCGGTCGGCCAGCTCTGTCAGCTCGAAGTAATGGGTGGCAAACAGCGTCTTAGCTCTTGTCCGCGCGTGGATATATTCGACCGCGGCCCATGCGATCGCCAGTCCGTCATAGGTGGCAGTTCCGCGCCCGACTTCGTCGAGAAGAATGAGAGACCGCGGAGTAGCCGTGTGCAAAATCGCTGCCGTCTCGGTCATTTCAACCATGAACGTCGAGCGGCCTCGCGCCAGGTTATCGCTGGCGCCAATTCGGGTGAAGACGCGATCCACGATTCCGAGGCGGGCGGAAGATGCCGGAACGAATGATCCCATCTGCGCCAGAATGACGATTAGCGCGGCTTGCCGGAGATAGGTGGATTTGCCTCCCATGTTGGGCCCAGTCAAAACCAGCACGGCGTGCGTGGTTGAGTTGAGATAAAGATCGTTGGGCACAAACCGTTCAGCCATATCCTGCTGCTCGATCACCGGATGCCTTCCACCGATGATCTCGATGTCGGCGGGATCATCGAGCTTAGGCCGGCAGTAATTTCGTAAAGCGGCAATGTGGGCCAGGGATGCAAGCACGTCTACCTCAGCCAAGGCGAGCGCGGTTTGCCGGATACGCCGCGCTTCTCCCGCGATCACCGTACGCAGTTCCGCAAACAAACGCCGCTCGATCTCAGCAATTTTCTCCTGCGCATCGAGAATCCTCGCCTCGTACTCCTTCAGCTCAGGCGTAGTAAACCGCTCGGCATTGACTAGCGTCTGCTTGCGCTCATACTCCTGGGGTACGAGATGCAGATTGGGTTTCGAGACCTCTAAATAGTAGCCAAAAATAGAATTGAACTTTACTTTCAGGGACGAGATACCAGTGCGCTGCCGCTCCCGTTGCTCGATCTGCGCCAGATATTGCTTGCTATTGCGGCTCAAGTCGCGGAGTTCGTCGAGTTCTTTGTCCACGCCAGCTTGGATCACTCCGCCATCGCTGAGCGCAATGGGAGGCTCCGGGACAACCGTCTTGTCAATCCGCTCGCGCAGATCGCCAAGTTCGTCGATGGCTGCGTGCAGGGTCTTTAGGCGCTGCACGCTGAACCGCGAGAGTGCACCACGGAGCTTTGGAAGCTTGGCCAGCGATGCCGCCAGCGCCAGCACGTCGCGTGGATTCGCGGTTTCCAGAGTCACTCGGCTCAACAAACGTTCCAAATCTAGAATTCCATCCAGGGCGCGGCGAACCTCGTCGCGAGCCACGATCTCCTTCACCTGAGCTTCGACTGCGTCCAGTCGGGAGTTGATGTCGTTGACCTCAATCGAAGGCCGCAGCATCCACGAGCGCAGCAGCCGTTTGCCCATTGGGGTGACAGTCGCATCGATGGAGCGGAACAGAGTCACGCCCTCATCCGTTCCGGCAAACAGGGGTTCGATCAGCTCCAGGTTGCGCACGGTTACCGCATCGAGAACGAGGCAATTCTGCCGCTCGTAGAAGCCGATGCGGTCTACGTGATCCAGAGTGCCGCGCTGCGTGGAGCGCACATAGTGGACGATTGCCCCGGCCGCTGACGCGGCGGCTGGTTTGCCTGCCAAGCCAAATCCTTCCAGGGACAAGACTCCAAAATGATTTTCCAGAAGAGGAATGGCGTGGTCGGGGGCGAAGATCCAGTCGTCCAGAGGAGTTTCAGCAAATGCCGAACCGATGGAGGGACGGGCATCGCGCCCGTCATACTCTTGTTTGTCGAACAGCGGCGCTGACGAGCCGTACAAAACCTCTTTTGGCCGCAGTTGTTGCAATTCCTCCTGAATCCGTTTTGCCGCATCCTCGCCGCGAAATTCAGTCGCGCGAAATTCGCCAGTGGAAAGATCCAGAGCAGCAAATCCCACCCGGTCTTCCGCTCGGGCGATGGCGGCTAAAAAATTATTTTCCTCGGAACTGAGAGACGAATCCGCCGCCGTGCCCGGCGTTACCACGCGAGTAACTTCGCGGCGCACCAGTTTCTTGGCAAGTCGCGGATCTTCGACTTGATCGCAGATGGCGACCTTAAATCCTTTGCGAATGAGTTTGGAAATGTAGCCTTCCGCCGCGTGATAGGGCACCCCGCACATGGGCACGGCGATGCCTTTTTCCTTGTTGCGGGAGGTCAGCGTGATCTGCAATTCGCGCGAAGCGAGGACCGCGTCGTCGAAGAACAACTCGTAAAAGTCGCCCAGGCGAAAGAACAGAAGAGCAGTGGGATGTTCTTTCTTGATGGCAGCATACTGCCGCATCAGCGGAGTGGACGGCTCGGTCATCTGGGATGGCTTCGTGTGGCGGATTATAACAAACGATGCGACGCTCCTCGGTGGTGGAAATCACAACTGACGCGACTCGGACGGGTTTGGAGTCTAAACGAACTGGTGGGATGATGACAGCAGAAGGCAAGGGCGCAGAATGAGAAAGAAATATCGCAGCTGGATTCCGGGTATCGTTTTCTGGGTGTTGTTTCTGGTTTCTACTGGGCTCGCCCGCCGTTATCGCTGGCTGGATCCCATCTGGAATGTAGCCTGGATAGCGTTCTTGATTGTGATTGCCACCTGGAGTGTCGTCGAGACCTTTCGCAAGCGTGGCAAGGCTGGAGGATATGTAGGGTATCGTGGCATTCCCCGCTGGGTTGTGCGGCTCTCCGGCGGCGAGGCAAATTGATCCCGCCCGCAGTTGACTCCGCTCCCGTCCCAGTGTTTTCCTTGTGTATGGAGCTGCGCAAGGATCCCATTACCCGCTCCTGGGTGATCACCGGCGACGACGTGTCTGATATCTCGCCTCGCTCTGAATCTTGCAGGTTTTGCCCTGATTCTCCCCAGCCGGTCCAGGTCATTGCCAATGTCTTTGGGATGATGCCGGGCGAGCCGTGGTCGGCGCGCTCGGTGGTGCATCCTACGGCGCTGTACCACATTGAAGGCGATCCGGCGCGCCGCGGTGACGGCATTTATGACCGTATGCGCGGAGTGGGGGCCCACGAGGTGCTGGTGGAGAACCCGCGGCACGACCGTCAGCTTTGGCACGCCAGCGATGCCGAAATCGAACAATTTCTGCTGCTGGCAGCGCAGCGCATTCAGGACCTGAAACGCGACGGGCGCTTCAAGTACGTCAGCATTTTCAAGGACTACGGCAGCAGCGCCGGGCAGGAGTTTGAGCATCCTAGCTCCCAGCTTACGGCCACCACGTTCGTTCCTCGCCGGGTGCTGTATGAGTTGCGCGCCGGGCGCGAATACTACGAGCAGAAGGAACGCTGCGTCTTTTGCGACATTATTTCTCAGGAAGTAAAGCAGGACCAAAGATTGATCGAGATCCGCGGCGACTTTATCGCGCTCGGCCCCTACGCGCCGCGCGTGCCCTACGAAAGCTGGATTCTGCCGCGCACCCACGAAGCCGCCTTTGAGCGCATGGGCCTTTACCGGCCCGGAATGATGCGTGATCTGGGCGCGTTGTTGCGGCGCACTCTGCAGCGCATACGCACGGTCACGGAGGATTTTCACCTGGTGATGCACACCTCACCGAACAGCCTGCATGGCTCGGGGAGTCTGGGTTACTGGAAGACTATCGACGAGGACTACCATTGGCACATCGAAATCCTTCCGGTTGTCGCGGGGAAGTCAAAATCCTACACCTTCAAAGAGGTGTACTATTCCCCGGTCACCTCGGAGACAGCAGTCAAGCGCTTGCGCGAAGCAAGAATTGAGTAGCTGGGCTTTTTCTTCCTAGCTACTAACTACTCGCTACTATGTCAGTCCGACGCATGAAGACGTATACGGGCGAACAGGGATACGTCTACCAGTATTATTTTGTGGGCAAGCGGGCCGTCCCCACCAGCTCGGAAGGTCCAGCCGCGGAATACGTTTTCGACGTTACTGCCGACCGCAAGACCATGTTCGCGGTCAGCGTCTTTCTTCCCGATAAAGCTCTCGAGGAGTGGTCGGCCGCCCATCGCCGCACCCTCACCGATGCCGAGCGGTATGGCGCGGTCAAGATGCGCTTGTTTCAGGCCTTCGATGAGGTTGAGAACATGCTGGCGGAGGGTCGCCGTCTGGTCGTCGACGCGACGAGCCTGGAGAAAGTGCTCAGCCTTCTAGGAGTGGCGTAGTTTGCGTGGGGCCAGCGGCGGAGCCTGCCCTGTCTTGCCGAAGCCCCAAGCGATGTCAAGGGGAAAGTCAAAGGGGCTATCCAACAGCGGCAGAAATCGCTTTGTGATCTCCATCACAATGCCCTGTGATACCCCCCCCTGCCTTCTGCCTCACCCGCGGGGCAGACTATAATCACCCAGTTGGAACGGGAGAGGATGCCCGATCCAGCACAGGGAACTTAAAACCCTATATGTCCATACTTTGGCTGCGAGTCGCGCTGGGTTGTTACGCCGTGGGGTTGCTTTACGCCCTGGTGGCACTGACCCGCAGCAGTGACCTGCTGAACCGTATTGCACTCCACGCCGCCTATCTGGGCATGGTGTTCCACTTCGTCTCGCTGACCGACGCTTTCCTGCAATCCGGGGAGATGGCGATGGTCTCCGTACACAACGCCGAATCGGTGTTGGGCTTCCTGATCATGGTCGTGTTCTTGCTGGTGTACCTGGTGTATCAGACTACATCCCCCGGCATAATCGTCTTCCCGCTCGTATTCCTTCTGACCTTCATTGCCGCCACGGGCGAGGCCCCATTCCTGCTTACATCCAATACCATGCGTACCGGCTGGCTGTTTGCCCATATTGCACTGATCTTTACCGGTTATGCTGCGCTGATTCTGAGCTTTGGCGCCAGTTTGCTATATCTCGTGCAGGAGCACGCGCTGAAATCGAAGCAACCCAACGGAATTCTTTCCCGTCTGCCGGCGCTGGAGGTGATCGACGAGATCGGATTTCGTTCGCTGCTGCTGGGCTTTCCATTTATGACGCTGGGTCTGGTTGCGGGAACTGTGGTGGCGCAATCCACTTTCGGAAGGGTGAATCTGCTCGACCCCAAGATTTTGCTCTCGATCCTGATGTGGGTGGTATATCTGATTCTGCTGTACACGCGTTGGAGCGCAGGCTGGCGTGGTCGCCGCGCCGCCTACCTGGCGGCCAGCGCTTTTGTGTTCGCTTTGATCGCATGGGCGGCCAACTACTTCAGCGCCATTCACAGGTTTGCACAGTCATGACCTTTCAGCTCATCGGCGTGAATCACAAAACGGCGCCGGTTGAGGTGCGCGAACGGCTCGCGATTCCCGAATCGCGATTGCCGGAAGCCTTGCGGTGCTTTACCCAGCACCCCGGAGTGCAGGAGGGCCTGATCCTGAGCACCTGTAATCGAGTCGAAATGCTGGCACGGACACAGAATGGCGGCGCGGATCTGCGAGGATTTCTCGGCGATTTCTTCAAAATGGATCACTCGGTCATGGATCCTCACCTCTACGAATATCGGGAGAAGGATGCCGTCCGACATGTGTTCAGAGTGACTTCGAGTTTGGACTCCATGGTTGTCGGTGAAGCACAAATTCTCGGTCAGGTGAAAGAAGCGTATGCCACGGCCCGGGCTGTAGGCGCGGTCAATTCCCAGCTTGATCAACTTCTGACCCGCGCTTTTGCCGTTGCCAAGCGCGTGCGCACGGAAACGGCCGTGGGATCATCGGCGGTCTCCGTAGCTTCCGTCGCAGTGGAACTTGCGAAAAAGATTTTCGGATCTTTGAATGGCAAGCACGTTTATCTGGTCGGCGCCGGTAAGATGACCGAGCTTGCCGCCCGTCATCTGCTGGCACACGGCGCGGCGTCCATCTTTGTTGCCAACCGGACTTACGACCGCGCCATCCGGCTGGCGCAGAAGTTCGATGGCCAAGCGATCGAATTTAACCGGCTTTACGAAACCTGTGATCGCGCCGACATCGTCATCACTTCCACCGGCGCTCCGCACGCCATTTTCCGCCGTGAGCATGGCGAGCTCTTCCTCAGCCGGCGCAAGAACCGGCCCATGTTCTTCATCGATATTGCCGTTCCACGCGATGTCGATCCTGAGATGAACAAGCTGGACGGCATCTTCGTTTACGACATTGACGATCTGCAGCAAGCCGTCGCATCGCACGTTGCCGATCGCAAAAAGGAAGCCGAGAAAGCCGACGACATCATTAACACTGAAGTGGAAAGATTTCAGGCCCGCATTCAGACCCTCGATGTCGTGCCCACGATTGTTTCTTTGCAGGATCACCTCGAGACGATTCGGCAAGCGGAGATCGACCGCGTGCGGGGGCGTTTGGGGCAATTGTCTCCTGAGCAGGAGTTGGCGGTTGAACACCTGACCCGCGGGATTGTGAACAAGATCATGCACACGCCGATCAGCACACTAAAGACGGCGGCACGAGAATCCGAGGCCACCACGGTCGTTGATATTGTGCGGCGGCTGTTCAATCTGCAAGAGAAAAAAGCGGCCAAATCCGGCGGCGACTCGGGAGGCGAGAGCTGATGGCTCGCCTGCGCATCGGTTCCCGCGGATCACAACTCGCACTCTGGCAAGCGAACCACATCAGCCGGCTTCTACGCGAGCGTGGCCACCAAGTTGAGATTGAGATCATCAAGACCACCGGCGACAAGATCACCGATGTGGCGCTGGCTAATGTCGGCACCAAGGGCATGTTCACCAAAGAGATTGAAGAGGCTTTGGCGGACGGGCGAGTCGATCTCGCGGTGCATAGCCTGAAGGACCTGCCTACAAGCGTCCCGCCGGGATTTGAGATTGCCGCCATTACGAAACGGGAGAATCCACGAGATGTGTTTTGTTCAAGCAAGTACGCCAGCATTGATGAGCTGCCTCGGGGAGCGCGTGTCGGGACGAGCAGCTTGCGACGACAAGCACAACTGAAAGCTCTGCGGCCCGATCTGAAGATTTACCCTTTGCGCGGAAATGTGGACACGCGCCTGCGCAAGCTGGAAGCGGGCGAGTTCGATGCGATTATTCTTGCTGCTGCGGGTTTGAACCGCCTGGGCAAGACGGAGCTTGTAAAACAGATCATCCCGGCTGCAGTTATGTGCCCGGCGGCGGGACAGGGCGCACTGGGGATTGAAATTCGCGCCGGAGACTCAGCAATTCGCCAACACTTGATGTTTTTGGACGATGCAGCGGCGCGCACGACCACAACCTGCGAGCGGTCCTTGCTCAACAAACTAGGTGGAGGATGCCAGGTGCCGATCGGCGCATTCGCAGATGCGCGCGACGGACGCCTGCACCTGGAAGCCATCGTGGCCGATCCGGATGGGTCGAAAGTAATCCGCGAGTCGCGAGACGGCAGCGACCCGGTTCAATTGGGAGAAGCAGTTGCTGAAGCTCTCTTGCACCGCGGCGGCGAAGAGATTCTGGAGACTGTCTACGGGCAGGGAACTGCCGTTCCTCAACAACCGTGACCAAAACCACTCACGTAGGCACGGGCGTCCTTACCCGTCCAGATCCGGAAAGCCGACACAAGCAGAAGCCCCTCGCTGGCCTTCGCATTCTTGTTGGCCGTGCTACCCATCAGGCCGGCGCGCTCTCTTCCGGCTTACGCAAACTCGGCGCTGAGGTTATTGAGATTCCCTTTATCCAGATCCGCAAGCCGCGATCTTACGGGCCTCTTGATTCAGCTTTGAAGAACCTGTGCGATTATCACTGGTTGATTCTTACCAGTGTGAACGGAGTCGAAGCATTCTGGGACCGGCTGCGAAAATCGCATTTGACGAGAAGGGAACTGGCTCACCTGCAGGTCGCTGCGATCGGCCCCGCGACAAAGAAGGCCATCGAAAAGCGCGGCGTTCATGTCGACGTTGTACCAAACGAATATGTCGCGGAATCGGTCGTCACGAGGCTTTACGATCGGGTAGCCGGACGGCGCGTTCTTTTGGCCCGCGCCAAAGTCGCACGCGACGTCATTCCGCGAGAACTAAGAAAATTGGGAGCTCAGGTCGATGTCGTCGAGGCTTACGAAACTGTGATTCCGGGCGCGTCACGCACTCGATTGCGTGCCGTTCTCAAGAATCCCAAACGCCGGCCTCACGTGATTACCTTCACCAGCTCTTCGACAGTCAGGAATTTTCTGGAGCTGTTGGGGAAGCGAGACGCCCGGGCCTACATTACAGGAATCAAGCTGGCCTCGATTGGGCCAGTTACGTCCTCAACGCTCCGCGAATCAGGCCTGCCGGTGGATATTAAAGCCAAGGAATACACGATTCCGGGGTTAATTGAGGCAATCCTTCGGTCTCACGATTCTTGAATCTTTGTCATTCCGAAACGGCTTCAGCCGTGAGGAATCTGCTGTTTTCAGTCCTCGGTCAAAGCAGATTCCTCGCGACCAGAGTCCGTCGGAAGGACAAGTAGAGTGGCTACTCCTTCAGCTCGCATCCGCACTCCGCCGGAGGAACGTGCGCTTTTATGAAATCTGCCGCACGCTTGTAGGCATCGATCTGATTTTCTACGCGCGCGAAGCCGTGGCCCTCGTTCTCGTAGACTTTCAGTTCCACCGTGCCGCCGCGTTTCTTGACGGCGTCGACCACCTGCTGGGATTCTTCGTGCGGGCATCGCGGATCATGTCCGCCGGCGAACAGTAGCAGCGGCGCCTTGATTTGATCGACAAAGAAAATCGGCGAGCGGTCGTGATAGAGATCCTTATTCTTTTCCGGATCGCCCATGGTCGCCATATCGGATTGCTGCAGCACCGGATCTTCATTCTGAACTTCCGTAAACCAGTTAACGAAAGGAACAATCGGCACGCCCGCCGCCCAAACGTCCGGTGCTTTCGTCACTCCCATCATGGTCATGTAGCCGCCATAGCTGCCACCCATAAGCACAATTTTTTTGGGATCAAGGTAGCCGGTCTGCTTGATGAAGTCCGCTGCCGCCAGCACGTCCTGCAGGTCGCCGCCGCCCATATCGAACAGGTTGGCCTGCTGGAATTCCTTGCCGTAGCCGGTTGAGCCGCGATAATTAGGCGCAATCACCATGTATCCTTGATTGACCATGTGCTGGATAAACCGGGTGAACGAATTCAGCGTCTGCGCGGTCGGTCCGCCGTGCACGTAGACAATCGCGGCATTCTCGCCATTGCGCACCATGTTGTAGGGCACGTACACGAACGCTGAAATCGTCCACTTGCCGTCGCGGCTGGGATAGTGCACCAGGAATGGCTCGACCATGTCTTCCGAGCGCACGCCTGCCACGAGCGAGTGCGTAACCTGCTCTGACTTTCCCGTCGCCAGGTGGTAAACCCACAAGTCGCCCGGCGCATTCGGACCGTTGTGGTTGTAAAGCAGAAGCGTGCCGTCCGGGCTGAAAGCAGAATGCTCCCCGACGGGCTGGTTCACGCCCTTCGGCAAGGGCAGCTCTTTAGTCGTGTCAGTCACGAGATCGTGCAGGTAGATGCCGGCATTCCCGTCGACATTCGCGGTCCAAGTGACGTACTTGCCATCGGGCGAGAAGCTCGCTCCGCTGATCTCCCATTTGTCTTTAGTCAGCCAGGAAATCTTTTTGGTCGCGATGTCGAGCAGGCCGACGTTCTCGTAGCCGTTCGCGGCATTGGAAGTGATCAGAAGTTTCTTGCCATTCGGCGAGATGTCGTTCGCGTAATAAGTCAACTCACCATCGTGCGGCGTGAGCAACGTGTTTTGTCCAGTCGCAACCTCCGCAATAAAGATGTTCGAGTCGGTTCCCTTGGCTTGATGCTGAGTGTAGGCAATCCGCTTGCCATCGTGCGACCAGATAGGACCCCAGTTCAGCTTGTCGGCGGGCGTGCCGGTGGTTACATGCTTCACTTCGCGCATGAGCAGGTCGAAGACATCGATCTCGAAGACTGAAGAGGTCTTCGGCTTGACCATATAGGCAAGATATCGGCTGTCCGGTGACCATCGCGGATTCTCCTCGGCGATTTCCCGTGTATGAGTGAGATTCACTACCTGCCCGGTCTTCGGCGAGGCCATGAAAATGTCCCACAACTCGTCCCCGTCGTAATCCGACATGTAAGCGATCCACTTCCCATCCGGTGACCATGTGGGCGCAGTCTGCCGCTGGTCGCTGACGGTAAGCTGCGTCGGCCAGCCGCCTTCCGATGGGACAAGCCAGAGATTATTCCTGCCGCTGATGTTGGTCACGAAGACGATCGTCTTGCCGTCCGCGGACCACCCCGCTCGGCCCACTTGTCGTGTCATATACAGTTTCTCGATCGATAGGCTCTGCTGGCTCTGCTCGACGTTCGCGTTCGGCTTGCTAGCAATCTGCTTGGGGTCGGTGATGGCCTGGGGCACAGGCAGGGTCTGGGATAAAGCCAGAGTAGTCTTAACTACGACGATAGCAAACAGGATGAAAGCGCGCATAAGGTTCTTGGACGAGGATCAGATAGAAAAGTCTAGCAGAGCCCAGGGCAGCAGGTTTAACTTGACCGTTAAAGGATGGTCTGTGGCCAGAGCCACTTTCCGAAGCGCACCGTGACGTTCACGTCCTGGACAGCGAGGGCGCAGCGGAGACTCGGCTCCAGGTCAAGCTGCCAGATGGACCAAGTCTTTGAAAGTCCGGGGTCGCCATAGATCTCCAGTTGTAACCTTTCGTGACCAGCGCGAGGAATAACGCTGAACCCGTCGAGGGGCATGGACAGGCCCGTCCCACAGGCCTTGATATAGGCTTCCTTCGCGGTCCAGCAGGCGAAAAAGAACGCGACGCGGGCAGAGGCAGGCTGCGACCGCAGCCAATCGACTTCTGCGGCCGAAAAGAAGCGCTGGGCCAGTTCGACAGCTTCGACATCTTCCCGAACCCTTTCTACGTCGACCCCCACAGCCCGGTTGCAAGTAATGGCGAGCACAGCCGCACCGTCGGTGTGCGAGAGGTTGAATCTAACTTCGCTGTTGTTCGTAAGCTCCGGCTTCCCATATTCAGAAACCCGAAACCGCACGTCGCGCGCCCCGATCTGCAGGTACTTACTCAGGGCGAGGCGCAGAAATGCATGGGAAATCACAAACTGTTCGCGAGGGGCTGGCACTCTGAATCGCCAAGCTCTCTCTTGCTCTTCGTGGTCCAGTAGGTTGTATAAGGAGTCAAGCCGGTTTTGCGCTGTTCCGAAATCTGCGTGCCAAACATGAGCCTCGCCGCTGGGCAAAGCTCCCGTGCACTCCGTCAGATCCGCACGAACGCACATCTTGCCTTCCTTTTCCCTGTCCATAGCTGGCCAGCATCGCTCCAGTCCCTAGTTTAAGTCAGGCTTTACATACCACCGCTGATTCCGGCAGCCAACCCGTGTCCTGCCCATCTTTATTCAGCGGTTTGATGCCCAGCCCGTTTCTTGTTCGGTTTTTGTAACATCTAGGCCTAACACTCATCAATGCCGCGTTGGTGTGCTAAGAAATTAGCACTTGGAAGCACGTCAAACTTTCAGCCTTTGCTCACACCACGGAGACCAAACCCGATCATGTCCGCAGGGCTTGCGAACTTGAAAGCCATTTCGAGTGTACATTCACATTTCCGAGGCAGCCGAATACTGATTGCTGACCATGAGAAGGAGAGTTGTGAAAGTCTGCGCGGATATCTTGAGCAAGAAGGATACGAAATTACCACGGCGCTGACCTGTGCTTCAATCGAGCAATGCTGGCGTGCGGCCAGACCGGATGTCATCGTTCTGGATAGCGCTCTCCCTGATGGCGACGTTCTGACGTTAGTACCTCGGCTGAAGGCGAGCGACCCGCTTGTTCCCCTGATAATGTTAACTAAAGAAAACGGTATTGGCTTAGCGTTACAAGCTCTCCGGCTGGGAGCCGAGCAGTTTCTAGCGAAACCTGTTGACTTGTCCGTAGTCGCAGCGGTGATTCAGCGCAACCTCGAGCACCAGGAACTTCGCCGCAGGCATCTTGCCGAAAACAGCAGACTCGGCTCTCAGAACCTTAATCCCTTCGTCGGTGAAAGCAACGCGATTCGGGCGCTGGCCGACTTGGCTGGGAAAGCATCCTTGAGTGACAGCCCGGTTTTGATCGAGGGGGAGCGGGGAACGGGGAAAGGACTGCTGGCCTTGTGGTTGCACCAAAACGGATCCAGAGCCAGCGAGCTATTCGTTGAACTGAACTGCGCGGAACTCTCGCGCAAACTTTCGGACTCCCAAGTTTCCGGGGGTGAGGGCAGCTCGTTCGCCAGCGAAGAACCTCAGGCCAGCCAGTTGGAATGGGCGCATCGGGGCACGGCCCTGTTAAGTCAGATTCAAAAGATAGACTTGGGAACTCAATCAAGCCTCTTGCAAGCGTTAGGGGAAGGGCGGTCGCGCGAAACGGCCCATGGCCTTGGCAAAGCTGATATTCGATTGATTGCGACCACCGAGGAAGACCTTGCGCGGCTTGTACGGGCGAAACGATTCCGGGCTGATCTGTACTCTCGCATTTCCGGGTTTACCCTCCGCATTCCACCGCTACGAGAGCGACTTGATGACCTGCCCCTGCTGGCCACGCAAATCCTTGACAATTTGGCAAGCGAACTTGGAAACAGCGACTTCGATTTAACCCGCAGCGCAGTGCAGGTTTTGCAGCGCTACTCCTGGCCAGGAAATATCCGGGAACTGAAGAATGTTTTGGAACGGGCGGTCTTAGTTGCGAGCAGTACCCTATTAACCGCGGCGGACCTTCGAGTGGATGGGCAGCGTCCTGAGATAGCGCCGAAGCGGCAATTTCGAAGTTTGCAGGAGGTCGAACGTCAGTACATCGAGCAGGTACTCGACAGTGCCGGAGGGAAAGTCCAAGTGGCGGCAAAAATATTAGGTGTCCCCCGCAGTTCCCTATACCACAAGCTCAAGCAATACCGGATCGAGGGGCCTGGATTGAGACCTGCTTCCTGATCGGCACCCGGCCCATTCCAGCTGCGTCGTTGGAAATCAAGCAGGTTGCCGGCTGCATCACTGGCCAACAGCACTCGCGGTAGCCGAGAACACGTTATTGGCGTTGCCTCCTATCAGTCGGATGGTTCCGACGACAAGAACTAGAATCACCGCCAGCATCACCGCATACTCGGCAATGTCTTGACCTTGCTCCTCCGACCAAACACGTTGACAAAATTCAACCATATTTTCCTCCCGCTCCTACCCTCACTTCCATGATGAGCGACTGGACGGTGCTTGTCAAATTCAAATAGTAACTGGCATTGATCCTAAATAACCGGCTTGCGCAGTACCGTTTACAATGGGCTGACGATGAGCTGCGTACTGGAGTTCAGCGGCGTAACCAAGGAATACCGCAGCCTATTGGGCCGGCGGTTCCGCGCGCTGGACAGCTTTACTCTGCAGGTTCAGGCGGGGGAAATCTTCGGTTTCCTGGGGCCAAATGGCGCAGGAAAAACAACCGCCATTCATCTTGCCATGGGTTTTATGCGCCCTACCGGCGGCTACGGGCGTCTGCTCGGAGAACCCTTCGGCCATGCAGCCACACGCCGCCGCGTCGGGTTTCTCCCGGAGAACGTGGCTCTCTATCCGCGCCGTGCAGAGCAGCTTGTCCGCTTCTACGGAGCGATTAACGGGATGGACTCTTCCCATGTGGACAAACGCGCCGGACAGGTGCTGGAGATGGTAGGACTGCATGACGACGTCAGACGAAACGTGAGCCGGTTTTCGCGCGGCATGCTGCAGCGTGTAGGTTTGGCGCAAGCTCTGGTGAACGATCCCGAATTGCTGATTCTGGATGAACCAACATCCGCCCTGGATCCCGTGGCGCGAGTTCGTGTGCGGGAACTGCTGATAGAATCGCGGGCTGCGGGAAAGACTATTTTTTTGAGCTCCCACTTGCTATCCGAGATCGAACTGTTGTGCGATCGGGTCGCTATGCTTCATCGTGGCAGACTGGTCCGGTTAGAGAAAACCTCTGAACTTCTCCAGGCAAGTGAGCAAATCGAGATTGTGGCCAGAAAAGTGGCGCAAGACGGCTTTGCGGGAGCCACGGTACGGGAGGGAACACTAAGAATTGTTGTTCCCGCGGACTGCCAGCGCGCCACGGTAGAAAGGATTTGGAACGCCGGTGGCGAAGTGATCAGCATCATTCCCCAGCGGCGTTCTCTGGAAGAGATTTTTCTGGAAGTGATTGCCGAGCCTGGGCCAGGCTCTGCGCAAGGTGACCAGTGAAGCCGGTCGTTCTGATCGCAGTGAATTTCGTGCGGGAACAGCGTTGGCCTATCCTCGTCATGCTGCTCTGGGTCCTGTTGCTCGCCTTCCTCGGGCTGAGCACGGAGGCGGCTCGTCAACGCGACGATCTGCTGTTCGTGTTTAAGCAAGTCGCCGTATATGTCGTGGCATTCAGTGTTTTTTTCGGCAGTTCCGCTATCTACAATGATCGCCGGTCCCGCCGCATTCTAAGTGTTCTGTCCAAGTCGGTACCCCGCCAGGGATACCTCTCTGGTTTGGTTCTCGGCATTACCATCGCTTCCGCAATCTATTGTTTCGCCCTGGGCCTGACCGGCAGTTGGACTCTGGGGCAGTCGGGTTTCCCAGTCTCGCAGGTTTGGTTCCTTATGATTTGTCTGTTAGCGGCTTGCATGCTGGCTGGAACCGTGGCGCTGCTGTTCTCGACCTTTCTTAATCCGTTCTTTGCCGCTGGGGCTACTGCCGCGGTCATGGGTCTTCCCGCCTTGGCTAGCTACACGTCTGGATATTCACAGTGGGGAATGGCGATTCCCGTCTATGCTCTTGCAGCCTCGGTTCTGAAGTCGTCGTTCGAATCGCCCACATCGGGTTCGTGGACGCCCGTGATTCTGGCTGTCGCCGAGACACTGGTGTTCTGGTTCGCAGCTGCCCGGATTTTTTCTCTGGTAGATATTGCAGTGTCGGTGGAATAAGGATTGATTTGTTGTCATCCCGAGCGAGGCTTGCTGCCACGCATGTCGCGCGGAGCCGAGGGATCCTTTTCAGGCGAGAATCGAGGCTAGCGCGTCCACTCGGCTGCGGTCTTTCCCGCATATTCCAATACACGGCCGGGAAGGACTCCCAGGTAGATGGTCGCTACAACGCTGATCGCCAAGGCGACTCCGAGCCCCGCTGGGATCGGTGACACCGGCACGTCTTCCCGCGGTTCGCGCATGTACATGACGACAATGACGCGCAAGTAGTAGTAGGCCGCTACCGCGCTGTTGATGACCCCAATGATCACCAACCCCACCAGATTGGCTTGCAGAGCTGCGCTGAAGACATAGAACTTCGCGAAAAAGCCGCCGGTGATCGGGATTCCGATCAGGGAAAGCAGGAAAATAGTGAGAATGGCTGCCAGCAGAGGAGACCGGCTGCCCAGCCCCGAGTAATCTTCCAGCGTGACATAACGTTCTCCGGCACTAGCGAAATGACTGACCACCGCGAAAGCGCCAACGTTCATCGCAGCGTACGCTGCCGTGTAAAACATGGCGGCAGGAATGCCGTTATTCGGCAGCGCCGCGAACGCAATCAGCTGGTATCCCGCGTGCGCGATGGAAGAATACGCCAGTAAACGCTTCACGTTGTCCTGCACGAGCGCTCCGAGGTTGCCGATGGTCATGGAAAGTGCAGCCACGACCCAGATCAACCAGATGCGTCCCGGAGCGTTGGCTTCGAACATCAGCCGGAGCAACACTGCGAACACCGCCGCTTTCGGGGCAGTGGACATGAACCCAACCACGGGCGACGGCGCACCCTCGTAAACATCGGGCGTCCAGATATGAAATGGGGCGGCTGCGACTTTGAAGCCCAAGCCTACAAACATCAGCGCCACGCCAACGTAGGCTAAGGCAGGAATCTGTCCAGAACGAAGCACAGTTCCGATGTCCTTGATGCTCGTAGAGCCGGTCGCCCCAAACATCAGCGCCACTCCGTACAAGAAAAATGCCGTTGCAAATGAACCCAGCAGAAAATACTTGACCGAAGCTTCGCTGCTGATGGCCGCGCGCCTGCGGAAACCCGCCAAAACGTAAGTTGAAATCGATGAGATTTCCAGCGCGATGAAGATGAGAACCAGTTCCACGGCGGAAGACATCAGGCTCATGCCGACGGCGCCGAACAGAATCAACCCGTAGTATTCCCCGCCGCGGATTTCCTGCACTTCCATGTATTCATAAGAAGTCAGAATGACGACCGCGGCCACTGCTGCCACCAGAAAATGAAAGAAGACACTGAATGCATCCACCTGAATCATGTTCCAGAAACCGAGGCCCGGGTATTGCGCTTGAAACAACGTCGCGGCAAGGGCTGCCAACGAACCAGCCAGAGCGACAGCTCCCAGGATTCGTTGGCTGCGCCGCTCGTCCATGAGTGGATCGAGCAGCATGATCACCATGCCGAAAATCGACAGCACAATCTCGGGCAGCAAGCGAATGTAATCGGCGGCCTGGGGAACGATCTGTGCAGCATTGTTCATCGGCCAACCACCTTACTGGCCAACTGTGTGAAGGGTGCCAACACGGACTGGACCGCAGGATCGATGGCATTCAGCCAGAGCAACGGGACCACACCCATCACCAGAGCAATGAGAGCAGGAGGCCAAAGTACTGCCTGTTCTCGCCCACTGAGATCGGGGAGGGTCGCATTAACCTCACGCTTCACTTTTCCGAAAAACACGCGCTGATACATCCAGAGCAGATAGCACGCGCTCCAGATCACGCCGGTCGCGCCCAAAATGCCGTAAATTGCGCGTGCGCGGAAAGCGCCGCTCAATACTAGGAATTCGCCCACAAAACCATTGAGCAACGGCAATCCGACGGAAGAAAGCACGATGAAGCTGAAAAATGTCGCGTAGACCGGCATGGGCGTTGCGAGTCCGCCGAAATCGGAAATTTCGTAAGTGTGCCGCCGCTCGTAGATGATCCCCGCCAACATGAAAAGTGCTCCAGTAGAGACGCCGTGCGCCAGCATCACGAATGTCGCGCCATCCAGCCCGAGCGGAGTAAAGCTGAAGATTCCCAAAACTACAAATCCCAGGTGACTGATCGATGAGTAAGCGATCAGCTTTTTCATGTTGGGTTGAACCATGGCGACCAGCGCGCCATAAATGATGCCGATCAAGCCGAGAGCCATGATCCACGGCGCATTGCTGCGCGACTGTTCGGGAAACAGCCCGAGGTTGAAACGCAACATGCCATATGTGCCCATTTTCAGCAGAACACCTGCCAGTAGCACTGAGCCGGCGGTCGGCGCCTCCACGTGCGCATCCGGCAGCCACGTGTGAACAGGGAAAAGTGGAACTTTCACCGCGAAGGCAACGAAAAATCCCAGAAACAGCCAGGGCGCTGCAGCCGCAAAGTTCTCAACTTGTCCGCTGCGGATCGCGGTCTGGATTCCCGTGAAATCGAACGTGCCGGTCTTTGCATAGAGCCACAGAATGGCTGCCAGCATGAACATGGAAGCGATCATGGTGTATAGAAAAAATTTGATGGCGGCATAGACGCGGCGTCCATGGCCATACATCCCGATCAGGAGCGCCATCGGGATCAGCGTGGCTTCCCAAAAGAAGTAGAACAGGAACAGATCCAGAGAAATGAACACGCCGATCAGCGCAGTTTCCAATATCAGCAGCAGAATAAAAAACTCTTTTACCCGCTCGTGAATCGACTTCCACGAGATCAGCACGCAAAGCGGCGTCAAGAATGTCGTGAGCACCACCAACCACATCGAAATTCCATCCGCTCCCATGTGGTAATGGATGTTTGGATTCGCAATCCAAAGGCGATTCACTTCGTACTGGAATCCCGCCTGCGTGTGCTGAAAATGCGTCGGAAGATGCAGCGAAAGAACGAAATCCAGCAAAGACACGACGAGGGCAAACAGACGAATGTCGCGGTCGCGCCGCGGGAACACGATCAGTAGAATCCCACCCGCCAAAGGAATAAACGTGACCAAGGTGAGGATCGAGCTGTCCAAGGCAGTGTTCATCGCACTCCTATCCACACCATGTAGGCAATTACTCCTGCCGCTCCCGCTGCTATCCACCCGGCATAAGAGCGCAAATTGCCGGATTGCATGTGCCGTAACGTGTCGGAAACTTCACGGGCGCCGTCGGCGCTGTTATCCAATGTCGCGTCGATTACATTTTGGTCAATGCCATGCCACAGGAGTTTGGCAGAGCCATCCACCACCGGTTTGACGAACAGCAGCGCGTAGAGTTCGTCGACGTAATACTTGTTGAGCACGGCCTGATAGAAACCGCCGAGCGCATGCGCAATCTCCTGCGGAAGCTGTGGCCGGCGGTGATAAAGCAGCCAAGCCAGATAGAGTCCGAACGTCGCCGCGAGCACCGAGACACCGCTAAGGAGCAGCTCGTAGCTGCCTGCTTCGCGATGTCCGGCCTGCAATTGGCTCGGTGGCAACGGCGCGGGAACGTAATACGTGATTCCCGCATTGGCGTTGAACGCTGGCTCCAAGAATTCTGCGAATCGTTCGCTGCCGATCCAGCCCCCACAAATCGAAAGCACTGCCAGAATCACGAGAGGAACGAGCATTGCTTTTGGACTTTCGTGAATTCCACTATGCCCGTGTGGCGCAGGGACTCCTGCGTCCGCGTGTTCCTGCTCCCCGCGATATTCACCGAAAAACGTCAGAAACCACAGCCGGAACATGTAGAACGACGTGATGAACGCAGTGATCACGCCGATGAGCCAGTACACCCAACTCCCATACGGGCTGGAGTAGGCTTGCCACAGAATTTCGTCTTTGCTGAAAAAGCCTGCCAGTGGCGGAATTCCAGCGATGGCAAAAGTTGCCGCGGTCATCGTCCAAAACGTCCACGGGATTTTGGTGCGCAGGCCACCCATCTTGCGCATGTCTTGCTCGCCGCCGATCGAATGAATGACCGAGCCGGCGGCGAGGAACAGCAAACCTTTGAAGAACGCGTGCGTCATTAAATGAAAGATTCCGGCCGAATATGCTGCCACGCCGCACGCCAGGAACATGTATCCGAGTTGCGAGATGGTCGAATAGGCCAGCACTTTCTTGATGTCGGTTTGAGCGATTCCAATCGTGGCCGCGAACAGCGCTGTGAGCGTGCCGATGATGGCCACAACCATCAAGGCCGAAGGCGCACGGTCGAAGATCACGTGTGAGCGCGCCACCATGTAAACTCCGGCGGTCACCATCGTCGCTGCATGAATCAGAGCGGAAACCGGTGTCGGACCTTCCATCGCGTCAGGCAGCCACACATACAACGGAATCTGTGCTGATTTGCCGCACGCGCCAACCGTAAGCAGCAGGGCGATAGAGGTGAGCAATCCCGCGCCTTGCGTTTCCGGACCCAAACGCATGATGCTTGAGAACACTTGGTCAAAGTTGAGCGAACCGAAATGCTTGATCAGCAGAAATAGAGCGATCAGGAATCCGAAATCACCGATCCGGTTTACGATGAATGCTTTCTTCCCGGCGGCGGCGGCCGAGTCCTTGGTGAACCAGAATCCGATCAATAGATATGAAGCCAGCCCCACGCCCTCCCAGCCAATGAACATCAGCAAATAATTACTGGCGAGCACCAACGTCAGCATGAAAAACATGAACAGGTTCAGGTAGCTGAAGAAACGATAGATCCCGCCTTCCTCCCACATGTAGCCGACCGAGTAAATGTGAATTAGAAATCCGACTCCAGTCACGACCAGCAGCATGACCAGTGAAAGTTGATCGAGATAAAAGGCAAAGTCTGCGTGGAAATCTCCAGCGCGAATCCAGGATGCCAAGGTTTCCTGGTACGGGCCCGAGATCAGGGAAGGGAATTGAATCGCTACCCACAACGCCCAGAGAAAGGCTGCTCCGCAAAAAGTCAATGCCACTGCCGACACGATCTGGCGCCTAAAACGCCTTCCCAGCAGGCCATTGATGGTACCACCGATCAGCGGCAGCACGGGAATCAGCCACAGATGCAAATTCGGGCTCATAGTTTGAGCAGGTTCACCTGGTCCACGTTCAGAGTCTCACGCGTGCGGTATACCGCAATGATGATGGCCAATCCCACGGCAGCTTCGGCCGCTGCCACTACCATCACGAAAAACACAAACACCTGACCGCTAAGAGCTTTCCACTGCGCCGCGAAGGCAACGAACGACAAATTCACGCCATTGAGCATGAGTTCGATCGACAAGAATATGGTGATGATGTTGCGCTTGATCAAAAACCCGGTGACACCGCAGGCAAACAAAATCCCGCCGAGCACCAGGTAGTACGAAAGCGGTACCATCAGACCTCCCTCGTCCCTTTGGCAGATTCTGGGCGCGCCGCCAACACGACCGCTCCCATGATCGCAATCAGCACGAGCACCGATGTAATCTCAAATGGCAGCAGGTAATCATGGAACAGCAGCCATCCGATGGTCTTGGGTGGTCCCGGAAGCGCTCCGGCGTCAACCGACGCGGTCTCTGAGTGCGCGAGCAGAATCCACGCCATGAGCACGCTGCCGATCAGCATGCCTGGAATTCCAAGCAGCAGCGCCACGCGGCTGCCGCGGGTCCGCTCCTCCTCGCCAGCATTCAAAAGCATGATTACGAAGACAAACAAAACCATAACTGCGCCCGCGTAGACGATCACTTGCACAGCCGCGACGAATTCCGCCCCGAGCAGCAGGTACTCTGCGGCCAGCGATCCCATGACTACGACCAGCGACAGAGCGCTGTTAATCGGGTGACGTTGCACCAACAGATTGACCGCACCTGCGACGCAGATCACAGCGAAAATCGAGAATAGGATCAGGTGAACCATGTTTTAGTAGCTAGTAGCTAGGAGCTAGTTACCGTGTTTACGACTTCATTGCCACAATCAAGGCCGTGATCATCAGATTCGCAATCGCCAGCGGCAACAAGAATTTCCAGCCGAAGGCCATCAGCTGATCGTAGCGGAATCGCGGCAATGTGCCGCGAACCCATATATAAATAAAAAGAAAGACAAAGACCCGTAGTACGAACCAAAGCACCGGCAGGATGGCCTGCAAAATCGGCGGTCCGAATAACGGTCCATGCCATCCGCCGAGAAACAGCAGCGAGGCCAGGCAGGCCACCGTAATCATGTTGGCGTACTCGGCCATGAAAAACATGGCAAATTTCATCGCGCTGTACTCAGTATGGTATCCCGCGACCAGTTCGGTTTCCGCTTCCGGCAAGTCAAACGGCACGCGGTTCGTCTCCGCATAGGCAGCCGTCAGATAAATGAAGAAAGCGACAATCTGCCCCTGAAAAATATTCCAGCGTGGAATGAATCCCCAGAACGTGCCGCTCTGTGCATCCACAATTTCACGCAGGCTGAAACTGCCTGCCGTTATCAGGACGCCGATCAGAGAGAGTCCAAGAGCAATCTCGTAGCTCACCATCTGCGCGCTGGCACGCAACCCGCCCAACAGCGAATACTTGCTGTTAGACGACCAGCCTGCCAAAGCCACGCCGTACACACCCAACGAAGTGATGCCCAAAATAATCAGCAGGCCAATGTTAACGTCGGTGATTTGCAAAGGCGTGCTGATGCCGGCTACGTTCACCCAATTGCCGACGGGAATCACCGAGATCGAAGTCAAAGCAAAAATCAGCGAAATCATTGGTGCGGCGATGTACAAAGGCTTGTACACGTGTGGAGGCGTGAGGTCTTCTTTGAAGATGAACTTGAGGCCGTCTGCCAAGGGTTGCAGCAGCCCAAATGGGCCAACTCGAGTAGGTCCCCAGCGGTTCTGGATGTGGCCCACTACTTTGCGCTCCAGCCAAACCGTGTAGGCCACAGCAGTCAGCAGCACAATAATAGCGATCACAATCTTGACGACAGAAATAACGATGAATGCAGTGACGCTCAATGTTTTCGTTTCCGCGGATTAAAGTTACACGAAGGAACTGCGGTTTCTTGTCTCAGTCAGCGGCCACTCCTGGGTCCACCGGCTGTCTATCGTAATTCTCGATAACGGAGTTAAGAGTATGGCAATAACGACCCAGCGTGCCGGAACTGAACAGATCATCATTTGCCGGCACGATCAGATTCGAATCCTGCAATGCTCCGGGTCCACCCGCAGACAACGTCGTGTGCTGATCGTTCCCCGCCAGAAGATTCACTCGTGAGACGTCGTACCCGGGCACAAGCCGCTGAATCTCGTCGAGAATCGCCATGGGATCGAAGGGACTCATCTTCGGTTCAAGCCCATGCGCCTCCAGCCAGACGCCATGACGATCAGCCTCGCCCGACTGTACACCGCGAGACTGCCCCATATCGGCGCGCGTGCCACGGCCAAAAGGCACGAGCTTGCGGACGTCAAAACCCATAGCATCCGCAATGCGGACGATCATTTCAAAATCTGATTTTGTCCCTGTAACTTCGCCCGCTTTTTTTACCAGTTGCAGGTCACCGCACGTGTTGGTAAACGTTCCCGACTTCTCATACGCATTCGCCGCCGGCAAAACAACGTCAGCAATCTGCGCGGTTTCCGTCAGGAACATGTCTTGCACGACTACAAAACTGTTGGAAAAAGCAAAGGGATCGATTGCAAACTGCTCGACCGGATTTGCGCCGACCACGTAAAAAGCTTTCGAGTCTCCGCCTTTCGCACTCTCGACCATCTGCGGCAAGGTCAACCCAGAGTTGTGCGGGACTCCGCCCCATTCTTCGTGAAACCTGCCAGTATCAGCTACACGGTGATAGCCGGGCAGCAGGTCAGGGTAGAGTCCCATGTCGGCGGCCCCGCGCGAGTTGGCATAGTCGCCCAGGCATACAAACTTCGCACCGGGGATGTTGGCTCCAAAGCTCACGAGAGGAGCTATATCGGCGCCGCATATTTTCGATCCGAAAATAATGACCAAACCGTTTTCATTTCGCAGCTTGCCGCGCAGGTCGATCCATCCGCAGTCAGTGCCGAGTGAATCACGCGCAGAGTCATCTCCCGCCAGAAATGCAGCAACCTTCGCTTCCGAGCCGGCCGGTATCTGACTAAAACTCACCGCTTGTCGGCGCAGTTTGATCGGTTGCGAATTGATGACGTACAGCCGCGCACGGTGCAGCCGAATATTGTTGCGAATTTGCCAGGCCAGGAGCGGATGCTGGTTGGTCGGATCGTTACCAATGAGCAGTATGGCCGGGGCATGGAATACGTCGCGCATGCTGGCCGTCATCTCCGGCTTGCCTGCTAAAGCCGCGGCAAACGCGGGAAAATCGGCGGTACGATGGTGATCAATATTGTTGGTTCCCAGCACCACGCGAGCGAACTTTTGCAACAAATAATTTTCTTCGTTAGTGGTGCGGGTTGAGCCGACAACTCCGATTGCTTGGCCTCCGTCCTTATCACGGATTTCTCTAAACCGTTTGCCGATCAGCTCGAATGCCTCTTCCCAAGTTGAAGGGATCAGGCGGCCATTCTCGCGGATCAGCGGCTGCGTGAGCCGGTCTGGGTGATGCGCAAAATCGAAGGCGTACCTTCCTTTAATACAGAGAAAATCTCCATTGATGCCGCTCTTGTCGCGATTATCGCCGCGAACGATTTCCATGCCGGTGTCGGAGCGGCGCACGCCGAGCGTGGTTTTGCAACCGTCCGCGCAATGCGTGCAAGTCGTGCCCACATGCTTCATCTCCCAGGGGCGAGTCTTGTAGCGATAGGCCCCGGAAGTCAGCGCGCCGACCGGACAGATATCGATGCACATACCGCATTCTTCGCATTCGAGGTGGTCACTCTTATTAGGGGCGATAATCGAATTGACTCCGCGGTTCTGAACTCCCAACGCCCAGACATCCATGCCCTCACCGCATACCCGTACGCAGCGATAGCAAAGAATGCAGCGCGGCCGATCGAAGTAAACCACCGGAGACCACTGCTGCTCCTCACGGTGATTCTTGATGTCGATGAACTTTGATTCGGCGGCGCCGTAGGAAAAAGTCATGTCCTGCAGTTCGCATTCGCCGCCCGCA
>DASPSE010000033.1:0-3520 GCA_035624085.1 Terriglobales bacterium
CCTGAGGAAAAGCTCTCTTGTCCTCCGGATCAGGATAGATTGGCAGCATTGAGTAATAGGCACCCAGGTCGGCGGAGTCCTGAGACGAGAGTTCGCTGGCGATCGCCCGCATCGGCAGTGAAGTTCGTAGGTCAGAACGAAAATCATCCAATTGTTTCCAGATCGTAAGCCTGTCCATCGAGGCCAGGTTTGGAATACTTGGATCCGAGCTGAAGCCTTCGCTGCCGTGACAATGGTCGCATCGCCTCGCGAGAAGCAGTCCACGAAAGGGGTCGCCGTTTGATGCCGCTTCGAGCGTAGCCTGAGTCCAAGCGATATTCGAAGGGATACGAACCTGAGCGGTGGACCAAGCGCCATTTGAAGTAACAAACAAGGCGAGCGGGAGCCACACGAACACTGCCGCCGCACACCGCCGCCGCGCACCATCACGCTCGACCACTGAGCTAACGCGATTCACAAGTCACCCTCTCATCCGGGCTCAAAGCGCGGAATTGATCCCGCGGAACCACCACCAGAGTGGCCCTCATGGTGTAATGTCCCGCTCCGCAGAACTCGTGACAAGGCATTGGATACTCGCCCGCATGCGGAAACCGGAATCGGGCCTCGCTCACCGCCCCAGGCACAACCTTGATTTGGTAATCGCTACCGCTGACAGTAAGTTCATGAGCAGCATCCGCACTTGTTATTCGAAATCGTACCGGAACACCTGCCGGAATCAACACACATTGCGGTACAAAGACGTACTGTTGCGCAATCATCCGGACGGTGACCGAGCCGTCAGATTCGCGGGCCGAACCTAAGTTGTTTTCGACGAATTCTCCCCTTAAGTGCAGAGACGCCGGATCAAGCCTGTTCTCGGTGCCGAGGACATGCCCAACCGCGGCTTCAAACTGAAAGGGAAATCGAACTGTGAGCCATACCAGCGTGAACAGCACGATGGCTGAAGGGAATCGGAAGTTCTTCAGCGCCATTGGGAGCTCTCCGCCAAGTTACCTTTCCCGGTCCAGTTAACCATTTGATCCAATCCTTTGATGATATGCGAGGCAACATGGGAACACACAGTTCAGAGAATTTCGGTGCTGGCGTCGTTTCGACATCACTACCAGAATTTCTGCAAGATCCAGTGCTTACAACCGCTGTTGGGAATCCTCGGCTGTGACATCCCTCCGAAGGATCGAAAACTGGCCCGGAACGTTTGAACCTTTCCACGCAAAAGCACTACCATTGGCTTATGCCGGTCGAAACCGAAATCACTCCTGCCACCTACACGCCCATCCGCGCCCCACGGGGCACCACCATTTCCTGCAAAAGCTGGCAGCAGGAAGCCGCCATGCGCATGTTGATGAATAACCTCGACGAAGAAGTCGGAGAACGCCCGCGCGACCTGGTCGTCTACGGCGGCACCGGCCGCGCCGCGCGCAGTTGGGAGGCGTATCACGCGATCGTCGCTTCGCTAAAGAACCTCGACAATGACGAAACCCTTCTGGTTCAGTCCGGCAAACCGGTCGGCGTCTTCAAAACTCACGAATACGCGCCGCGCGTCTTAATCGCGAACTCGAATCTCGTCGGCCATTGGTCCAACTGGGAAAAGTTCAACGAGCTGGAGCGCGCGGGACTGATGATGTACGGCCAGATGACCGCTGGTTCATGGATCTACATCGGCTCGCAGGGCATCGTTGAGGGCACGTTTGAGACCTTCGCCGCCGCCGGAGAGAACCACTTCGGCGGCGATCTCTCGGGGAAACTGATCGTGAGCGGCGGCATGGGAGGCATGGGTGGCGCTCAGCCACTTGCGGCCACCATGGCCGGTGCCGCCTTTCTCGGCATCGACGTCGATCCGGAGCGCATCAAGAAGCGTCTCAAAACCGGCTATTGCGATTTCATGGTGACGACGCTCGATGAGGCGTTACGCATCCTGAAGAACGCAGTCCGCAAAAAAGAAAATGTCTCAGTTGGTCTGGTGGCGAATTGTGCCGACATTATTCCTGAACTCGCCGAGCGAGGCGTCGTCCCCGACATCCTGACCGACCAGACTTCCGCTCACGATCCGCTGAACGGCTACGTTCCCAATGGAATGACTTTGGAAGACGCGCTGGCACTGCGCAACCGTGATCCTGACGCCTACCAGCAGCTCTCGCTCGACGCGATTGCGAAACACGTCGAAGGCATGTTGCGCCTGCAGAAGATGGGTTCTGTCACTTTCGATTACGGCAACAACATCCGCACATTCGCCTTTCAGCGTGGTGTGAAGAACGCCTACGACTTCCCCGGATTTGTCCCCGCATACATTCGCCCGCTGTTTTGCGAAGGCCGCGGCCCGTTCCGCTGGGTAGCGTTGTCCGGCGAGCCCTCCGACATTCACGTCACCGATGATCTGGTACTGGAGCTTTTCCCTGATAACCGCATTCTTCGCCGCTGGATCGAACTTGCTCGTAAGCGAATCAAGTTTCAGGGTCTGCCGGCGCGCATTTGCTGGCTCGGCTACGGCGAGCGGGCGCAATTTGGTCTCGCCATGAACGAACTGGTGAGGAAAGGCAAGATCAAAGCGCCCATTGTGATGGGCCGCGACCACCTCGACTGCGGCTCGGTCGCATCTCCTTTTCGCGAGACCGAAGGTATGAAAGACGGCAGCGACGCCGTGGCTGACTGGCCGCTGCTCAACGCCCTCATCAACACGGCCGCCGGCGCGTCGTGGGTTTCAATCCACAACGGCGGAGGAGTCGGCATCGGCTATTCCCTCCACGCAGGTCAGGTCACAGTGGCCGACGGCACCGAAATGATGGCTAAACGCATCGAGCGCGTCCTCACTACCGATCCTGGCATGGGCATCATTCGCCACGTCGACGCGGGGTACAACGAAGCGGAGGCGTTCGCGAAGCAGAAAGGCGTGAAGGTTCCAATGGAGAATCGATGAACCACGGAGGCACGGAGGCACAGAGATTTGTTGGGTTTCTCTCGGAAGTCTTGACCGGGGCCATCGCAGCTGATCAAGATTCCTCCGCGACTCATGTCTCCGTGGTGGATGTTTCAGCCAGGTGAGCGCAATGACCAAAGCGCCCGCTCTGCTCCTCATCAATATCGGCCAACTTCTCACGCTCCGCTCGACAAGGCATGAATCTGGGCCACGCCGTGGCCCCACTCTCAAAGAGCTCGGCATCATCGAGGACGCTGCTGTTCTTTGCCTTGGCGGCAAGATCGTCTCCGTCGGCAAATCCAAAGACGCCTTGCGCGATCCTTGGCTGAAAAAAAATCGCAGAAAAGTTATCGAGATCGACTGCGAACGCCAGGCTGTTCTTCCCGGGTTTGTCGATTCCCATACCCACCCTGCGTTTATTAATCCTCGTCTCGTCGATTTTGAAAAGCGCATCTCCGGCGCAAGTTACGAAGAAATTGCCGCAGCCGGCGGCGGAATCCGCTCCAGCGTCGAAGCCGTGCGCAAAGCACGAAGAAGTAGGCTCGCGGAAAAAGTTCTCGAAGCTCTTCACGAAATGGCTGAACAAGGCACGACCACGGTGGAGGC
>DASPSE010000054.1:0-4698 GCA_035624085.1 Terriglobales bacterium
TCCTCATGCGAAATGAATGACAGCGACACGCCTTCGTTGTATCCGAGCGCCAATAGCGAACTCCGAAGCTTTCTGTCTTTTTGGGTATCCGGCAGCTCAATCACCGAACCGGAAAACGATGGCAGCGTGTTCGGAAACTTATCGTAGCCGTAAAGGCGGGCAATTTCCTCGATCAGATCGATTTCACGCTCGACATCGAGTCGCCAACTCGGAATCTGCACCGTGAACTCGTGCTCGTCTTCTCTCTCCGGGACCACCTCGAATCCCAGACGTTTGAGAATGCGCACGATTTGATTCGCATCCAGGCCGCTGCCGAGGATCCGGCGCACCTCGGAAACACGCAGGGCTACCGGGGCTTGATCGATCCGGCGCGCGATTACATCGATCGGGCCGCCAATCAGCTCGCCACCACCCGACTGCAGAATCAGCTCGGCGACACGATTGCAGGAAAGGACCGTTGACTCAAAATCAGCGCCGCGTTCAAAACGATGGGAGGCATCGGTATGCAGACCGTGGCGCCGCGACATCTTACGCACCGTGATCGGATCCCACCACGCCGATTCGATCAGAATGTTGCGGGTCTTTTCGGTGATCATCGTGTCGAACCCGCCCATGGTGCCGGCGAGCCCAACGGGCTTCTTCGCGTCGGCGACGACGAGGTCTTCAGAAGTTAATTTGCGTTCGACACCATCCAGCGTTTTCAGCGTCTCGCCGTCTCGGGCGCGGCGCACAATAATCTTCCCGCCTTCGAGCAGATCAAGATCGAAGACGTGCGTGGGCTTGCCCATTTCCCAGAGCGTGTAGTTCGTAGCATCGACGGCGTTGTTGATGGGCCGCTGATCGAGCCGCGCCAACCGCTTCGCGACTTTCGCCGGTGACGGTTTTACGCTGACGTTGCGGAGTATTCGTGCTGAGAACCGCGCACAACCTTCCGCATCTGCAATCTCAACGGGGAAGTGTCCATGGCCGCTAGGCTGCGGCAGCTTCGGCTCAATCGGCTTCAGCGGCACATCGTAGATCGCTGAAGCTTCCCTCGCGACGCCGTAATGATTCATGGCGTCGGGCCGATTAGTACCGATCTCCATCTCGAAGACGGTGTTTTCGCCTTCGCCGATGACGCCCTCAACTCCCATCCCCACCGAAGTCAAATCTTCAGCGAGGCGGCGATTGTCCACCGGCGTATCGACGAAATCACGGATCCATTGAGCAGAGAATTTCATTCGCAGCTTCTAGCTACTGGCTACTAGCAGCTAGCTACCCACTTAGCCAGGAGCTAGAAGCTAGCAGCTCCTCAAGCAAACTGCCGCAAAAATCTCACATCGTTCTGAAAGAACAACTGCAGATCATCTACACCGTACTTCAGCAGCGCGATCCGGTCCGCACCCATGCCAAAGGCAAACCCCGAAACCTTACTTGGGTCATAGCCATTGTCCTTCACGAACTCGAACACATTAGGATCGACCATGCCACAGCCGAGAATCTCAATCCATCCCGTTTGCTTGCACGGACGACACGGCTCACTGCCACGTTTTCCACTGCCCCCACAGATGAAACAACTCACCAGCAATTCTGCGCTTGGCTCGGTGAAAGGGAAGAACGACGGACGAAAGCTGGTCTTCACATTCGATCCGAAAAACGCTTTCATGGCGTGATCGAGCGTGCCTTTGAGGTCGCCGAAGGTAATGTTCGTATCGACGGCCAGACCCTCGATCTGGTGAAACATGGGTGAATGGCTCGCGTCCGGCGGATCGTTCCGATAAACCTTGCCCGGAATCACAATGCGGATCGGCGGTTTCACCTTCTCCATGGTTCGAATCTGCACAGGAGAAGTGTGCGTGCGCAGCAACAACTGCTCCCGCAATGGCTTGGACCGCTGGTTCGCAATGAACAAGGTGTCCTGTGTGTCGCGCGCCGGATGATTCGGCGGAAAATTCAGCGCCTCGAAATTGTAGTAGTCGGTCTCGATCTCCGGGCCTTCCTGCACGGAAAATCCGAGATTCCGGAAAACGCCGACCATTTCGTTGCTCGCTTTGATGACAGGGTGCTCAACGCCGATGGGACGCGAAATGCCGGGGAGGGTGATGTCGAGGGAGGCAGCTTCAGCTCGCTTATCTTCGCCGAGTTTGCCGGCTCTCTTGCCAAGCCCTTTCTCCAACTCCCGAAATGCCAGGTGAAGAGTATGACTTTCAAGTAATCCTTCGATGTGGCCCTTGAGCCCGTTGAAGCGCTTGCCGACCTCAGCCCTTGCCTCCCCGGTCGCTTGGTTCAACCACAGTTCGCGAATCTGCGTCAAAATGCCATTCTTGCGCGCGAGCCAACGGTCACGGTGCGCCTTCAATCGAGCCGGATCGGACGCCTGTGTGTTTTCTTCGCTAAAAGCGTCACGGGCCGATGTGAAGGCTTTATCCAACGTCTCCGCCGAGTAATCCTTCAATTTGGGAACGGTGTATGCCATTTCTTTCGCCCCTACGGGGCTGGATCTCGTTTGTTGAGCTTACCCACGGCTGACGCCGTGGGCTGGATTCTTACGCCGCGTTGCGGCTAAAAGCAGGTTCCTCGACTTCGAGTGATCTTGCACGATGCAAGATCACTCTGCGCTCGGAATGACAAGCATTATTCAGTTTGTTGTCATCCCGAGCGAGCACGCCGGTTCGGTCTGCGAACCGGCAGCGCAGTCGAGGGATCTGCATTTCTAGAGAACTGCAGATTCCTCGACACGCTCTCGCCGCTTAAGCGCGGCTACGAGCGGCTCGGAATGACAAATGTGACAAACACGACTAAAGTCGTGCCCTTCCCACAATTGGGAATGGCTAAGTGCGAAATGCTAATTGCTAAAGGCTGGTTTTACGCGGCCCCGCCGAGAGCGCCTCTGGCCTGCTCGGCGAGGCTCTTAAAGGCTGCGGCATCGTTCACCGCGAGATCGGCCAAAATCTTCCGATCCAGCTCCACACCGCTCTTTTTCAGGCCGTGAATCAATTGATTGTAGCTGAGGCCGTTGAGCCTGGCGGCAGCGCCGATGCGCACAATCCACAGCGAGCGAAACTGGCGTTTGCGTTGCTTGCGTCCCGAGTAGGCAAACTTCAGCCCACGCTCTACCGCCTCTTTGGCCGAGCGGTACAGCTTGGATTTAGTCAAGAAATAGCCGCTTGCGCGATCGAGAATCTTCTTGCGTTTGGCGTGGCGCTTGGTTCCACGTTTTACACGAGGCATGATTGGCTCCTTTTTGCTTTCAATTTACGGCGGCTGGAGGTAGGAGACGCGAAGTCTGATCACCTCTTCACACGCCCGGGCCGCTCATTGAGCGGCGGCAGACGGGCGCGGACGCCCGTCCTCCATCGTCCGTCTAATACGGAATCATTCTCTTGACTTTCGGAGTGTCGGCGGGGCTTACCAGAACTGCCTCGCTCAGTTTCTTTTTGCGCTTATGCGATTTCGACGTCAACATGTGTCGCAAGAACGAATGATGCCGTTTCACCTTTCCAGTTGCAGTTTTCTTAAAGCGCTTGGCCGCGCCTTTATGAGTTTTTAGTTTGGGCATAAGTCCTCAATCAGCAATTGGCAGTTGGCACTTAGCATTCGGTCGAGCAGGATATCTTCCGGGAATCGACGCGAAACTTCGATGGCCAAGTGCCAAATGCTAATTGCTACGTACTGCTTTCCCTACGCTTCCTTTACGCGATTCTGCTGCGCCTGAGCAGGTTGCGGTTTTGGCCCGCCTTCTTTCTTGGGTGCCAGGATCGCGTGCAGCGTGTTGCCTTCCTGGCGCGGACGGAACTCCACCATTCCCTTCTGCTCGACATCCTTGATAAGCCGCTCAAGGATTTCTCGTCCCAGCCCGGTGCGCGTCATCTCGCGTCCGCGAAAGAAAATCGTCGCTTTGACCTTGTCTCCGTCTTCCAAAAAACGAATCACGTGATTCTTCTTGGTCTCGTAATCGTGGTCATCCACGTTGATACGGAACTTTACTTCCTTGACCGTGATCGTCTTCTGATGCTTCTTCGCCTCCCGTTCTTTCTTTTCCTGCTGGTAGAGGTATTTCCCGTAGTCCATGATGCGGCATACGGGAGGCTGTGCAGTCGGCGAAACCTCCACCAGATCCAGATTTTTCTCTCGGGCTAATTTGAGCGCTTCGTAGGGAGGCAGGATGCCGATCTGCTGGCCCTCATCGCCGATTACGCGGACTTCCCGCGCGCGAATGCGTTCGTTGATGCGAATAAAACGCTTGTCGATACAATCCTCCGGCCACTTACCGGGCGAGTGGGATGAAAAATTATAGCATGGAGAACCTGACCACCTTGGCTAGAACTGCGCGCCTTATTCACGACCGGAAGCGCCACCACGATGCAACTCCTGAACCTCAGTGCCCTTCGCAACCAGCACCACATTCGCCATGCCAATGAATAAGCCGTGCTCGACGATGCCAGGCATCGCTTCGAGCTTGCGCGCCAGCGCCGGAGGGTCGGGGATTTGGCCGAAGTGGCAATCGAGGATGTGGTGACCTTCATCAGTAATAAACGGCTTCCCGTCAGTGACTTGGCGAAGTTCCACCCTCGCTCCCAATGCCTCGATCTTTCTTGCGATCAAGGCCTGGGCAAACGGTATGACCTCCACCGGCAAGGGGAACTTGCCCAGAACCTGAACTTGCTTGCTGGAGTCAGCGATGATAACCACGAGCCGCGACGCCGAAGCCACGATTTT
>DASPSE010000072.1:0-8481 GCA_035624085.1 Terriglobales bacterium
CTGGCGTGGGCACGCGCACCACTCGACGCCTGCTGGAACATTTCGGCAGCGTACAGGCGGTGAAACAAGCAGATGCTGCGGCGCTGTCGGCAGTCGTGACTCGCGGGCAAGCGGAAGCGATTTTGGAGCATTTCCGGAAAAACTGTATAGCAGGAACTTAACACCAAGGCAGGCTGCCTAAGCCAAGAGCCTGCGGCTTCCACATACAGGCCGCCAACACCGGCTCACATCGAGTTTTTCCTCAGAATTTGCGCCAGATGAAACAGGACGAAAATGGCCGCAAACGCCGTCAGGATGAGCTCGTGGAACCCCTGCGGGTGAAAATGCCTGATGAACGCAAAGTAGAGTATCCAACCGGCGGCGACGACGTCGAGCGAGAAGCGCAGCAGGAGGAAAATGATACGCGAAAGATCGGGCAGGCCAGCTTCAAGGCTCTCGCGAACCTGCCTTACGCAACCGTTTATCGGTGCCAAGCGGCCGGCGACCCCTCGACCCCGACCCGAAGATACGGGCTTGACACGAGGGCGGTGCTGTTTTATTGTCTTGCCCCGAAAATGCGAATGGGGCTGACCCGATGGTCTACGCATCGGAATGCTCCGTCGATCATCAGGGGTTGCATGTTGGCGCATGCAATCCCTGTTATTAAGTGCGGTAGATTCAGCTGGTTACGGCCGCGACAATCCCACCAGCCTTTGTTCCGACCCACTCTCGATTATCTTGTTCTCGCCACGCCCCCTATTAAACACCCCAAATTTTCGTCGGTGCGGAAACGGAAGTTATCGCTGAAGTATTACAGCACTGTTAAAGCGAGGTTAAAATTCGGTTAAAAGCGGCTAAGGTAACTTGGGCCTCGGCAACGCGATTGCAGGCGATGCCGGTTGAGTAAAGGAGCGAGGTGAACTTGAGCCTAAGCGCTTAACGACGCAGTAGACCCTCCTGTCGCGATGCGAGGCGGCAGATCCCGCTCCTCAGAGGCCAGCGCTTTTCCGTCTGCGTCTCATCGCCTCAGCCATTCCTGGCCCGGGATCGATTCCCGGGTAGAGTACGGCGGTCATTTCTCTAAAAATTGAATCCCACTCCTTAGCCAACCACCCGTTGCCCCGCCAATCCTGCGGCGGCACATGGACAGTTCCCAGGGGAGCCAGTAGAGAAGGGTCGAACCCGAACCACATTTCCAGGATTTGCGGTAAGGTGCGCGCTGCAAAATAGCCGCTCTTGTCCTCAAGCTCCGCTATGCTTGAGCAGAACAGCGGCCTTATCTCTGCTTCAAATGAATTCCTGTTCAAATACTCCTTCAGGTATGTGTTAAGGAACGCTGACATCCCGAGTGTGCCGCCTACGGTGTCGAGGGTTACTAGGTACGGATAAACCGTGCGGACCCCCGAAGTCTCGAGTCCTGAAGGAGTAACCCGACCAGTCTTACCGAACAGCCCCTTAATCGCTCCCGCCAGTTGCTCAACACCTTTTCTCTGATGGGCGTCCTGATCGCGCACGGGCTTGTTTTCGATTTCCCCGGCAAGCACCTGATGATCACCGCGATATTTTGTGTCAGCGCGGAACATGCTCGACTTGTACTCCAGCAGGACAACCGAGTCCCCGGAAACGACAATGCCATCGCAAATCTGCTTGGCCGGGTCCTCCACAGGCCTCGGGTCGGGAATAAACTTCGCCGCCGTGCCTGCGCATGATTGCGCAAGCAACTCGTTCACGTATCGCTCGAACACCACTCCCCAGAACACTCGAAGCTTTCCACCAGCTACCTTGCTGGCGTGCCAATAAGGTCCCGTAAGGCCCTTCTCGAGGAGGAAGCGGTTATCCATCATCAGAAGGCCGAACCATGCTGTTGTCAGGTGCAGGTTGTAATATTGGCGGATCATAGGGAACATCCTGAAGATCGTAACGTCGTTGGGACCTTCGTCTCGTTGGCGCAGCTCGTCCGACATTTCGGACGGCCAGTTGGAGACCGAGTCTAGAAAGCGACGCACCTTTTCGTAAGGAATCGCCGTTGCGGAAAAATTAGATTCTTTCAGGGGAAGAACTCCAGGGTCCTTGTAGGCCTGCCGCACTAGCCCCTTCCCGAATCGGGCATGCACACTGAAAACCAGTCCCTCCAGCTCCGTGATTGATAAGCGGGTATGCCTCTGGTATTCCCCGGCGATGTCCACGAATCGCGGATCCGCCCGCAAATCGTCGGCGAACCGAGTTAGCATTAGATGATTGCGCGTCATGAGGTGGGACACAGTTGGGGACGAACTTTCCTCTACGGCGATCATTTCCGTGATGAGCCTTGCATAGTCCTCCCGTGCTTCGAAAGTGGCACCTGTCCTGGGCAGAAGGCCATAGTCGAACTGGTCGTTGGCCTTTAGCAGAACTGGGCCGAACCGCCTTCCACTCAGGCGGGCATCCAACCCATACCCGGGACAGTGCAACAGCGCGAGTTTCGAAATCAGCAGAACCTGCCGACGATGAAACAGAATCCTCCTCGGGGAGCTCCAATATCCCGCCACCAAGCGAAATCGGATTTCGTCGTCGAAGAAGACACGGAGGAACTGGGCGTACACTTCCGGCTCCGCATCGATGCTGTCCCAGAGCTGCACGCCGGTGACGATGGAGGCGCATACCCAGAGCACCGACGATTCGGAAAATAAGCTAAGGTCACCTATCAGCTCTGCGAGCGTGCTCTTGCGCTGAAAGATATCCTCGTAAGTCTCATAAACCGCGAGTTCGGCCACAGCTCTGATTGTAACTTTCACGCCACCGACGGTGGATGTAGTACCTTCGCCGCGCTGCGAGTGGCTGCGGACGGCTCGGAACGACAAAGCGGTAGCTAGGGGCTAGGAGCTGGCAGCTAGTAGCGATTTTGAATTTTCTTACCTTTGCTGCGAGAATTCCACGTACATGAAAATCTTCGTCTTTCTATTACTCTCGGCTTCGCTCGCGTGGACGCAAACCACCGATCTCGCCACTCCGCAGGAGAAGCATCTGCGCAACGTGCGCCAGCTCACTTTTGGCGGGCAGAACGCGGAAGCCTACTTCTCCGCCGACGGCAAGAAACTCATCTTCCAATCCACCCGCGACGACTTGAAATGCGACCAGATGTTCACCATGAACATTGACGGCTCCGACGTGCACATGGTCTCAACCGGCAAAGGCCGCACCACCTGCGGATACTTCTATCCTGACGGCAAGAAGATTCTTTACTCCTCCACTCATCTCGCCGATCCGCAATGCCCGCCGCGTCCCGATTATTCCAAGGGATACGTCTGGGCCGTTTACTCCGGCTATGACATTTTCACCGCCAATCCCGACGGCTCCGATCTCAAGCAACTAACACACACGCCGGGCTACGATGCCGAGGCCACGATTTCCGTCGACGGTAAGAAAATTGTTTTCACCTCGACCCGCAACGGCGATCTCGACATTTATTCGATGGACGCCAACGGCAAGCACGTGAAGCAGCTCACTCATGAACTCGGATACGATGGCGGACCGTTTTACTCGCCTGACCGCAAATGGATTGTCTACCGTGCTTATCACCCGACGACAGAAAAAGAAATCAACGATTACAAGGAACTGCTGGCACAAGGTTTCATCCGGCCGACCACGCTGGAGTTGTGGATCATGAAGGCCGACGGCAGCGAGAAGCGACAGATCACCCACCTGAACGCTGCCAGTTTTGCGCCAGCGTTCTTTCCCGATGGCAGGCGGATTATTTTTTCGTCCAATCAAGGCTCGACCGGCGGCATGGGGAATTTTGAGCTTTATGCAATCAACGTCGATGGCAGCAATCTGGAGCGAATCACCTATAGCCCCGGCTTCGACGGCTTCCCGATGTTCAGTCCCGATGGCAAGAAGCTGGTCTGGGCCTCGAACCGCAACGCCAAAGCGCCACACGAGACGAATATTTTTATTGCGGATTGGGTGCCCTAGGACTTCGCAGCGCCGGGGTGTCAACGGCAGGATGCCCGCCCGAGCCGACCTTGCGCAGCGACGAGGAATCTGCTTCTTGATCCACAGAACAGCAGATTCCTCAGCGCTAAAGCGCATTCGGAATGACAAGACTATGGGCATGCGTACCCGAACTTAACGTCGCGAGGAGCGCTCCGTTAGAACGGGCACCCAATGTAACTGCAGATTCCTCGACGCGCTTTCGCCACGCCTTGCGCGGCTGTAAGCGGCTCGGAATGACAAGTGTAGTAGCTAGCGCTAGGAGCTAGGAGCTAGTAGCTACTGGCTGAGACACTTGCCGATTGCGAAGTAGTCGTTGGGACTTCCTCTTTTGGCCGTTTTCATTTCTAATGCGGCGTTATGAAAAAAACTACATTGATTGCCTTTCTCGGTGTGTTGTTCCTGACTGCAGCCTTTGGGCAAGACGCCGCCGACCGCATCATCACTGAAGCTCTGAAGCCTTCGCCGCTGGAGGCGAATCTGGAACGTCTGACTGATCAGATCGGAGGCCGGGTTCCGGGCACGCCGGCGATGCAGAAGGCAGTCGATTGGGGCGTAGAGGTCTTTAAAGCCGCGGGAGCGGACAGCGTTCACACGGAGAATTTTACGATTTCCGCGTCCTGGGCCGAAGGCGCCACGCAAATGAACGTTGTTGCGCCGGAGAAGTTCAGTGTCCGGGCTATCTCACTTGCCTGGGCGCCGGCGCTGGCCGCGCAGCATCACGTGCGAGTGATCGATGTAGGTGCTGCCACTTCTGAAGATTTCGCCAAGGCTGGGAATTTCATCGGTGCGATTTTGCTGGTGCACTCCGAAGAGATGAAAACCTGGGATGACTTATTTGCTGAATACCTGAATGCGCCAGGGATTATTGACCGGGCGGTCCGTGGAAAAGCTCTGGCCATCGCGTTTCAATCCACTCGCCCACATGACTTGCTCTATCGTCATACCAATTCTCTAGCCGGGGAAATCGACCGGCTTCCGATGGTGCTGGTGGCGCGCGAGGATGCGGCCCGAATGGCGCGGCTCATCGCTTCGGGCCAAAAGCTTTATGCGGACCTCTCGATTCCGAATCAGGTTGGCGGAGCAATCCAGGCAGCGAACGTGATCGCGGAGTTGCGCGGCGGTGAGAAGCCTGACGAGTTTGTGGTGCTGGGCGCGCATCTGGACTCATGGGAACTGGGAACAGGTGCGCTCGATAACGGGTGCAACGCGGCCTTGGTGGTCGACGCTCTGCGCGCAATCAAAGCCGCCGGAGTGCGCCCTCGCCGCAGCGTTCGCTTCATTCTTTTTTCCGGAGAAGAAGAAGGTTTGCTGGGATCACATGCCTATGTTCTCGCGCACCGCAAAGAACTGGATAAGGCAGCAGGGGTGCTGATCTTTGATTCTGGAACGGGGAAAGTCACGGGGTTCTCGCTCGGCGGCCGCAAAGATGTCCTTCCTGCAGCCACCAACCTGGTTGCCCCGCTGAAGGATTTTGGGGCTACCACGCTCACGACCGATGCCGAGTGGGGAACGGATCATTTCGATTTCATGCTGGAGGGTGTGCCTACTCTGGTGGCGAACCAGCAGGAAGCCAACTACCTGATCAACTATCACGCCTCGTCGGACACTTTCGACAAGGTGGATATGCCGCAGCTCAAGAAACACGTAGCCGAGGCTGCGGCTGTGGCCTTCGGTATAGCGGACGACCCTGAGCGAATCGGGCCACGGCTCACGCACGCGCAGATTGAGCAGACCATGCATGAGACCCAACTTGATGAATTGATGAAGACATTCGGAATGTGGGACGCGTGGCAGCAAGGAAAGCTGGGAAGACCGGATTGAGCTTAGATTGCCGATTTTCAGTTGCCGGGTACTTTGCGCCCTTCGCGATCCATCGCGTTCCTGGCAGTTAAGAGCGTTTTACCGCACAGGACGCCGAGAATTGTTGAAGTTCGCGAAGGAAAGCCTTGAGTTGAAACTTGGGCAGCACCTTTCCTGGGGCCTCTATTGCTACTGTTCTGGATTCTTTTCAATCTCTTTGTGCTCGGGATGCTGGCGGTCGATCTCTGGATCTTCAACCGGCCAGCGCATGAGGTCAAGTTGCGTCAAGCGCTAGCTTGGAGCCTGACGTGGATCAGCCTGGCGGCTGCTTTCGCAGTAATGGTTTATTTCTGGCGCGGACGCGACTCGGCACTCGAATTCACCGCCGGTTACATCGTTGAACTCTCGCTCAGCGTCGATAATCTGTTTTTATTTCTAGTAATTTTTCGTTACTTTCGAGTCCCCGCGGAATTTCAGCACAAAGTGTTGTTCTGGGGCATCATCGGCGCATTAGTGATGCGCGGCGCTTTCATTGTGCTCGGAATCACTCTGATTCAGACCTTTCATTGGATCATTTATGCCTTTGGAGCCTTCCTTGTATATAGCGGGGTTCAGCTATTCCGTAAGGAGGAAGTGGGACTAGAGCCGGAGAAAAATCCCGTGCTGCGACTGTTTCGCCGATGGGTCCCGGTGACCGAGAACTATGAAGGAGAAGCGTTCTTCATCCGACGGGCCAGACTATATGCGACCCCGCTGGTCATCGTGCTACTGGTCGTCGAGACGACCGATTTGCTGTTCGCCACAGATTCCATCCCCGCGGTACTGGCCATCACGCTCAAGGTCTTTATCGTTTACACCTCGAATGTGTTTGCGGTTCTGGGATTACGCTCCCTCTTCTTCGTTCTAGCCTCGATCATGGAGATTTTTCATTACCTGCATTATGGCCTTTCTGTAGTTTTAATTTTCATTGGGGCAAAGATGTTGGTGTCCGATTACTACCGGATTTCAACCGGCACGGCGCTGGCAGTGGTGGCTGGAGTGCTGCTCATCTCGGTGGTGGCGTCGGTGGTGGCGCCAAAAAAAGCTTAAACCACAGAAGAACCGCCTCTGTGAGCTCTGTGCCCTCAGTGGTTGCGTTTTTAAACAAACCGGATCGAATCACCCTTGATAACCGAATGCTTCAGGAATTTGGCATCATTATGGGTGGGGAAATCGGTCCGGTAGTGGGCACCGCGGCTTTCCTCGCGCGCCAACGCAGACCGCGCCACGAGCGATCCGACGATGTGGAGGTTTCGCGCTTCGTAGCCACGCTGGCTCTGCGGATGCGCCACGCGGGGAGAAATCATGTTCAGGTGCTCGATTGCTCGTTTCATTCCTATGCCGGTCCTTACGATGCCGACGTCCTGCCACATCAAATCCTGAATCTCTGCAATCGTTTGCTCGGTGGTGGCGTTGACGGGTCCATTGGAGGCAGCTCTTTGTTGCTTGTCACGTTTATGCACAACATGACGTAGTTCATCTCGCATGGCGGTGCCGGCCCTAGCGCCAAAAACTAATCCTTCGAGCAGGGCATTGCTGGCCCACCGATTCGCCCCGTGCGCACCCGTCACCGCTACTTCTCCGGCCACGTAGAACCCCGGCAGGGACGTGCGTCCCTGCAAATCCGAGCGGACGCCACCCATGGCATAGTGTGCCGCTGGACGAACCGGAATCAGATCGGTACTGATGTCGATGTTGTACTGCATGCAGGTGGCACGGATCCGCGGGAAGCGCGCCATAACGCGATCGGGGTTTCGGTGAGTGAGATCGAGGTAAGCGACAGGCTCTTTGGCGCGGCTAACCTCGAGTTCGTGCACAATGGCGCGTGCTACCACGTCTCGCGGGGCCAACTCGCCCAGGGGATGGTACTTCGGCATGAAGCGGTGCATCTCCAGGTTGCGCAGATAAGCGCCTTCGCCGCGCAACGTCTCTGCAAGTAAGAATCGGGGAGCATTCTTCAAGAACAGGGCGGTGGGATGGAATTGAACGAACTCCATGTCACTGATCTCGGTGCCGGCCCGGAATGCCATGGCTACACCGTCCCCGGTCGCGACACTGGGATTCGTGGTATTGCGATAGAGCTGCCCCAACCCGCCAGTGGCCAGCAATACGGCGGAAGCGGCCAGCTGATGCTGCTCACCTCGCTCGTCCATCACGCGGATGCCGCACACGCGCCCGCTCTCCACGAGCAGATCCGTGGAAAATTCGGACTCGCGAATAGAGATGTGCTTTAGAGCTTTTGCTTTGGCGAGCAGTACGTGAAGAATTTCGCGACCGGTGGAATCGCCGTGAGCGTGCAGAACACGGTTGTGGCTGTGCGCGGCCTCCCTGCCGAAAGTCAGTTTGCTACCGTGGCGATCAAACTCCGTTCCCCAACGGATCAGTTCTTCAATCCGCTCCGGAGCGTCCTCCACCAGGAATCTAGCAGCCTCCGGGTTGCAGAGGCCTTCTCCAGCCTGCAAAGTGTCCTGCAGATGCAAGCTGATTTCGTCTTCATCACTAAGGGCAGCCGCGATCCCGCCCTGCGCCCATGGAGTGCTGGAATCGCTGACTCCCCGCTTGGCCAAAACCAGCACCGTGCCTGCGGAAGCCAGTTCGATTGCGGCGCGTAGGCCAGCTATCCCGGCCCCAACCACCAGGAAGTCGCTATGGGACGGGGGGAGCGACATCGACGAAATGGTACCACCGCTG
>DASPSE010000074.1:0-3334 GCA_035624085.1 Terriglobales bacterium
TATGGCAGAGCTGCGAAAATCAGGGGTCGAGCTAACGGAGAGTCTGGAATCTTGCGCATGAGGGCAGCTACGCAGCTGCGGTGTGATCGGCGTGCTTGCGGAATGCATCGCCGAACACGTGCAGAGCCACGGGGGTGGCGAACATCGCGATGGTAAACAGCAAGTCTCCTTCAACCGCGTGACGGAAGAACGGCAGGCCCGCTGCGTAGGCCATTTCCAGGCCTTTCACGTTCTTTGGATACATGTTCCAATAGGCCCAGGTGGTGAAGTTGCTTAAGAGGAAGAACGAAACCGAGCTGGCGAGGGCTGCTGCAATAACGCGGAGTGGTTTTGCGTTAGTGCGCAGATTCGTGCCGAGCCACAAGATCGCTCCGTACCACGCCCACGTCACCAGATAATCCCAGCCGAACGGGAAAGCGTAGACCAGCTTGGTCAGAACCACGTCCGAGGCGGCGAGCAAGGCCAGCGGGATCCAAAGCTGGCGGCGCGATCCGCGGGCGCCAAAAAACAACAGCGATCCCACTACTGGCGTAAACATCCAGGGATGAGGCAGAAACCGAACCGCTACCGCAAGCAGCACGAATATATAAGCCAGCATGATCACCTCGCAATGTTGATTGTGGCGCGTGACAGGGTCGCCGTCAAGTCAGAGCCTTAGCAGGCTGCGGAAAAATTGATTTGTAGCCTGTTTTTCTTTCTGTTTTTCATCTTTTGCAATGTCGAGTGATCTGATTTTCGGTGTCTTGGGTGTCCCGGAGTGTCACTCCAGGCTCTTTCAGACACACCTCAGCGCCGACTTACACCGCCGGAACTGGGGCGGTCAGGTTGCGCAGGCGCACCAGGTTGTAGGCGGCGCAGGCAAAGGTGAAGATCGCCAGGAGCTCCTTGGCCACGTCGCTTCCAGCAATCGGTCGCGATTCTTGGTAAAGACGGTCGGGTCCCATACATCATCATCTGCGTTCAGCCCCACGAACCAGCGGAACAGCAGCAGCGGATGGTCCTTCCGCACTCGCTCCTCCGGGGATAAATAACTGAAGACGTGATTCTGCTGCTGGTCGGCTCCGCGCATGCCTTCTCGTATCACACAAGGCTGTGCACCGGGAATAGCTTTTGTGCAGCCTGTTAGGTTAATATCCGGGAGGAGTACAAGGCATATAGCCGGCAATCGATGTCAAAAGCTTGAGGCAGGGATGATGCTGACTGCACTGCAAGTTCATAAGTCGTGGCTGATACCGGCTGCGATCGTGCTGGTGGTAACTGCGATGGCTGACGGGCTTACTGCGTGGCTCGTGCCGCGGCCAATTCTGTGGTGCACGCTAATCGGGTCTTCGCTTCCGTTATCCATGCTCGTTTTCGTGCTCATCCCGTTACTGCGTCGGGAGAGGCAGAAATCCTAAACTGGTATCGTGAGACCCGCTCCATGAACTCTCCACGAAGGCGCGGAAATGCCATAAGCTCTTCTGCTGACCGTCGCGCCCGTACGTTCTCGTGCCACAAAAGGCTATCCACCGCGAATAGTTTTTACGCAGCCCGTTAGATCGAGAATTTGTTGTGAGGGCACACAAACTACAGATCGCTCGCTCCGCTCGGGATGACAACAATACAGGGACTGCAGATTCGATGAGAAGAATTTGATCAGCTCACAATCGGCAATGCCCGGATTCGCTTCTTTGTCGCTGCGTAGATGGCGTTGCAGAGTGCAGGTGCTAACGGAGGCACTGGAGGCTCTCCCGCACCGGTCGGGGCCTCCGCGCTGGGCATAAAATAAGCTTCCACCAGCGGAGCTTCATTCATGCGAATAGGAGCGTAGTCATCGAAGTTGCCCTGCACCACGCGTCCTTTATCGATGGTGATCTGGCCGCGCAGAGCATTGGTCAGCGCGTAGATGACTCCGCCCTGGATCTGCTGCTCAAGAATGTTGGGATTGACGACCTGGCCGCAATCGATCGCCGCAACCACGCGATGCACCCGCGGTTGATCGTCCTCCATTGAGATTTCGACTACCTCGGCCATGTACGAACTGAAACAGGCAAAGCACGCGATTCCGCGATAGTGACCGGCCGGTAGCGGCTTCCCCCGGCCGGCCTTGTCCGCAGCTAACTGCAGCACGCCGCGCATACGCGCAGTCCGCCATGTGGTATCGAAATACTTGATGTCTTCATCTTTTGCCAGCAGATGCAAGCGATATTCCAGTGGATCTTTTCGAGCCGCTGCGGCGAGTTCATCGATGAACGACTCGCTGGCAAAAGCCGCTTGCAGTGCATAGACCGAACGCATCCACCCGAGAGGAACGGGAGTTTGTACGTCCACATATTCCAGCAGAGCGTTAGGGAATGAATAAACCAGGCCAGCCTCATCTTTCAAATCGGGGTCAATTCCACCATCTCCCGGAGATCCCTTCTGAGCGCTGATCGATGGCGAAACAATCCGGTGGGAGAAAGCAACCGGCCAGCCCGCGCCATCGAGCACAGCACCGAGCTGGTGATAACTCGCTGGACGATATGTGGAGTTCCGCATGTCATCTTCGCGAGTCCAGATCACTTTCACTGGAATGTTCGCCGCTTTCGAGACCAGCGCCGCCTCAACTCCATAATCATGCTCGAGGCGGCGGCCGAACCCTCCTCCCATCAGCGTGACGTTAACTTTCACTTGATCGGGAGCCAGTCCAATAGCTTGTGCGACGGAATCGCGAATGTCTTGCGGCACCTGGGTCGGAGCCCACAGTTCGCAACTCGATCCACGAAACTGCGCCGTGCAGTTACCCGGTTCCATCGGCGCGTGCGCCATGAACGGCAGTTGATATGAAGTTTCAATGCGGCGCCCGTTAACTTTCGAAACATCGCCAGTCGAATACAGCGTCGCGGCTTTGCCAGAGGCGGATTTCTTCAGTAAGTCATAGATCGCGGCTGAATTCAGGTCTTTATTCGGGCCCTCGTCCCACTGAATGTTCAGCAGGCGGCGGCCTTCCATCGCGCCCCAAACACTATCAGCTACAACGGCGACTGCGGAGTCCCCGATTTTTCCGGCATAGCCAACACCCGGAATCCTCTTGGCATCCTTGTCATCGAAGTTTGCAACCTTACCTCCAAACACCGGACACCGCGCCAGCACTGCGTACTTCATGCCGGGCAGCCGGAAATCAATTCCGTATTCTGCGGTGGCGTCGACCTTGGAAGGAACATCGAGCCTCGGCACTGGCTTGCCGACAATCTGGTAATCCTTGGCCTGTTTCAAAGGTGGATCGGTCGGCATTGGAAACGCGGCGGCCTTGCTGGCCAATTGGCCGTAAGTGAAGCGGCGGTTCGAATCTGCGTGAACGATCGCAGAGTTCTGA
>DASPSE010000082.1:0-5528 GCA_035624085.1 Terriglobales bacterium
AACATTTTCTTGCGTCCCATGCGCACCGCATCGATCGTCGCCCGCGGCTCCCGGCCGAGAATTCTGCCAGTCACGATTTCGTCCACCACCCCAGTCGCCAGCGCCATTACGTATGGCACTTTCACTTTTGGCGAAGGCAGTCCGGTGATCGCGGCCAACTTGTCCAAAATCTGCTTCAACGTGAGGTTCTCGCCTCCCAAAATATAACGTTCCCCACTTCTGCCTTTCTCGAGCGCCGCCACATGTCCGCGTGCGCACTCTCGCACATCCACCAGGTTCAGCCCGGTGTCCACGTAAGCTGGGAATTTCTTCTTCAAAAAATCTACGATGATCCGCCCGGTCGGCGTCGGTTTAATATCCCGTTCCCCCACCGGCGTCGTGGGATTCACCACGACCACATCCATCCCGCGTCGTCCCGCTTCCAGCGCGACCTGCTCTGCCATAAACTTCGATCGTTTATACGGGCCGATCATGTTTGCGAGCGAAACTGGGGAATTCTCGTCTGCCGGATGGCCGTTCGAAGTAAAACCCATTGTTGCTACGCTCGACGTGTACACCACCCGCCGCACGCCATTCTTTTTCGCCGCGCTCAGAATCGCCTTCGTACCTTCGACGTTGGCCCGGTACATCTGCTCCGGATCTCGCACCCACAACCGATAGTCGGCCGCCACGTGGAACGCAACCTCGCATCCGGACATTGCTTTTTCGAGCGACGCCGGTTCGCACAGATCGCCAACAACTCGTTCCGCCTCCAGATCCTCGATGTTCGAGGGATTGCTGCTGGCGCGAACCAGCAGCCGCAGGTCAGCGCCCTGCTCCGCCAAAACGCGGGCCACGTGGCTGCCCACGAATCCCGTCGCGCCGGTGACAAAAGCCAGCATACGAGCTATCAGCTGTCAGCTTTCAGCCAGCGCCTCGTTGCTGAAGCTGACAGCTGAGAGCTGAAAGCTCCTACTCCAGCTTCTCCGGCTGCAGCGAAACGCTTTCACCGGCAGACTTTTTCTCCCAATACTGCCGCACCCAGGCTTCCCAGCTCTTGCCAGCCGCCATATCACGTCCCGTAAACGCCAATGCTGCGACATCGGAATACGCAATAGATATCTTCCCGCCGCCGTCTTTCGGCAACAACCTCACGTAAGAGTCTGCCAAAGTAGGTCCTTTGCGGCGATCGAAAATGTAACCTTCGATCTTGCTGCCGTCCCTGCGCGTGATCAGAACATCTCCACGGTAGCCGAACGCCTCCTCCAGTGCGGAAAGTAGTTCTTCAGAAGTCGCCACCTCAGGCACCCACCCTTGCAGTTTCTCCCGTTCTGCGCCCGGAACGACTTCCAGCACATCTGGATCGGTGGGAACAGTGGGCGAGCTTGATCCGGTCCGGCCTGCTTCTCTGCCACTCAAACTGCTGTCTCCTCGCGCGCAGGCGTCTCGATCTGCACCAGAGGATTGAAGGAATGCACTGGCCGCACCGGCTCTTCCAGCAAGGCCAGCGCTGAAGGATCCTTGTACTTGTTGGCGAGCATCGCTTTCGCCGTGCGCCACAGGCCGCCCAGCGAGCTGAACGTGTCGTTCACCGCCGACGCTTCGTAGCCGCTGTGCACCATGCAATTGGCGCACTGGGGGTTGCCCGATTCCGTCCCGTAGTTCTCCCATTCCGTCGTCGCCAGCAGCTCCTGGAAGGTATCGGCGTAACCATCTTGCAGCAGATAACACGGCTTCTGCCAACCGAACACGTTGAACGTCGGCATGCCCCACGGTGTGCAGGGATAATCGCGCTTGCCCATCAGAAACTCGAGAAACAGAGGCGACATGTTGAACCGCCAGCTCAGCTTGCGATTCGATAATATTCCGCGGAACAGCCGGCGCGTGCGAGCCCGCCCCAGAAAATGATTCTGGTCAGGAGCCTTCTCATACGAATAACCGGGCGAAAGCATCATGCCTTCCACGCCGAGATCCATCATTTCATCGAAGAACGCGCGCACGCTCTTGGGATCCGCTCCGTCGAATAACGTGGTGTTGGTCGTGACGCGGAAACCTCGAGCCAGGGCTTCTTTGATTCCTTCCAAAGCCTTGTCGTACCCGCCTTCCAGGCACACCGAAAAATCGTGATGCTCCCGCTGCCCATCCATGTGAACCGAGAAGGTCAAGTATTTGCTGGGCTGGAAAAGATGGATTTTCTGTTTAAGAAGCAGTGCATTCGTACAAAGATAGATGTACTTTTTGCGGGCCACTAGGCCGGCAACAATCTCGCCGATCTGCGGATGGAGCAACGGCTCGCCCCCGGGAATCGCCACCGTAGGTGCGCCACATTCATCGACCGCGCGGAAGCACTCTTCTGGCGTGAGCTGCATCTTCAGCACGTGCGCGGGATACTGGATTTTGCCGCACCCCGCACACGCCAGATTGCAGCGGAACAGCGGCTCCAGCATCAGCACCAACGGATATTGCTTACGTCCCCTAAGCTTTTGCTTCAGGACGTACGTTGCCACCGTCCACGCCTGCGAAATTGGAACTGGCATTCTTCAGCCTTCCTCGGTTCGGGCACCCAGCATTCAGCACAGAAAGCCTCTGCTAGCTTCAACCAGAAACCCAAATGGCTGAATGCTGGCGGCTGAGCGCTGAATGCTACGCCCTTCCCGCTATCACCTTCTGATACGTCGTCAGCGCAATCAGCGGGAAATACTGCCGGTACATGTGATACAGCAAATAGAACACCCGCGGGAAGCCCGTGCCCGTGAAATACGGCTCGTCCCAGGAGCCGTCTTTCTTCTGCGTGCGCAGCAGGTAGGCAATGCCTCGCGCCACGCAATCGCTGCGCGTGTCGTTGGCAGCAAGCAAGCCCATCACCGCCCAAGCGGTCTGCGATGGCGTGCTCGGCCCCACGCCTTTGGTCGTCGGATCGTCGTACGAGCCGCAGCTTTCGCCCCAGCCGCCGTCGGGATTCTGCATCATGCGCAACCACTCCGCCGCTTGCTGGATATAAGGCTCGTGGTGATCCACACCCATCGCTTCCAGTCCGCGCAGCACAAGCATGGTGCCATAGATATAATTCACGCCCCAGCGGCCGAACCAGGAGCCATCCGGCTCCTGCTCCTCGCGCAGGAAGCTTATCGCCTTCTGAACCGCCGGATGATTGCGGTCGTACCCGTATGCCGCCAGCATCTCCAAAATCCGCCCCGTAATGTCCACCGTCGGCGGATCGAGCATCGCATTGTGGTCGGCAAACGGGATGTATTGGAAAACCATCTTGTCGTTGTTCTTATCAAATGACGCCCACCCGCCATTCTTGCACTGCATGGAAAAGATCCAATCGATGGCCCGCTGCACCGACTCGCGCTGGTACCGGCCGTTCGGATGCTCCGCATGCGTCAGCGCCAGGCACACCATCGCGCTGTCGTCCACGTCCGGATAAAACTCGTTGTTGAACTCGAAGTACCAGCCGCCCGGCTGCCCTTTTTTGTTCTTCACCTTCCAATCGCCGGCCGTGCGCACCTGTTTCTGCAGAATCCAGTCGGCGCATTTGACCATCCGCGAATCGTTCGCGGGCACCCCACTCTCACCCAACACAAAAAGCGCATACCCGGTGTCCCACACCGGCGACTTACAAGGCTGCATCCGGAAGGTGTCGCCTTCTTCGATGCCGAGCTTCTCAAATTCATCCAGCGCCCGAATCACCTGAGGGTCATCCACTGAATACCCCAGGCAGCGTAGCGCAATGATTGAGTTCATCATCGACGGATAAATCGCGCCCAAACCATCGCTCATCTCAAAGCGCTCCAGAATCCATTTCTCCGCTTTCTTCAGCGCAATCGACCGCAGCGGGCGAATATGGACTGTTTCAAACCAGTGCACCAGACGGTCAAGGCACAGAAAGAAATTCCGCCAGGACACCAGCTTCTTCGACCAGTGCAGGTGCATGCGCGATTTGTGCCGTCCGCCCACGAACAGCTCATCGATTTTCATCTCATCTGGAATCTTCTTGAACGGCTTCTTCGCGTAGCAGATCGAAAGCGGCACCAGAATGGCCCGCGACCACGACGAGATTTCGTAGATGTTGAACCAGAACCACGCGGGAAACAGCACGATCTCCGGCGGGATCGCCGGAACCGCGAAGTAATCGTACTGCCCCAGGAAGCACAGATAGATTTTCGTAAATGTGTTAACTTCGGTGACACCGCCCAGTTCCAGGATCTTCTTTCGCGCCCGTTCCATCGCCGGATGCTCGGGCTTGTATCCAGCCAGCTTCAAGCCGAAATACGCCTTCACCGAGGCGCTTACATTCGAAGGCCCGCCCGCGTAGATCCCCCAACCGCCATCTTCATTCTGGTGACGCAGAATGTAGTTGGCACATTTCCGAAACCGCTCCTGATCGACCGTGCCCAGCAGCGTGTGCAGCAGAATGTAATCGGACTCCAGAGTGGTGTCGGCTTCCAACTCGCCACACCAGTAGCCCTCCTCGTGCTGCTGAGAGAATAGGCATTTGCGGGCGCCGTCGATCGCCGCAGCCGCGCGGCTGGCCAGGTCATCGATCTTTCCGAAGTGCAACTGCGGCGCAGACGCCGGAATTGAAGGGGAGGTATCGTCCATGTAGGTCCTTACTCCGCAGCCGCTCCTGCCGGGGCGCTGGCAATCGCTTCCACGATTTCCGGCGGCAAGCCGAAGCGCACATTTTCGGGCATCACTTCCACTTCCCTCACGTTGTCAAAACCCTTGGTACCCAGGAACTCCACAACTTCTTCCACTAAACACTCTGGAGCCGATGCTCCCGCTGTCAGAGCGATCGTTTTCACATCCTCCAGCCACTCCGGCTTGATGTCTTGGAAACTATCAATTAGATGCGAACTCGTCCCTAAGTTGCGCGCCACTTCCGTCAAACGTTTGGAATTGGAGCTGTTATCCGAGCCGACCACGAGCAACAGGTCGGCCTCGGAAGCCACCTGCTTGACGGCTGTTTGGCGATTTTCCGTCGCGTAGCAGATGTCCTGCGCCGCCGGGCCTTTGATGTTGGGAAACTTCTTGCGCAGAGCCGAAATGATGTCCTTAGTCTCGTCCAGGCTGAGGGTAGTTTGGGTTAGATAAGCGATCCGGTTGGGATCAGGCACAGTGAGCGATTCCACCTGTCCTGGCGACCCCACCACCTGCGTCACCAGCGGCGCCTCACCCAGCGTTCCAATCACCTCGTCGTGATCCCGATGGCCAATCAGGATCAGCGAATAGCCTTCTTTGGCAAACTTGACCGCCTCCACGTGAACCTTGGTCACCAGCGGGCAAGTAGCATCGATCACTCGCAGGCCACGCGTTTCGCTGGCATCGCGCACTTCGGGCGAAACTCCATGCGCGCTGTAAATGACCCGCTCGCCATTGGGAACTTCGTCTACGCTATCGACGAAAATAGCTCCCTTGCCCTGCAGCTCCTCCACCACAAAGCGGTTGTGGACGATCTCCTTGCGCACGTAGATCGGCGGCCCAAAAGCTTCCAGGGCAATCCGGACGATATCAATCGCCCGCACCACCCCCGCGCAGAATCCCCG
>DASPSE010000085.1:0-2461 GCA_035624085.1 Terriglobales bacterium
GCTATGAATCCCGAGTCTCTCGTCCGTTCCTTACAGGATTTCCTGACCAGTGCCTGCGATGCGGTCATCATTGAGGATGGCGGGGTAATCTTCGACCTCGCCCAATCCAAATACTCAATTTCGGGTGAGCACAATAAATGCCTGCTGCACGTTTGGTCGGCTGAGCGGAACGTGGTTCGCCGCATTATTGAGGCGGAGGTGAAGAATGAGACGCTGCGCTTGTCAGTTCAGCGCCTCGGACAATCCAAGCCAACCAAGCTTGAAATCTGCCGCGAGCGCGACCGGCGAACTCCAACGGCGAAGCGCGCAGCGCGGCTGGCCTATCAACGAATGCTACAGCGAGTCCTGCAGCGGCGATTCCCCGCGTGCAAGGCCGACCCACTCAGCTCGTCCATGGACCTGGAGCGATCTTTCGGCCCTACCTATGCTCGCGGATTACTGCGCCAGGGGCAATCGGGGTTTGCCGTGCTGGGAGTTAATGCCCAGGAAACGCAGGCTTCCATCGACGCCGCATTGACCTTCGGAATTCTGTGGCTTGATACGTGCCGCGAGAACCAGGCCGGAAGGCTTGTGATTGAGGGACTGAAGCTGTTCTTACCGGCTGGGAAGTCAACCCTCAATCGCGAACGAATGGCGCACTTGAACGGCGAGGCAGCCAAATGGCAGTTGTACGAATTCGAAGAGCGTGACGATGATCTCAAGGAGATCGACGTTTCCGATCGCGGCAATGTCGACACTCGTCTGGTGCATGCCACGGATGAAGCCGCAACCCTCGAGCGCTTTGCCGCAGCCATCGCTCAAGTTCGGGATCTGATGACCGAAGTTGAGATTGCCATCCTGTCGCCGGCTGAGATTGCCTTCCGCTGCCATGGCCTGGAGTTTGCCCGGGCTCGGCTGACTCACGAGCCAGGATCGTTCCGCAGCACCACAGAGATCATCTTTGGCTTGGGAGCAGAAGAAACAGTCTTAACCGAATCTAACCTCGCTCGGTTTGCACAACTGGTAAGAAGCATCGGGGAGGTGCGGCACGCGCAGGGACCGCATGACCATGCCCTATGGAGACTGCACCCTGAACGCTGGCTGGAGTCTTTGGCGGTGCAGGACGTCAGCCGACTCGACGAACGTCTCGATACAACGCGCCTTTATTCTCAAGTCCCGGCGTTCTCTGCTTCTGATCGCGCCATGATTGACGTGCTTTGCACGACCCGCGAAGGCAGACTCGCCGTAGTCGAGCTCAAAGCGGATGAGGATATTCACCTGCCTCTGCAGGGCGTGGACTATTGGTCGCGCGTGGCTTGGCACCACGCGCGGGGCGAGTTCCAGCGCTTCGGATACTTCCCTGGGCAGGAACTCAGCCGCGAAAAACCGCTGCTGCTCCTTGTGGCGCCCGCCTTCCACGTCCACCCTGCCACCGATACGCTGCTGCGCTATGTCTCACCTGAAATCGCTTGGGAGCTGGTCGGCATTGATGAGAGATGGAGAGAGGGAGTGCGAGTTGTGTTCCGGAAACGAAGCACTCAACGGCTAACCACGGCGGCACTGGGCCATGAAAAAAACAGAGTCCTGGACACGGCTTCCTGATTCTGTCCGATAAGCGGAGACGCGTTGCAAATCAATGGCTATTTCTCTGGCCACGCTCCCAGCAGCCGTCGCAGATCCACGATTTGCGCCAGGTGATATGCGTTGTGATCGGCCACCAGCAGGGCTTCTCGCAGGATCGTCTGCCCGTCTCCCCAGGGAATTTTGGCGAACAAATCTGTCTTCGGATTCTTCACCAGGTCTTCCATTTCTTTCAAATCGGCCCGGAACTGCCTGATGCGGGCATTCCACTGCGCCGCGCTGGGCGGTTCGTCCTTGGCCGGCCAGTATCCCTTGGGCCAATCGGGAGATTTGTGGTTCCGGTCGCGGCTGAATTCGAGAATGTCCCACTGAGCGATGCGCATGTGCTCGAGCAGCATCCATGCCGAATGCGGCAGGTTCGCGGCTTTTTGGCCGCGAAGCGCGGCCGGGAAGTCTGCAATCACATCGTCAAACTTGACGTGCGCATTGCCGCCTTGCAGGAGGTCGATTAAGTGTTGGCGTAAACTCTTATCACTATCCATCTCCCCTCCACAACTCCGTCATTCAGAGCGGAGCGAAGGATCTATGGATTCCACTGCGCCCTGCTCCAGCTTCTCTCCTCGATAGACGCGCGATATGCCTCTGACGATTCGGCGCATTGGCAATTCGCCTTTATCGTCCGCGAAAAAAACCTCACCCACCCGGCTGCTGCGGTAGAACCAGCGCCTCAGCAAGGCCAAGTGTTCCATAGTTTCCAAGGCAGTCTTCGAACCAGATGGTGGAATTCCCGCGACGGCTTCGGCCACCCGTGCCTCCATCGATTGCGATTTCGTGTGCTCAGCGGTCTGAATGGGAAAAGTCATCGGCCCAGAGATTCGCCCGCTTTCGATACGAAAGAAGT
>DASPSE010000106.1:0-6379 GCA_035624085.1 Terriglobales bacterium
CGCTGTTCTCTCATTTGCTCTAGCGCTGACTGGCCTGGTTGCGGTGCTGCTCGGAGCAGTGACGGCAATACGCAGCGCAGAGGCTGACCCAAACGAAGCCTTGAAGGAAGGTTCGGGAACCGCCGCTCGATTCTCCCGCCATCGCTTGCGAAATGTGCTCATCATTACGCAGTTTGTGTTCGCCACCGTGCTGCTGGTGGGCGCGGTATTGATGATCCGTGGGTTCTTTCATCTAGTTGACATCTACGGTGGATTCCTGCCCGACAACGTCCTTACTCTGCAGGTCTCGGTGCCGGAAGCGAAGTATCCGAACGACAGCCAGGTGACCGAGTTCTACCAACGTCTCTTGCGCGGGATTGAAGGACTGCCTGGTGTGAAGGCGGCAGCCTCTGCCACCAACATTCCCGCCAGCAATGTCGACAATGACACGGGTTCGTTCACGATCGAGGGGAAGCCGGCTGCTCCCGGAGGCGAAGGATGGGGTGCGGATGAACAGTCCGTCAGTCCCGAGTTCTTCGCGACTCTGAAGATTCCGTTAGTGCAGGGCCGTGCTTTTTCCGATCATGATGACCGCAACGCCTTGCCTGTAGGCGTGATCAGCCAGAGCATGGCAACTCGCTTCTGGCCGCATGAGAATGCGCTCGGCAGGCGGCTGAAACTGGGACGGGCTGATTCGGATTCTTCGTGGATCACGGTGGTTGGGGTGGTCGGAGACATCAAACAAAATTGGTTCGACCCTCGCCCCAGGCCCACGCTTTATCTGCCACATTTGCAGGCAGCGAGACGCTCCGTGAACTTGGTAGTTCGTGCGTCGTTTCATCCGATGGGTGTTGCTGAACCCATCCGCCAGCTCATGCAGCAGATGGACCCCGAGATCGCGGTCAGCGAAGTTCAGGCGATGAATGGAGTGATTTCCGACGCCATCTCGCCGGTCCGACTGATGGGCGTCCTGATGGCGGCGTTCGGCGGGGTGGCGCTGGTGCTTTCATGCATCGGGCTTTACGGAGTGCTGGCACAGAGCGTCACTCAGCGCGTGCGAGAGTTCGGAGTGAGGATGGCGCTGGGTGCCAGCCCAGGTCAACTCCTGCAGTTGGTGCTGGTGCAGGCGCTGAAGGTCTGTGCGATAGGTTTGAGTGTAGCTTTGCCGCTGGCCGTGGTTTTGAGCCAGGTCATGGCGAATTTTCTGTTCGGGGTGGTTGCGCTGAATGTCACGATTCTGGCGGGACTGGCTGCCGTGCTTCTTGCCGTCGCGTTGCTGGCAGCTTATGTTCCGGCACGCCGCGCCGCCCATATTGATCCAATCGTAGCTTTGCGCTACGAGTGAGTTTATGGAGCTAGAAAAATCATGAAACCTCGTATATCAATATTGCTTAGCCATAGCACTATAGCGTTGACAGTTAAAGTAGTACTTCCAGTTGCTCTGGGCCTGGCGAGTTACGCGGCATCGGCGCAAAACCTGCGCGATTACTCCGAGCCGACGCCTCACTTTCCGAATCTCTTGGGGCCGTATTTTGCGCATCAGGTGCCGCCGCCCAGCTTCGGCAATACTCCCCGAATCGAAACTCTTCTGAGAGATGGGAAGGTGCGCTTGTCTCTGAGCGATGCGGTCGCATTGGCGCTGGAGAACAATCTCGATCTGGCCATCGCGCGCTTCAATCTTTCCATCGCTGACACGGACATCCTGCGGGCCAAATCTGGACAGGCAGTGCGCGGCGTCGATACCGGATTGGTGCAGGGAACTCCCGGAGGCGGCATCGGAGGTTTCGGTACTGGCGCACCGGGAGCAGGCGCAGGTGGCACTTCAGGAGGCGCGGGCGGTGCGGGCACAGGCGCCTCGGGATTGGTGCAGTCAACTCTTGGAAGCGGTACGCCCATCGATACGTTCGATCCCATTCTCAATTCCGGGATGAACATTGACCACGCGACTTTCCCGGAGTCAAGCAAAGTACTTTATGGCGTGTCATCGCTTCAGCAAAACAGCGCCGTCGCAAACTTCAACTACACGCAAGGGTTCTCAACCGGCACGCTGATGAGCCTGAACTTCAACAATGACCGTATCACCAGCAACAGTTTGTTCGCTATTCTCTCTCCCGAAGTCGACAGTGGTTTTCGCCTTACCCTCCGGCAACACTTGCTGGCTGGTTTCGGCTTCGGGCCCAACATGCGGTTCATACGAATCGCCCGCACGAACCGGGAGATCTCCGACGTTGCTTTCCGGGGGCAGGTAATCGCCACCGTCTCTCAGATTGAGAACATTTACTGGGACCTGGTCAACGCGTATGAAGACGTCAAAGTAAAGGAACGCTCACTGGAACTTGCGGAGAAAACGCTCTCTGACGATCGTGAACAAGTGCGCATCGGGGCTATCGCTCCAATAGAAGTGATGAAAGCTGAGGCCCAGGAAGCTACCGCTAACCAGGACCTGCTACTCTCACAAAATGAACTTCAGTTGCAGGAACTGCTGATCAAGAATGCGATTACCCGCGACCTCAGCGATCCGCTTCTGGCTTCCGCGTCGGTGATTCCAACCGACACGATGAATATCCCGGAAAAAGAGCCGGTGACACCCATCCAAGACTTAATCACAGATGCTGAGCAGCATCGGCCCGAGCTGGCAGAAGCGCGCATGGACCTCACCAACCGGGAGATTTCCAAGAAAGCGACCGCCAATGCAATGAAGCCGCAGTTGGATTTGATTGCCTGGTACGGGGCGTATGGCCTTGGCGGACTGGAGACTTCGTCTGGTCTTTCCAGCAGTGGCCCAATTCCACGCTCGGGATACCCCAACGCGTTTGCTGACTTATTCAAGAACAACTCACCGGATTACGCGGTAGGGCTAAACCTCAGCATCCCCTTGCGCAATCGCGCCGCCCAAGCGGACCAGATTCGCTCGCAGCTGGAATTCCGGCAGGCGCAGTTGCACTTGCAGCAGTTGCAGAATCAGATTGGAATCGAAGTCCGCAATGCTCAGTTTGCGCTGTTGCAGAATCGTTCCCGAGTAGACACAGCGCGCAAAGCCCGTGATCTGGCGCAGCAAACGTTCGATATTGAGCAGAAAAAGAAAGCTCTCGGCGCGTCCACCGCCAACCTTGTGCTGCAGACGCAACGCGATCTGGCGCAGGCGGAATCCAATTTCGTGGCGGCGATGTCGACCTATGAAAAATCGCGCGTGGAACTGGACCGCGCTACCGGTTTGACGCTGACTCATGCCGGGATCGAGGTTCAAGATGCGGAAAAGGGAATCGTGCAACAATTGCCGCATTTCCTGGGAGTAGCGCCGGCTCCTGATGTTCCTGCAGAGCAATCAAGGATGGAAAAGAATTGAATCCCGTAACCAACACCGAACTCGAAAAGGATAAAATTCATCCGCGTGCCACGCCTATGGCCACAGAAACTCACGCCGCTGCCCGCCTGCTGATTGCCGACGACCAGCGGGATGTGTTAGAAGCTCTCCGTCTTCTACTGAAGCCCGAGGGATTTGCGGTAGAGTCGGTCACCTCGCCGGCAGGCGTGCTGGATGCCCTGACCTCGCATGAGTTCGACGCAATATTAATCGATCTGAACTACACACGCGACACGACCTCCGGGCAGGAAGGTCTCGACCTGCTCTCTCGCATTCAGGCGATTGACAGCACGCTGCCGGTAATCGTCATGACCGCGTGGGGAAGCGTGGAGTTGGCGGTGGAGGCCATGCGCCGAGGCGCGCGCGATTTCATCCAGAAGCCTTGGGAGAACGCCCGCCTGCTCGCCATATTGCGCACACAAATTGAGTTGGGGAGTGCTCTGCGGAACAGCCAACGCCTGGAAGCCGAAAATCGATTGCTGCGGGCTGAAGGCCTGCCGAAATTCATCGCTCATTCGGAAACCATGCAGCCTGTATTGCGCCTGATCAGCAGTGTGGGGCCGTCTGATGCCAATGTGCTCGTTACTGGCGAGCACGGTAGTGGCAAGGAAGTTGTCGCGCGAACTCTGCATGGGCTCTCCACGCGGTCTTCGCGCCCTCTGGTCGCAGTGAATACTGGCGGATTGCCGGAAGGAATTTTCGAGAGCGAGCTGTTTGGTCACGTAAGAGGCGCGTTCACGGACGCGAAAACCGATCGGATCGGACGCTTCGAACTGGCGCATGGTGGCACGCTGTTTCTGGACGAGATCGCGAACATTCCGCTCTCCCAGCAGGCCAAACTGCTGCGCGTCCTGGAGAGCGGTGAGATGGAGCGCGTGGGCTCGTCGCAAACTCGCCGCGTGGATGTGCGAGTGATTTCGGCTACGAATGCCGAACTGAATCAGGAGGTTGCGGCGGGGCGTTTCCGCCAGGACTTGTTGTTTCGATTGAACACGATTGAGATTCAGATACCACCCCTTCGTGAGCGGCGGTCCGACATCCCGCTGCTGGCGACGTTTTTCCTCGATCGCTATGGTCAGCGCTACCGCAAGCCCGCCAAAACCTTTGAGCCCGCCGCAATGCAGTCTATGTTGGAGTATCCCTGGCCCGGCAATGTGCGCGAGCTGGATCACGCGGTCGAACGGGCGGTGCTGCTATCCAGCGGAGACGTCGTGCGGGTCAGCGATCTTAGCCTTAAGGCGCCCCGCGAGGCCATGCAGCGGCTGGAAGAGCTGAGCCTGGAGGAAGTCGAATCTCTCTTGATCCGCAAAGCAATCGACCGGTATGGTGGGAATATCAGCCAGGCGGCTGAGGCTCTTGGGCTGAGCCGGAGCGCACTCTATCGGCGTCTGCAAAAATATGGAATCGGAAGCAGCTAACGATTCTCGCATCCACAGCGCGGATGCGGTGAAGTCTGCTCCCCAACCTCGAGTTCGTTCCCGGCACCAGGCAACGCGCCGCCTCAGCCACGAAAACCGGGTTCTGCTGTTGGCGCTGGGATCCGGCGCCGTGCCGGCACTGCTCTCGATTGTCCTGCTCTGGACCAGTGATCACGACCCAGGTACTCGCTGGAGCCTCGCGTTTCTTATCGGCATAGTCTGGCTGGGTTTCGCCTCCGCCGTGCGCGGAGCCGTGGTTCGGCCTCTGCAGACACTCTCCAATATGCAGTCTGCGTTACGCGAGGGCGATTTTTCATTTCGCGTGCGCGGCGCCAAAACCGGGGATGCGCTGGGCGAACTGATGCTGGAGGTGAACACGCTCTCCGAGATGCTCCGCGAGCAACGGCTGGGCGCGATGGAGGCAAGCGCGCTGCTTACCACTGTCATGACCGAAATCGATGTCGCTGTGTTCGCTTTCGATGGGGAGCAAAGATTGCGGCTCGCGAACCGGGCGGGGGAACGCCTGATGGCGCAGAACGCCGAGCGGCTCATCGGCAAGACTGCTGAAGAATTGGGCCTGGCGGAATGTCTGGAGGGTGAGTCCGCACGTACTTTGGAGAAGAATTTTCCCGGACAGTCTGGGCGCTGGGGTTTTCGCCGGTCGGTGTTTCGGCAGGGAGGCAAACCCCACTATCTGGTGGTGCTGGCCGATTTGAGCCGCGCCTTGCGCGAAGAGGAACGGCAGGCCTGGCAGCGCCTGGTGCGCGTTTTGGGCCACGAATTGAACAATTCGCTGGCCCCGATCTGCTCGATTGCGGGCAGCCTGGAAGACATCATGAAACGCGAAGCTCGTGCTCCTGACTGGGAGGACGATTTGCGACGCGGGCTGCGGGTCATCGCCGAGCGTTCGGATGCTTTGAGCCGGTTCATGCGCGACTACTCTCGCCTCACGCGCTTGCCCAAGCCCCAGCTTCGTCGCATGGACCTGGGGACGCTGGTTCAGACGGCGGCGGGGTTGGAAACTCGTGCCCTGATCGAGATCGAGCCGGGACCGGAAATCAGCGTGAATGTCGATCCCGACCAGTTGCAGCAAATGCTGATCAATCTGATCCGCAATGCCGTCGATGCATCTCTCAGCACGGGCGGCAAAGTTAGGGTGGGTTGGGAGAAAAACGGAAACTGGATCAATTTGTTTGTGCAGGATGAAGGTCCCGGCATTGCCAATCCGGCGAATTTGTTCGTTCCTTTCTTTACCACCAAGCCAGGAGGATCGGGAATCGGGCTGGTGTTGAGTCGCCAGATCGCTGAAGCGCATGGCGGAAGCCTCTCGCTCAGAAATCGCGCGCAGGGGAAAGGCTGCGAAGCGGTGATCCAGCTGCCGTTGGGGGACTGAGCCACTTCGGTCTCTGTGCTGAGCAGTGCCAGCCTTGCGCTACAATGTGCTCCCCGTACCTTAACTTTCCAAATCAGATGCCGGAGGCCAGATGAAGCAGCCATTGTGGTGGGTGGTCGTATGCCTGATTTTATGCGGAGCCCTGCAAGCACAGGATGAATCCATCACCGAGGTCAGCGACCGATTTTTTCTCCCTCATGATGCTTTTTGGGGCTATGCGCAGTT
>DASPSE010000112.1:0-27388 GCA_035624085.1 Terriglobales bacterium
AGATACGGATACTCTTCCAACTGGGCGTTCACCTGGCTGTATTCATTAATCAGCTGCTGCTTTTGGGTTGCCAACTGATCTTGGAAGTTGCTGATATCGGTGGAGACATCCGTTTGATCGGTGTTGTTTTCGGCCAGATCCAGATTCAGAATGCCATTGGTGGGATCGGTCAAGTTGGTCAGGTCAGTGTTGAAGGCAGTGGCAAAACCAGGCAGCGAACCGGTAGCGCTGTTCTGGAAAAAAGTCAACACAGCCGACGGATTGGTGGTCAATGCGTTGTTGAGTGTGGTGCTGTCGACGGTCAGCGTGCCGTCGTCGTTCATGTTGATCCCGAGCGAGGCAAGGTTCACATAGCCTAGATTGTTCAGAGTGCTGTTGCCGGAAGCCGAATAGTTGATGTCTGAAAGCAAACTAGACTGCAGCTGACGCAGGGAACTGTCGGACCCCAACGGACCCTCGGTGTTCGTAGTGGTATTGACTGTGAACTGTTGATTGATATCACCAATCACGGTGTTATAGGCCGTTACAAACGTATTGATGGCATTGGTAGCATCGGTGGTGTCGGGTCCGATGGAAAGCTGTAAAGGCACGCCAGGTTCGGCGCTGACCAGATTCAGGGTCACGCCTGGAATCGCGTTCGTCACGGTATTGGTCGTGCTGGAGAATGGGATGTTATCGATCGACAGCTGCGCATTCGTTCCGCCTACCGGGGTGGCAAAGGTCAGGTTGGTCGCAGGGTTGGCAACCGTCGTAAGGATGGTGTTGGTGTTGGTGGTGAAAGCCAAGTCACCGGCTGGCCCCTGGGCCTGGCTGGTGATCGACAAGTGGTATCCGCCCGAATCTTGAACCACGTTGGCAGTGACTCCCCAGTCGTTTTCCGTGCTTTGGGTATTGATGTAACTCGCCAATGTAGTCAGCGTGTCATTGCTGCCCTGAGTGATGGGAATGTCAACCGTGGCACCGCTGGGGCTGAAACTGGCTGGTGCGCCGACGGCCCAGGTTCCGGCACCAGTCTCGGCTAGCGCTGGGGCAACCCCCGTCCCGGCGGCTGCTACCGAGCCGTACCCGATCACCAAGTCACCGGAGGCGTTGAGGGAGGCACTGTATCGCCCGTCAGCATTGATCGCCTGGATCAGGTTCCCTACGGTGGCGCTCGATCCCACTCCGTACGTGCTGTAGGTATAAGAGTTGGTAGTTCCGATCGTGAAGGTGCTTGCCGTCGCCGCGGCGCTTGAGGTGCCAGCGGCTGCGTTACTTGCCAGAACGTTGCTGGTATCGGTCAGGCTCACCTGGGAAGCGTTGGCAGTGACCGTAAGCACGCCGCCCGCAACCGAGGCCGTCATCTGGCCGGTTGCGGCCAGGATGGTCTCGAGGTTCGCCACCGTGGTCAATTGCACGCCGCCGTAGGTCTGACCGATGGTGTAGCTGTACGAAGTTTGTGCGCCAGTTCCCGGGGTGGTCAAATTGACGGTAATGATATCGCCGTTGTTTGCGCCACCGTTTGATATATCAGTAGCGCTGGTCAGCCCCCCCACGGTGCTGGCCCACGTGGAGCCAGTGGTGCCCCCGCTGAGCACAGCAGCGCCGCTCGTCGTATTGGTGGTACCCACTTGAGTCAGCGGGCCGATCTGTAGCTTGATGTCGCCGGTGCTTTGTCCGCTTTGCAAGATGGAATCATTGTTAGGGTCGCTCAAATCAGCTGTGTTCAGCATTCCCGTACTGGTGTTGGTCGTAATGGCCAGAGCCCCGGGCGTGCCAGTAGCCTGGCTGTAAATCGCCAGCCGTGCCCCGCTCGCATCATTCAGCACTGTCGCAGTTACGCCCCAATTGTTTTGCGTACTCTGTTGGTTGATGTAGCTGACCAGGGTATTGAGCGTGTCATTGCTCCCGGGGGTGATGGGGATGTCTTCCGTGGTCGTCCCAATTTGCAGCTGCAGATCACCGCCAGTTGCGCCACTAGGCAAAAATGACACAGTCGCCCCGCCGGCGACCGCGTTAGTGTAGACGGTTCCGGCGGAGGCCAGCGTGGTGACCTCAATGGTGTGGCTTCCAGGCGCTGCCGAGTTCTGCGCCGTGGCGGTAAGGATAGCTGGCATCGAGGAGGTCGCCGTCATGCTCGCCAGCGCTCCCGTGGGATCGCTCAGCGCTTGCACTGCAGTCGCAAGATTGTTGAGATCGGTGTTGATGGAATTCAGATCGGTGGCCTGGGTTTGCAAAGTCGTCTGTTCCTGCTGCCAAACGGTTAATTCCCCGCTTTCCTGGGTCTGGATTTGGCTGACCAGCGAATTGACGTCAATGCCGTTCCCATTCAGCAACTGTGCTGCATTGAAACTGATTCCCATTGTTTTTTCCTCTTGCGAACCCTGACCTCGGCGACTTGCCAGTCATGGAGTGCTATCCCGGCTAGCCTTAAGATTCTGCCTCGGCGCTTTTTTGCTTGCACGCAGACGCGCACATCACTGAATTGCTCTCGCAAAACGGAATGGTTCTTGGTTTACGTTTCCCGATCTGAACCTGTTCCGCAATGGCAGTTCACTCCTGCCCGATGCGTCTTCAGCCGCCAGCCGTAGCCGTCAATCCTCCTGACGCGGTGCAACAAAGCGAAAGGAGGGCGGACACGTCTGCCCTCCTTTCGAGTAAGCATTACTGGAGCAGTTTCAGCACCAACTGCTGCATCTGGTTGGCCTGGGCCAGAGCGGCGACGCCGGTCTGTTCCATGATCGAATACTGGGACATATTTGCCACCGTCGATGGAATATCGGCTGCCATGATCTGATTTTCAGCTGATGTCAGGTTCTGTATGTCGTTGTTGATGACGTTGCCGGCGCTCTGCAGCCGGTTGACGCTGGCGCCGAGCGTGCCTCGTAGCGCGGCGACCGCGTTGATGGCATTCGAAATGTCGCTCAGAGCGGTTGTTGCCGCACCCGAAGTGGACAAGTTGTCGCTGGCGATGCTGGCGCCGTTCATGTAACTGGCCGAAAGCGACCCGACGGTGATGGCGATGGTGTTCGCCGGGTTGGCGCTGTCATCGGTGAGGTAGATGTCAGTCACCCCGGCCACGCTGGCCTGAGCACCGGCGGCAAAAGTACCAAGTACCCCAGCGCCGGTCATCGAGCCCGAAAGCGCCGGGGCATTGTTGGGATTGTTGGGATCGGCGATGACCAAATCACCGTTGCCGTTGAGCGAAGCCGACAGGCCCATGGCGTTGAGGTCCGACATTAGCGCGCCCACCGTCAGGTTGCCCTGATCGTAGAAGGTGGTGCCGGAGGAAGCGCCATAAGGTGTTACCGTGAGCGTCTTGGTTGCGCCCGTAGTCGTGGCAAAGCCGCCGAATTCGGTGCCGTCGCCGAAGTCGGTGGTCACGGGACCGGTGGTGGCGGTTGTCGGTTCCTGCACAGAACCGTAGCCGATCGCCAGTTTGTTGTTGCTGTTGATCGCAGCCGTGTACCTGCCATCGTTATTGACGGCGGTGATTAGGTTCTGGACTGTATCAACCGCACCGCCTGCGCTGGCCGCGTAGGTGGTGTACACGAATGGGTTGTTATTGCCAATGGTAAGAGTGGCCGCGGTTCCGGTGTTGGCGGAACTTCCAGTTCCAGCGCCGCCCAAGTTGTTGTTGGTGTCCTCGGTCAAAGCAACGCTGCGTCCGTTTGCGTAGATATCGAGCGCTGCTTGACCGCCTGCGCCGTGTGCAACGCCGGTGATGAAGCCCTTCGACTGCATATCGGTGAGCATGGCTCCCACCGTGCTGGCCACGCCGCCGGTTTGGTAAGTATAGACAGAACTGCCGCCCGTTCCTGGGTTGGTAATGGTGAATTGGATGGTGGAGTTGGCGGAGATTACCGAGTTCACGTTGTAGGTCGCTGCCGCGCTGACCCATTCGCCGGCGGTCCCGGCCTGCAGGGAGTCCGTCGTTGCGACGTTGTTGGCCGAGACCTGCGTCAGCGGCGAACCACCCAGCGATGAGGCTGAGGTCAGGGCGGTAGTGTTGCCGCTGACTTCGGTGTTGGCGTTGGTGTTCTGGAACACCTGTTCGCCGTTGAAATTGGTGGTCGCGCCGATGCGGTTGATTTCTGCCTGGATGGAAGCGAATTCAGCCTGCAGCGGAGCGCGCTCAGTGTTGGACAGGGTGCCGTTGGCCGATTCAGTCGCCAGGGTGACGGCGCGGTTGAGCAGCGTGGTCACCTGGGCGAGGGCACCGTCGGCAACTTGCAGTTTTCCTACGCCATCGCTGGCGTTTTGCGCTGATTGTGTGAGAGCTGTAACGTTGGCCATCAAGCCGTTGGCCACGGCCAGGCCGGCAGCATCATCGGCTCCGGTGTTGATGCGCGATCCAGAAGACAGTTCGTCCAGTGTCTTCTCGAGGTTGTTGTTTGTGATGTTCAACTGATTTTCCGCCGCCAGGGCCGGAATGTTGTTCAGAATACTAAATGACATTTTGTTGCTCCTTTAGTTTTTTCCGGTTCCGTTGGAATTACCCGCGTTCGGGCCGGTTTCCGTCCATTCCTTGGTGGCGGAACCTGATTTTTGACCTTCAGTGGGTCCCATCGGCAGGGCGCGAAAACCCTTTAGGAAATCTCCCACCTTCCGCAGCAACACCTTTGTAACTTCCAAGTTCATCCACCTTTCGTGATCTCTGTCCTGAAGTTGTCGATAGCCCCGAGAGGGACTACTGCCATCACGGCAGCGCGTCTCCGGAGGCGGCGCATGATCCAGTTGACTCGGCTGAACAATAGTCCTCTGATCGTGAACTCGGACTTGATCAAGTTCGTCGAGCAGTCTCCGGATACCGTCATCACCCTCATAAACGGGGAGAAAATCTTGGTGCGCGAGGCTGCGGAGAAAGTGCTGGAACGGATCGTCCGCTTTCGCCGGGCGGTACTGGAAGGGATTTATCCGGCCGCGAGCCATTTGCCCGCGATTCCCGCCGCGGCTGACGACAAACACACGGAGCCGGATGAAGGCTCCGAAAGGTAAGCGTTTGTGGATAAGGCGAGCTGGGGCGGCGTGGCGCTGGGCTTAGGGGGCATCGTGGGAGGCCTGCTGCTCGAAGGCGGCAATCTATCGCAAGTGCTGCAGCCCACTGCCGCAATGATTGTGTTCGGAGGCACAACCGGAGCCGTGCTCCTGCAGTTTCCGCTACCGGTGGTAACAAAGGCGGCTCGGAGTCTGGCCCATGTGTTTCTGCAACCGAACCGCAACCCGGACAAGACGGTACAGGAACTGGTGAAATACGCCAACCGGGCGCGGCGTGAAGGCATTGTCTCTCTGGATGCAGAACTGGAGAGTATCAACGAACCGTTTCTCAAGAAATCGTTGATGCTGGCCGTGGATGGCACCGAGCCTCAGGAATTGCGCAGCATCATGGAGCTGGAACTGCAAAACCAGGCTGATCAGGAGGACAAAATTCCCCAAGTCTTCGAGTCGGCTGGCGGTTTCTCACCCACCATCGGAATCATTGGCGCGGTTCTTGGCCTTATTCAAGTGATGCAACACCTGGACAAGATTGATGAAGTCGGACGCGGCATCGCCGTCGCCTTCGTTGCGACTATCTACGGAGTCGGCGCCGCCAATCTGTTCCTGCTTCCCGCGGCCGGCAAGTTGCGAATTCGTATTCGGGAAGAACAGCTACTTCGCGAAATGACGCTCGAAGGAGTGGTGTCGATTCTGGAAGGGATGAATCCGCGAACGCTGGAAAGCAGGTTGCGTGGTTTTCTGGAGGAAAGCAGGAGGGAGACAGTTAAGCCCGCGCCGGTGGACACGTCTCCATGAAACCCAAGAAAAAGTCTGCCACGCGCGTCAGCCACGATCGCTGGCTGGTTTCGTATGCCGACTTTATCACTCTGCTGTTCGCGTTCTTTGTGGTCCTGTATTCCGCCGCGCAGGTAGATAAGCGGAAAATTGGTAAGCTGGCGGCGGGCATTCAGACGGCCTTCGAACAACTCGGACCTTTTCCGGCGACTGGCCCGCCAAGAATGCTGCCGACTCCTTCGCCAGTGTCTTTCAACAACCCTCCGCCCGGTCCCGTCTTTCAGCCCCCGGAACCAAGCCGCGACTTGATGTTCTTGAGAAAGGAACTGGAACAAGCCCTCGCTCCCGAGATTCTGCGCGGCGAAGTTGCCTTGCGCGATGCTCCGGATGGGCTGGTCGTCAGCCTGCGGGAGGCTGGTTTCTTCGACAGCGGTTCCGCCGGCATCAAAGTAGAATCTGAGCCGGCTTTCAGCCGCATGGCGACACTGCTTGAGGACCGACAATGCAACCTTCGCATCGAGGGGCACACGGATAACGTGCCGATTCACAATTCCCAATACAACTCGAATTGGGAACTGTCCACCGCTCGCTCCACGGAGATGATCCGGCTCCTGATCACGAGATACGACTTCGCTCCCGCGCGCCTTACCGCCGCCGGCTACGCCGAATATCATCCCATCGCCAGCAATGACACCGAGGCTGGCCGCGCCCTGAACCGCCGCGTGGACGTGGTGATTCTGGGACAGCTGCAGTTAACTGGCACACCTCCTACGCCAAAGTAACTTTGCCTGGGCCTTCGCGTTCTAGCCATCGTAGCAACCGCCAAGCTGCGAGTTTTGCACGGTGCACTCGTGGCGTCGGGCAGTGCTGATCGACTGGCCCACCCGCTTGGGTCCTTGAAGTGTCCGTTTTGTTTGCCGATAGATTTTCTTGCGAGTGCACTGTGGCCAATTCTGAAAGAACAGCGATCCGAAGTGCCAGATGAGCCTAAACGACAAAAGCGGAGTACTGTCCCCAGCCCTAGGTAGCAGGGTCGAGATCGTTTCGATACCGTGCCATTTTCATGCGAGCAAGTATGATCTGCTGGGACAGTTGTTCCTGCCCCTCCTGGGCTCGGCTCAGCAAGCCAACGATCTGATGGGAGTCCGAGCTCGGGGCGACCGTTCAGCCCTGGAGGCCGCCGCCTACATGGCTGGCGAACTTCTGCGCGATCGCAGTTTTGCGCCCGTCCGGTCGTTGAGCACGGGGGCCTCCAACCTTTATCAGCTGGACTTTGTCGCCGATCAATTCCAAGTAGAGAGCACCGTTTTCAGCTCCGGAGCCGGCAAACAAGCACTGTTTCGCGTAAGCATCAGGGGTCGGATCCGCGGGGACAAATTCCAGGTGTTCGACTCTGTGACGAATAACCCGCTCTTTCCTTTCACAAGAATCGAAGCTGACAGACCGGATTTCTTTGAGCGCGAGTTTCCCCTTCTCGCCCACGAGTCACGCAAGAATTTGGCGTCTGTAGCGGACCGACGAAACACCCCTGCGCATGAAATCATCGATCTCAGGCTGGGCGTTCCAGTATCCGGCACGATCGTTAACGTACGGGTGCAAAAGGCCGCTGACTCCTCAGTCGAGGTGAAGAGCCCTACGAGCAGCGCCATCGTCATGAGGCTTCCGTTTTCCTCGCTGAACAACATCGCTAAGTTGGCAGACACCGTCGGACACTACTTGTCCACGAATACAAATGCCAGAAAGTTACTGGAAAGCACTGTGGCCTCCTCGGAGCCCGCCGAAAAAGCCACTCCTGTTCCCGAAAAGGGAGAAACGTCCGGCAGCACATTGTAGCCGCGGCCCTGGGAGGCCGGTTTTCAACCCTGGGGCAAGTCCCTTTCCGACAACCTGTGCGATTCCTGGGTTTGCGCTGCGTGCCGCAATTCATGCGGCATGCTGTCGGCCTCGCGCACCGAGAACACCGGCAACGCAGGCCTAATTCGCTGCGCCTCAGCGGGTGCGTGAAACTGCTGAGGGCTCTCGGCCAATTGCCGCACGGATTGGAGCGCTCTCGAATTTCTTGCCGCACTTGCCATAAGTGTCCGTTGCATCCAGCACAGCACGCCACCCGCCGTAAGACTTCTCCGCCAAGGCGCTCTAGCCCAATTCACTTCCGTTTCTAAAGCGTCCCACGCGGCTGTCGATGCTGCCTTGTAGGCGGCCCTTCGCCTGCTTCGAAAGCGAAAGGACTAGATATGTCTCATTCCAAGTTCCTTCTTTTATTTTTCTGCCTTGCGCTGTTTCTCTTCTGGGCAACGGTCCCCGCCTATACTGAGGAGGAAGCCAGCCTCTCTGCGCCCAGCAAGATGACATTTCTGTCCCACCACCTGCAGTTCCTTAGCGCCGACGGCTGCAACCAGTACCGTTACATGGACAACAAACCCGGCGACGTTACTGTTCGTGATGATTTCTACAAAGTAAGCACGGTTGGCCGCCTGACGCTGCTGGGCGAAGGAGTGACATACTTGCAGTTTCGAGCAGAATCTGGACGCGTTTTCAACTTTAGCTATGACTTCGCGGGCATCGGCATGCACCCAGGTTACTGGTCCTTCAACCTCAAATCTTTGTTTGTTGGCCAGAAGATTGGGCATCACCTGGAAGCCCAAGCCGGAGGCATTGAATATGATCGTGGCGCCGGTACGGAAGCCACCTATGCCGACAATGACGGCTGGTTGGAAGGCTACCGGCTGGCCTACACTTCCCACGCCCGGTGGGTACCGGACGTGTTGAGCGCGACCGTCGGCTATGTCGGCGACTTCGAGCAACCCAACGTGTTTGCCCGTCTGCCGCACATGGGCGACGAAAACTACATCCAGGCTCTCGCCCACAAGTATTTCGGCACGAATCGTGATGTGTCCGCTGAATTCGATTCCCTGCAAAGCATCCGCTATACCCGCGAAGCCGTCCATTTGCAGAAGCTGCCGTTAGTGGTAGCGGACGAACTGGTGGCCGAAACCATTACCCGCGCATCGGACGACACCACGTTCGGCTGGTCCGGCACTGTGTTCAAGACGCTGGACCGCAAAGGGCGGGTGCGCCTGGGCGCCTTCATCAGCGACCTGCCCGAGAGCATCTTCCTGAAAGGCAAAAATACCATCCTCTTGAACGGCGACTTCTACGTTCTCGGCCAGCGCATGGGCCCGAACGTCCGTATCATTCCGTTCAAGAATTTCGAGGTAACGCTGCAAGGATCGGTGCGCACGGACAACACCCCGAGTACGCGCTATCGCGGGCAGGTGACCGTCTGCTACCACTTCACGGGCTTGCTGAATCGCGCTCTGCGGTAGTGTTGACTCTACGGATCCGGCACGGCTACCAGGCTGCGCCGATCCAACCGCCAGCAGAACTTTCCTGTCGCACACATCGCTTAAGGGCGAAGTCTCCACAAAGTACTTTTGGCACTCGAGCAAGGCCACTTCAGATTAAAGTTCACTCCCCGCCCGCCGATGGAGTGCTTGTTTGGCGAAACCTGGGAGCGCTTTGCAGCGCGACCCAGAGCGGCGAAATCTGTCGGCCCAGCCACAAGAAGGAGCAGAGGAAATGGCAACAACACAAGTCGTCAGCCCCAAATCGAGAAGAAGTATTCGCGCAACTAACCATCGCAGTGATGTCAGTGACCTCTCCGGCCAGGTTGCCGCCATCAGAAAGTCGCAGGCGGTGATCGAGTTCCAGATGGATGGGACGATCCTGGATGCCAACGACAACTTTCTCACAGCCCTCGGCTACACCCTTGAGGAGGTCAAGGGCCGTCACCACAGCATGTTTGTCGATGAAGCCTATCGGCAGAGCGCGGATTACAAGGAGTTCTGGGCCAAGCTGAACCGGGGCGACTATGTGGCCGACCAATTCAAGCGGATCGGCAAGGGCGGGAAAGAAGTCTGGATTCAGGCCTCCTACAACCCGATTCTGGATTCGAATGGCAAGCCCTTCAAGGTGGTCAAGTATGCCACCGACGTCACGCAGCAGAAGGTGACTAACGCCGACTATGCCGGCCAGATCTCGGCCATCGGCAAGTCGCAGGCGGTGATCGAGTTCAAAATGGACGGGACGATTGTCACCGCCAATGACAACTTCCTGAAGACGCTGGGTTACACCCTGGACGAGGTCAAGGGCCGTCACCACAGCATGTTTGTCGATGAAGCCTATCGACAGAGCGCGGACTACAAGGAGTTCTGGGCGAAGCTGAATCGGGGCGAGTACGTGGCCGACGAATTTAAGCGGATCGGCAAGGGCGGGAAGGAAGTCTGGATTCAGGCCTCCTACAACCCGATTTTGGATTTGAATGGCAAGCCCTTCAAGGTGGTCAAGTATGCCACCGACGTCACGCAGCAGAAACTGACTAACGCCGACTATGCCGGGCAGATCTCAGCCATCGGCAAGTCGCAGGCAGTGATCGAATTCAAGATGGACGGGACGATTGTCACCGCCAATGACAACTTCCTGAAGACGCTGGGCTACACACTGGAAGAAGTAAGGGGCAAACATCACAGCATGTTCGTCGATGAAGCATACCGTTACAGCCCGGAATACAAGGAGTTCTGGGCCAAGCTGAACCGGGGCGAGTACGTGGCCGACGAATTCAAGCGGATCGGCAAGGGCGGGAAGGAAGTCTGGATTCAGGCCTCTTACAACCCGATTCTCGATTTGAACGGCAAGCCCTTCAAAGTGGTCAAGTATGCCGCCGATGTGACCCCGCAGAAGCGGGCCGCCGAAGACCTCAGGCGCAAGGTGGACAGCATGTTAGAGGTGGTATCGGCGGCTGCGTCGGGCGATCTTACCCAGGAGATCACCGTCAGCGGGCAGGACGCCGTCGGCCAGATGGGCGAGGGATTGGCGCGATTCTTCCAGAATCTGCGAGATATGATCCAATCCATCAGCGGCACCGCCGAACATGTGGCCTCGGCCAGCGAGGAGATCTCCTCCTCGGCCAATCAGCAGGCCCAAGGGTCACAAACCCAGAAGGATCAAACCAGCCAGGTGGCCACGGCCATGCAAGAGATGTCTTCCACCGTGCTGCAAGTTTCTGAGAACTCCAATAAAGCAGCAGAAGCTTCCCGCCAGGCAGCTGAAACCGCACGTCACGGTGGCTCCATTGTGGAAGAAACCTTGACCAAGATGCGCATCATTGCCGAGTCCGTCAGTAACACTGCCAAGAAGATGGAAGAGCTGGGCAAGAGTTCGGACCAGATCGGGCGCATCATCGGGGTAATCGACGACATCGCCGACCAGACCAACCTGCTGGCTCTCAACGCGGCGATTGAAGCAGCCCGCGCCGGTGAGCAGGGCCGCGGGTTCGCAGTCGTGGCCGACGAAGTGCGCAAGCTGGCCGAGCGCACCACCACTGCTACCAAGGAAATCGCCCAGATGATCAAGAACATCCAGGACGAAACCAAAATGGCGGTTACGGCCATGGAAGCTGGCACCAAGCAGGTGGAGGAAGGCGTTAAGTCCACCGCCCAAGCCGGGGAGTCGCTGAAAGAGATCATTCACAAGTCGGAGGAGGTGGGCGAAATGATCACTCACATCGCTACCGCGGCCACCCAGCAGTCCAGTGCCACCGAGCAAGTGAACAAGAACATGGACGAGATCGCCAAGCTGGTGAAGGAGTCAGCTGTGGGTGCGCAGCAGTCGGCGAAGGCCTGCCAGGACTTGTCTGGGCTGGCTCTGGACCTGCAGAAGATGGTGGGCAACTTCAAGCTGGAGAGTGGCAATGGATCCCAGGGAGCTCGCCGCGGGCGCGCAGGTGCGGCAGAAGCCGAATCAACTCGGCCCAAGGCCGCTGCTGCGGCCGCCCGCTGACCGGTAAGTGCGAAGTGGAACAGGAGAAATCAATGGAAACCCAAACCAAAGTGAATGAGGCTCCTGCCAGCGCCGTGAGCCTGCATGATTCCAAGGAAGGTCATGGTGACCTGCTGCAGCTGGTCAGCTTTCACATCGGCGGTGAGGAGTTTGGCCTCGACATTCTGCGCGTGCAGGAGATCATTCGCGTCCAGGCTTTGACCCGGGTGCCGAACTCCCCAGACTTTGTCGATGGCGTCATCAATCTCCGCGGAAAAGTGATTCCAGTCATTGGACTGCGCAAGCGCTTCGGCCTGGAGGACTCGGCGCACGACAAGCAAACCCGCATCGTGGTGGTCGAAGTTAAAGGCAATGTCCTTGGATTCATCGTCGATTCGGTTTCGGAGGTCTTGCGCATACCGGGTGACACGGTGGAACCGCCGCCCAGGCTGGGCAAGGTGGAGCGGGAATACGTTTCCGGAATCGGCAAGCTCGACAATCGCTTGCTGATCCTGCTGGATGTGGACCGGCTCATGAGTGACTCCGAGGAACTCGCCTCTGCAGCAGTTGCGCAAGCCTAAGACCGGCTGGCAATCGCAGACCACAGGAGTGTTCCGGCGTGGACAACGACTTCTTACAAGACCCGGCCATGATTCAGGAGTTCCTCGTGGAATCGGAGGAACTCCTGCAGCGCATGGACCAGGACATGGTCACGTTGGAGGCAACTCCGAATGACGCCGAGTTGCTGAACCGGATCTTTCGCGCACTCCACACCATCAAGGGCACCTCTGGATTTCTGAATTTTGAGCCGGTAGTCCGCCTGAGCCACCGCGCCGAGGATGTGCTCAACGCGCTTCGCCGCGGCGAAGTCCAGCTCACCAAGCGCATGATGGATGCGCTGTTGGCCGCCCGCGATCACCTGGGACGGATGCTGAGCGATATCCGCGAAGGCGGACTCAAGCAGTACAGCATTGATTCGTTGTTAAGTGAATTGGAAGCTGTCCAGAAGCCAGCCGAAGCGCCTCTGCAACCCACCGACCCTCCACCTGACCAAAACGCAACCCAGGAGGCTAAAGAAGAAAGCGCTCCTCCGGGTCAGCTCGCTTCGCCTGTTGGCCAAGCACTGAGCGAAAGACCGGTGCCCCCGGTCGAAGCCGGCAACGTGCCTGCAAATCAAAAGCAGGCCGTCAACCCAGGCGAGAGCACCAGCGAGCAGACAATGCGGGTGAACGTCCGCAAGCTCGATGAACTGATCAATCTCATCGGCGAACTGGTTCTGGAACGCAACCGGCTGGCGCAACTCAGCCGTGATCTGAGCGCTGGCCGCCTGGCTTGTGAAGAATTGAACTCAGCCTTTAGCCAATCTGCGGCCAGGCTGAGTTTCATCACCGAGGAATTGCAGACCGCCGGCCTCAAGACGCGGATGGTGCCGATTGATGCGGTCTTCCGCAAATTCCCTCGTCTGGTTCGCGATGTCGCTCATAGTGTGCAGAAAGAAGTGGAACTCGAGGTTCGGGGCCAGGAAACCGAGATCGACAAGACCATGGTGGAACTGATTGGCGACCCCTTGGTGCATCTCGTCCGTAACTCACTCGACCATGGGATCGAAATGCCCGAAGCGCGAGTCAGCGCAGGCAAAGTGCGCCAGGGAACCATCCGTCTGGAGGCACGCCAGGAAGGCGACCAGATCATCATCATCGTGGCTGACGACGGGGCAGGCATCAACCCTGATCGCGTGCTTCGTAAGGCAATAGAAAAAGGTTTGGTGACCCCTGACCGAGCGCGCCAGCTCACCAGCCGGGAGATCCTTGACTTCATTTTTCTTCCTGGTTTCAGCACAGCAGAAAAAGTGAACAACCTCTCGGGCCGCGGTGTGGGCATGGATGTGGTCCGCTCCAACCTGAAACGCATGAACGGAACGATCCAGCTCGACAGCGTTCCGGGAAGGGGCACAACGGTATGGCTACGTTTGCCGCTGACGCTGGCAATCCTTCCGGTTTTGCTGGTGCAGGTGTCAAACGAGGCCTATGCTCTGCCTCTGCGTGCGGTACTGGAGACATCTCGTGTTCGCAGCGGCGAAGTACACCAGGTGGAAGGCAATGAAGTCCTCCTGCTGCACGGGGAAACGTTGCCTTTGTTGCGTTTAAGAAAAATGTTTGCCGTTCAAACCTCGGATGGCGAGCTCAGCGAGGAGAAGGTTGTGGTTTTGTTGGTGGGCGAGAAAAGAATCGCTCTCCTGGTCGACCGGCTTATCGGCCAGGAATCCACCGTGATCAAATCCTTGGGCGCGTATCTGCATCAATGTTCCAGCGTCGCCGGCGCGACCATCGGGGGGGACGGCCGTGTACGCCTGGTACTGGATCCCGCAGGCTTGCTGGCCTCTGTCCAAGGTCATGCCAGACAGGAAGTCGTGCAATGACAAGCGCTCCCTCCATCCCGACACGGGCCACCGATGCTCCGCAGGGGCCACCCAGCCCGCAGTTGATCCGCATTCGTGATCTGGTGTACCAGGTCGCGGGCATTTTCCAGCCGGACAACAAACTTCGTCTGCTGGAAGACCGCTGCCTGAAGCGGATGCAAGCGGTGGGTGTCTCCAGCTTGCACGACTACTACGAATGCCTGACCACAAAACCGATCCGCCAAGTCGAACTAGTCAACCTGTTGAATGAGATTACGATCGGTGAAACCTGCTTCTTTCGCAATCAGCCACAGCTCGACGCTCTCCGTAACGTCGTCCTGCCCCGCATTCTGGAAGCGCGGGCAAAGATGGCTTTGCGCCATTTGCGCATCTGGAGTGCGGGTTGCTCCACCGGGGAAGAGCCTTACACCCTTAGCATGATGATGATGGAAGAACAAAGTGGCCGGCTTGCAGGCTGGACCTTCGAAATCGTCGCCACCGACTTGAATGAGCGCTCGGTGGCTCATGCCAAGCAGGGCACATACGGCACTTACAGCACCCGAAATCTCACGCCGTACTTCAGGCAGAAATATTTCACTCCCTCGGGAGACAACCTGACGGTCAACACCGAGGTCAAGACCCACGTCGGCATCAACCGGCTCAATCTGCTCGACGACGTGCGCATGGCTTTCTTGAAGGGCTTCGACATCATCATGTGCTGCAATGTCCTGATTTATTTCGACGTATTGTCGAAGCGCCGCGTCATCCAGCACTTTTACAACAACCTGCTGCCGCATGGATATCTCTTCCTGGGTCATTCCGAGTCGTTGTACGGCGTGAGCGAGGATTTTCGTTTGGTTCACTTGCCCTCGGCGACGGCGTACGTCAAGTCAGAGAAAAGGCAGGTAGTCCGGTAGGTGGTTATGAACGAACAGTCAGAACAATTGCTGCGACGGCTCGAGAACCTCGAGGAGATGCCCACCGTTCCAGTGGTGCTCGCGCCTCTCCTGCGCTACCTGGAGCAACCGCTGGACACCTTGGAAGTACAACAGGTCGTCGATTTGATTTCGCAGGACAAGTCGCTGGCGGCCCAGTGTCTGCACATGGCCAACTCTCCCTTATACGGAAGATGGCAGAACGTAGACAACATTCGCAGCGCTGTGGTTGCGCTGGGGCTGCAGCGCATGCGAGACATTGCGGTTTCCTGTTCCGTGCTCAAACTGGTCCCTAAGGGCAAGGCAAGGCTGGATCCGATGGTGTTCTGGGAACATTCCCTGGGATGCGCCCTGGTAGCGCGGCAGTTTGCGCGCCGCATTGGCTTCGCCGACCCGGGCAAAGCTTACCTCGCGGGATTGCTGCACGATATCGGAATTGTCGCGGAGCTCTCGGTTCTGCCAAGCGAGTTCCAGCAAGCCTTCGAGTTGGCGCGAACCCAAGGCGTCCCCTTGCACGAAGCTGAAACACGCACCCTCGGATTTACTCACTGCAACGCGGGGAAGATCGTCGCGGAGCGCTGGCATCTTAGTTCCGATCTTGTCGCCGTATTGAGCTGCCACCATGACCCGCCGAGCGCGCAGCAGAATCGCGATCTGGTCGCCCTCGTCTCCCTGAGCGACTTGCTTTGCCGCATGTGCGGCCTCGGCCACGGTTACATCGAGGAACGGCAGGTCAATTTTCTCGAAGAGCCGGGATTCGCACTTTTGCTCGACGAGTGCCCTTCGCTCAAGAGTTTTGATTGGGCACGCTTCACCTTCGAGCTGGAAGCGTACATGGAAGAGGTACATCGCCTGGTGAGCGTTCTTTACGGTCCATCGCAATGAGTCATGCCCAGCCAAACTCCCGTCTGATTCGCGTGCTGGTAGCTGACGACAGCGCATTCATGCGCACTGCTCTGACGAGGATGATCGAGTCCGATCCTTCTCTGCGAGTGAGCGATACCGCCCAGACGGGCAGTGAGGCGCTGGAGAAGATCCGCTTAAACCAGCCCGACGTAGTTACGCTGGATGTGGAAATGCCGGGCCTGGACGGGCTGGAAACCCTGCGCCGAATTATGAAGGATTTCCCCCGCCCGGTAATCATGGTGAGCTCTCTGACTCAGGAAGGCGCTGAAACCACTCTGGAAGCGCTTGATATCGGAGCCTTCGATTACGTTCCTAAACAGCTCTCCTATGTCTCGCTCGACATTATCAAAATCCGGGACGACTTGATCGCCAAAATCAAGGCTGCGGCCGAAATGGGCCTGCGGTCCTTCAGGAAGCCCACAGTAAGCACAGCCGGTAGCAGCATCGTCCACAGCACGTTCACCGTCGTGCCGGAAATCATCGCACTGGGCACTTCCACCGGAGGACCCAAAGCGCTGCAACAGATCCTGCCGCTATTACCGGCCGATCTGCCGGTAAGTGTAGTGATTGTGCAGCACATGCCTCCGGGATTCACCGCACCCTTTGCCCACCGCCTGAATAACTTGTGCAAGATCTCGGTGCGCGAGGCCAGCCAGGGCGAGGCAATCGCACCCGGCGTGGTTTACATCGCGCCCGCCGGTCTGCACATGACTATTTCGCGCCAGGCTTCCTCGAGCGCGGCTCTTCACCTTTCCCATTGTCCAGAAGGGATGCTGCACAAACCTTCTGTGGATGTGATGATGCTCTCGGTGGCGGATACTTTTCGCGGACTCTGCATGGGCATCATCATGACCGGCATGGGTGCCGACGGCCTTGAGGGAATGCGGGCGATCTCCAACGCGGGCGGTCTCACGGTCGGACAAGACGAGGCCAGTTGCACCGTCTACGGCATGCCTCGCTCGTGTGCGGATGCTGGGGTTCTAAGCCGAGTCGTTCCATTGGGCGATATTCCGGCAGTAATTCTGCAGGCAACGCGGTATCGGAAACGTGCCTAGATGGCGATCTCTCCCAAGTCTTTCGCCAGGACTTGCCGAACCTTTCGGAGCAGAGACTCGGCAGAGAAAGGCTTGGGCAAGTAGAACATTCCATCTTCCACAAGGCGCTTCTGCGTAACGATGTTCAAAGGATATCCGGAAATGAAAATGACTCTCAACGTAGAGTTCATCGCCCTAAGATCGTTCGCCAAGTCCCGGCCGTTTTGCCCGGGCAAAACCACGTCCGCGAGCAGAAGATTCACTTTTTTCCTGTGACCCCGGAATCTGGTGTCCGCTTCTGCAGCGTTACGAGCTGTCAGCACGTGGTATCCTTCGCTTTCCAGAATTTCACAAGTGATCTCGCGTACGAATGCTTCATCTTCTACTAGCAAAATGGTTCCACCGGTAACGAGTTTTTCTTTTGGCGTACTGAGCGCTGCTGCAGGCGCCGTTCCAGAAGCTAATTCCGCAAAGCTCACTTTGTTCCTCCAGACAACACGAACAATTAGCACTCAAGTCTCCATTCCCGATAAGCTACGTCCAAACGAGCAGTCCCCCTTTTTCTGAGCGACTTGCCTGCCGCAGAGCTAGAGCGGGGCTACGGCCGAAGTGGCCGGGATTATTACTTCGGGAAAGAATCGGGAACTGGCGGGGAATTTGCCCTAAATGGGTCGATGCCTAACGTGCGTCCGGAATTTTCATCCGCGGCAAAAAAAACATATCATGGGCAAAGCCGTTTCGTTCACGGCGAAAAGCTCGAATGAATGCTAAAGAACATGCCGTGTGGATCGTCACGGAGCTACGCCGGACTGGTCACCAGGCGTACCTCGTCGGCGGGTGTGTCCGCGACCTCCTGCTCGGCCGCGAACCCGCCGATTTCGATGTCTCCACCGACGCCACGCCGGAACAGGTCATGGCAATCTTCCCGGAAACCTACGCCGTAGGGGCGCAGTTTGGCGTGGTGCTGGTGCCACCACCGGGAGACTTGGCAAGCAACGTCTCTCCCAAAGCGGGCGTCGTCGAGGTTGCGACCTTCCGCAGTGACATTGGATACAGCGACGGTCGCCATCCCGACCAGGTCCGCTTCAGCAAGGATCCCAGTGAGGACGTGCGCCGCCGGGATTTCACCATCAATGGCTTATTGCTCGATCCGATCAGCAACAAGGTGCTCGATTTCGTTGATGGGCAGAAAGACCTTGCTGCCAAAATCATCCGCACCATCGGCGAGTCCGCGCAGCGTTTCGCTGAAGACAAGCTCCGTATGTTACGGGCAATCCGCTTTGCCGCGCGTTTCGACTACACAATCGAACCGAAAACGTTGCGGGCGGTTCAGAAGCTGGCTTCGCAGATTCACCAGGTTTCGCGCGAGCGCGTACGCGACGAACTTACGAAAATTCTCGTCGAGGGCCACGCCCATCCAGCTTTCCTGCTGCTCGATCAAACTGGACTATTGCATGAACTCCTGCCGGAGATTGAAGCTATGAAAGGAGTGGCACAGCCCCCGCAGTTTCATCCCGAGGGAGATGTTTTCGTGCATACGTTGCTCCTGCTCCAAAACCTGCCTCATCCGTGTTCGCCGACCTTGGCCTGGGGAGCGCTGCTGCACGATGTAGGTAAGCCGCCAACATTCCGCTTAGCTCCTGATCGCATCCGCTTTGACGAACACGTGGAGGTCGGCGTCAAGATGGCTGAGCACATCTGCCGGCGTTTGCGCTTTTCCAACGACGATATGGAGCGGATCCTTGCCTTGGTGGACAATCACATGCGTTTTGCCGATGTGCAGCGCATGACGGGGTCGACTTTCAAGAAGTTTGTTCGTATCCCGGGGTTCGATGAACACCTGGAACTGCACCGCATCGATTGCCAGGCGAGCCACGGCGACCTCAGTTTGTACCATTTCACGCGCGAGAAAATGGCTGACATCCCGCTGGCCATGATGCGCCCCGCTCCGTTGATTACCGGCGACGATCTGATCGCCGCCGGTTATAAGCCCGGGCCGCGGTTTAGCGAGATTCTGTCAGCCGTGGAGAATGGCCAACTCGAAGGACGCCTGCAAACCAAGGGCCAAGCCATGGATCTCGTGACCCAAGAATTTCCTCTTTGAAGCTTTTATGACGCACACCGACCCATTTCGGGAAAAATCGCAGTTTGAGACAAAATCACTGCGTTTTCGAAAAATCTTGTCAAGCCCCCTTTTCGACAAAAATTCCGTCAAGCTGTTGACTCCGTTCATAATATTTTCTCGCCAAGTGTGTCCGAAGACCCCCTCAAAACTGCTATTCTGAAATTAGAGGGTTGGAACTTCCAGGCGTACCGGCGATCCTCGCCGCTCCCCGTCAGCAGAACTCACGTGAAAGTCACCGAAAAGGACGTCGCGTACGTGGCCGACCTGGCCAACCTCGAATTGACCAGCGAGGAACGGGGACGCATGCTGCGCGACCTGAACTCCATTCTTGAGTACGTCGATCGGCTCAACGAATTGGATACCTCGAATGTGCCACCGATGGCGCAAGTGTCGCAGCGATATGCTCCGGGCGAATCCAAGTACGCTGAGCGTTTCGCCGACGCCAGCCGCGAGGATATTCTCGAGGAGTTGCGCAAGTCGTTGCCACGGGAGGTTGCGCTGGCGAACGCTCCCGAGACGGACGGAGCGTTCTTCCGCGTGCCAAAAGTGATTGAGAGATAGTGGTCAGTGATCAGTGATCAGTTTAGCAACTCGCCGTCTGCTGATTACTGACCGCTGATCGCTGACCAGGAACTTTTTATGAACCTCGGATCACTTACCATCGACGCCGCCCGCTCTGCCGTTCAAGAGCGGAAAACTACAGCCGTCGCCCTGACTGAGGCGTACTACGCGAAAATCGCAAGCGACGACCCGCAGATCGGCGCCTACCTGGCGCTCTCGAAAGATCGCGCGTTAGCGAAAGCTGCTGAGATTGATGCGCGCGCCGCCAACGGCGAAGAGCTGCCTCCGCTCGGCGGTGTTCCGGTTGGCATTAAGGATGTGATGGTCACGCGCGGGGTGCGCACAACAGCCGGCTCGAAAATCCTTGGTAGCTACGATCCGCCTTATGACTGCACAGCGGTGGCGTGGATGGAAGCGGCTGGCGCAGTCGTGCTTGGCAAGATGAATTGCGACGAGTTTGCCATGGGATCGTCGAACGAAAATTCGGCTTGGCGTCCAGTTCGCAATCCCCGCGACTTGAGCCGCGTGCCGGGAGGCTCTTCTGGCGGGTCCGCCGCTGCGGTTGCGGCAGATATGGCTGTGGTCACACTCGGCTCGGATACTGGGGGTTCCATCCGTCAGCCCGCCTCGTTCTGCGGAGTGGTTGGCCTGATGCCGACGTATGGCCGCGTCTCCCGTTACGGACTAATCGCGTTCGCTTCCTCGCTCGACCACATTGGGCCGCTGAGCAAGACGGTGAAAGATGCTGCGATCGTGCTGCGGACCATCGCTGGCCGTGACCCGATGGATTCGACTTCCGCCGATGTGCCTGTTCCGGATTACGTGGCGGAGCTGGACAAACCGGTTCACGGTCTCAAAATCGGCATGGCCAAAGAATACTTCGGAGAGGGACTGGACGCGGAGGTTCGAGCTGCTATAGAAGCAGCGATTCAGAAGCTGGCGGGATTGGGCTGCGAGATCGTTCCCGTGTCCCTGCCCCATACCAAATATGCAATCCCAACGTATTACATTGTTGCGACTGCCGAGGCTTCGTCCAACCTGGCTCGCTACGACGGCGTGCGTTACGGATATAGATCTCATGACGGGCACACGCTCTCAGAAATGTACCGGCGCAGCCGCAATCAAGGGTTTGGAACCGAAGTGAAGCGCCGCATCATGCTGGGGACTTATGCTCTGAGTGCCGGCTACTACGACGCTTACTACTTGAAAGCGCAGAAAGTTCGCACGCTGTTGGCGCAGGATTTTGAGGAAGCTTTCACGAAAGTGGATGCCATCGTCACGCCCACCAGCCCGACCGCCGCGTTTAAGCTCGGCGAAAAGGTAGACGATCCGCTGGCAATGTATTTGGCGGACATTTACACGGTAACAGCCGATCTCGCAGGCATTCCAGGAATTTCAGTCCCGTGCGGCCAGACGAAAGAAAAGCTGCCCATCGGTTTGCAGATTCTGGGCAAGCATTTTGACGAAGCTACGATTCTGCGGGTGGCACATGCGTATGAACAAGCCGCGTGAACTCGAGTGGGCCCCAACCAAATTGTCATCCTGAGCGGAGTAGCCCGAAGTCGCGTGCGACTCGGGCTGCGGAGTCGAAGGACCTCGTGCTGGTCTCAAGTGTCAACTGGCGCAAAAAGCGAGTTTCTATCACCGCCGCTGCATGTTCTCAAAGAGAACTCCTCGCAAGGTTGTCATTGGGTTCGGCATTGGTGGGGTCCCTCGATTTTGCAGGATCGTTCGCGAGCGAACGATCCTGCGTTGCTCGGGATGACAAGACTGGGAGCGAAGTCACTTCACAAGGTTTCGTAATATCGTTCGCCGGCGCACCCGCGGCATAGCACTTTGCGGTCGCGCCGGACTTCACGGCGGAAGTTGATTCCTTCGCCGCAGACGTCGCAAACAATTCTTTCGCCTTTATACCCGGGAAATTCCTCGGGAGGCAGTTCCACCTTCACCCATTGCGTGGTGAACAGGTCATCATCTGAGATTTCACGATAGGCCAGCATCTGCTGGCTATTTTTGTCGCTGATTTCAGGATGCGTTTGGCGAGCCAGGGCCTTCGATGATTCCTTGGCTGCGATACGCACTGCTTTGCCGGTGCTGACGTCGACAAAGGTTGCTGCAACTTTGCCCCAGTCGCGGAACTTCAAGGCACGTTTGCCCAGTCGGCACCCCGTGACCACTGCGACGGCATCGGTGGCACAGCGATCGATTTCCACAAAAGTGACGAGCCGCTTGCGGTCCTTGCCGCGGGGATCCTCGATCCCCAACTTTGCCAGGCCGAGCATAGCCAGGCGCACGCCGAGCACCTGACCAGCGCACAAGTGTCCGTGGGCCTGTTCCGCCTCGCGCAGGTATTCGTCGAGAGAGTTCACGTAAGACCAGTCCGTTCTCAGTCGTCAGTTAAACCAAACCAACAAGGAGAAAACCATGAAGTCTAATTCTAGATCGAAAACGCTACTCGTAATGCTGCTGTCCCTTTCCCTGCTTGCGACGGGCTGCAGCGCGCAATGGATCAGCGTTGCTCTGGCCGACCTGCCGGTACTCGTGCAGATGGCTCTGAACATCGGCACGCTCGTAACCACCCTGCAGTCCGGTAATCAGCTTAGCTCAAGCGAGGCCACAGAGATTCAAAACATCGCCAACGAAGCAAGCCGGGACCTGAATCTGCTGCAGGTGCTTTATAATGAGTACAAAGCAAATCCCAGCCCCACCACAATTCAGAAAATCCAAAGTGCAATCGTCGATATCAACCAGAATCTGCCGGCGCTTTTGCAGGCTGCGCACGTCAGTGATCCAGTGCTCTCAGCCAGGATCACGGCGGCAGTCAATTTGATTTTGACCACGGTCAACAGCTTCGCCACGCTGATCCCGCAGTCTGCTGGGTCGATAACGGCACCGACGGTCGCAAAAACGCCGGTGGCAGTTCCTCATGCGTCGGATTTGAAGAAGCAGTGGAACCAGCAAGTGTGCGGGCCGAGTGGAAAAGCCGCGTTGGACTCCGCTTTGTCCCTTTGCAAGGTGAAGTAGCCCCTGGCCATTGACTGCCTGAAGGTTGACCAATCCCTGACTTGATTCACTTCCACCGCACGCCGTCGCTGAGGATTTCGACAGTCCGGGCGGCTTCGGATTCCGTCCGAATGACGTCAGATGTGTCGAAATTACGGGCACGGCGTGCGGCTGCCCATATTGGGGTAAGTCAAATAACGTTACCCGGCGTAGGGGCATGCGAGGCGGGGTGGGGAATCGCTCGCAGCCGGTGTCCAACGACCAGAATGTAGTGAACACCGGAAATAATTGTGAAAGCGAACACCGCGCGCAGACACGTCAACCGCGTGATCGCGATCCACCGGCTGTGCTCGACTTGAAACAGTAAAACAAATAACACCGCAGCTACTTGAGCGAAGGTGTTAGCTTTTCCGAAGATGCTTGGCCGAAAATCCCGCAAACCAGCAATCGCGTAGAGCACGGCGCTCGCCGCCAGAATCGAAGCGTCCCGGCTGAAAACCAGCACGGTAAACTTCCATGGAATCTTGTGCAGGATCGAGAGCACCAGGAATACAGTGCTGAGCAGCAGCTTATCGGCAATCGGGTCGAGATATTGCCCCAAGACTGTTTGCTGCTTCAGCGTGCGGGCCAGCAGACCATCCAAGCCATCGCTGAGGCCGGCGAACACGAACAAAATCAGAGCCGAGCGGTAGTGTCCCTCCACGAGTTTGATCACGATGAAAGGTAGGAACACCATGCGCAGGAGGGTAAGTTGATTGGGAAAGGTCAAAACTTGCGACAGCTTCACTGGCGCTCCTCGCTTGCCCGTATCCGATTAGCAAAACGACGCAACAAGACCTCAGCCGGATCAATGCCCGTCTTGCTCGCAAACCGTTGGGAAAGCGAAGGAATATTGCCGTCTGGCAGATCAAGTTCGATCCGTTCCAGGCGGTGCATCGGAAAGAACACTATGCTCGGGGCAAAGGGCTCTCCGTCCTTTACCAGAGCAATCAGGTCTTCAAATGAAGCCAACTCTGCGCCGCATAGACTTAAACCTTCAGGCGTAAGGGCGAGGATGGCCCCCCAGAGTTTCTCGCGCGGATTTCCCAGCGTAACGACAACCATGGTGCCGGGCTGAAATGGGTTACTCTCTGGTTTGTCAGCAGCGAATTGTGCCGAGCTGTGCACTAAGCGATTGTCGCCGGGAAACCACAGCTTGGCAACTGGCGGACAGCCTCGGGAATCGCTTATTCTCACACGGACGCTTGTATGAATAGAAATCGCGCTGATCAAAGGCGCACTGATCGATCAAGTCGCTTTTGTGGCGACAGGGGGCGTACATTCTTCAAAGCGCGCAGCGAGCCAGTTTTGAAGGTGTTCCTTCACCGAGGGAACCATCTGCTGAAATTCAACTCCCGCCTGGCCCTCCGAGTTTGTCCAGCACACGTTTGCTCTGAGGGTTAGAAAATCCGTGGTGCTTGGCAGGCATAATCGTATTTGTATGTGATCGCCCGAGGTAAGAGGTTCGGGAGAAAGTAGGGCCATTCCCGCCTGACTCAGGTTCACAGAACGAGCTTTGAACTCGGGAGATGTTTCTTTCTTTACAAAAACCGTCATTTCCAGTGGATACCGGAAATATCGCCTGCGCTCCGTAACCAGCATTGGGTAAGCTGCCCTCAGAGTGCGAAGCACTGCCCCCGGAGATAACGGTCTATCGAAGGAAAATGTGGCTCCCGCCTGGAAGGCAGCTTTCCTCTGCTCCTCGATGTCGCAGATAGCGAATATCACCGCTTTCTTGTGAGAAGTCATCCGATGTAGCTTGATGATGAGTTCAAGCGTCGCCGGCCCATCAGCAAGATCTACAATTACCGCCTCGAATTTGTTGTGACATAGTTCCCTTGCGGCCGATGTCGTGTCCGGACAGAGTTCAACCTGGATCGCCATTTGCTGCGCACAATGACACACGGTCTCGATTGCCTGAATGTCGCGGCAGACGAGCAAAGCCCGAGTCGCCACTTGATCAACTGCCATTAAAATACTGGCCTCTTCTATTCTCTGCACCCCAGATCTGCGCGGGGGGCGGCTAGCTCATCTTTCCCATCGAGCACCGCCTGATGCTAGTTTCTCGCTGCGATACATAACGGTTCGGTGATGTCCATCACCCACCACGACCATTTGCGACTTACGAAAGTCCAGTCACACGTACAGTGCCTCTACCTCCCTGATCCCGGTGTATTCCAGCCTTTCACCCCCGGGCTTTATGTACTGGTCACTTTGCCAGTACCTTTCGTCACATTTTTGTAAATTCCCTTACTTTTCCAAATTCTTAGCGTCTAACTTAACAGGATGTGGTGGCCGGTTTCCGAGGCATTTCGTCCCAAGAACGGACATGATTATTCGCTTTCGCGACAATCGGTTCTGATGGAACGATTAGCCGCAGACTTGCGTACCTGAGGGCAGGCAGAAGTGTACGCAGGTCCTGGGATGGATCTCGACACGCAGGGATGGTCTGGAGGCAGTTATGCAGGGCGGGCAGAATGGTAATAGCGGGGTGGTTGGAAATCTCCTCAACAACGGTGATCCTCACGTGCAAGAAGTAGTGAAAACTGCACACGAGGAATTACGACAGCTGATGCGGCAGCGTGCCGAGATCATGAAACGGATCGGTACCTTGAAGCAGACCATTTGCGGGCTGGCAAACCTCTTCGGCGATGAAATTCTAGGCGAAGATTTGCTGGAGTTGGTGGATCGCAAAACTGGAGGGCGCCAGCCTGGCTTCACAAAAGCTTGCCGCATGGTGTTGATGGAGGCTGGCAGCCCGCTGAGCGTGCGCGAGGTGTGCGAGCGAGTCCAGGAGCGCATGCCGGCTGTGTTGCTGCGGCACAAAGATCCGCTGGCCTCGGTAACCACGGTGCTCAACCGGCTGGTGGAGTATGGCGAGGCCCAGAGCGTGGTTCGTCCGAACGGCCGCCGAGCTTGGCAATGGGTTTCAGACCCGAGCCCGATTCTCGAGAGCCGCGAGCACGGGAGCGCGCAGGAATCTCGGTTGTAAATATGCAATAAGAGCAGACGCACAGCGCCAAGCCTAGGGCAGGTGTGCTCAGAGGTTATGGAGGAGTTCGTCGAAATTCCTGCGACCCATTTCCAGGAAAAGAAAGCTGGCCGTTGTCTTCAGACGCTCGTAGCTTTCCAGACCGCGCACTCCGCCGATTTCATGGAAATCGTACAGGCTGGGGGCTGGAAGCATTTCCCACGAATCGAGCCTGAGGAGTAACCAGAAGCGCAGCTTCATCAGAGTCAGCAGCGAGTACAACCGCACCTCGACGGCTGTTTGCTGGAGGTCGTGAGCCAGCTGCGCGGTGTGGTTGTCCGATCCTTCCGCCTCCCGGTTGGCCCATTCAATAAGCACGGCCGCGTTATGCGACATTTTGCGAACCAGCGCAAGATAAAGATGCATTCGCTTCCGCTGTAGTTTGCGAAATTCCGCGCGAGTGAGATCTGAACGCAACGCACTCTCAGTGTGTGGATTGAGCAGTGATTCGGCTTTTTCCACGTCGACGGGCAAGAGAAAGTCTACGACGTCGTCCACGGTGCGGTCAGGGAAGTGGAACCAGATCCAGTAGGCCACCACGATGCAACTGATAAACCCCGCCGTAATGACGATGTTCCACAGAATGATTGCGATCATAATGGCGGCACTCTTCGCACAATTTGCCTGTAGCGCTCCAGGTGCTCGGCTGACATGGGAGGCTGGTCGCCATGCGGGGGCTCGGGGGTTGCCGGCCCACTGAAATACCACAGCCAGATCAAGACGGCTGCATTATATGCCGCAACCGAAACGATCCCCCACCAGAAAGTGAATTTTGTTCCGATTTCGTAAAGCTTGGTGGTAGCTAGCAGACTTACCGTGGCGTAAAGCCCGTACCCGGCGCAAATGCCGAAAGCGTGCTGACGCCACCGCAGTCCAAACATCGTGACCAGCACCACCAGGAGCACAAACATAGCCACCTGAAGGAAGAACTCGCCCATTTCCGCTCCCAGTACCCACTCCACCAGCCGGGTACGGAAACCAGGAGGGCGGTTCGCGGTATGCATGGCAGTCAGCACGACCGTGAGCAAAATGGTAAGAGGAAACACTGGACGGAACCACCGGATTCTCTGGAAACTCCGTAGGACGTGGCGGAAGACTTCGTACATGACCGCGAAGCCAAAGAAAGCGTACGCTGCGTCGGTCACGTAGTAGACGTAGTAATAGGACCTCGCATGGTATCTAAAGACAAGCCGGCTAGTTCCCGCGATGACCGAGAACAACGTATAAGCGAAAAACCAGGGGAATGCCCGAAACACGCGCTTTCGGGACAAAAGCCAGAGCAATATGGCCTGCAGAGGCAGTGCCGCCCACCACAAAATGAAAGTCAGGATAGCCATATTCGAGCTTGTGAGCAGCTTAACTTAGCTGCTCACAAGCTCAAAGCTAACTTTATGGGCGCTGTCTGCCCCTCAGAGGGGGATCAGCGAAGACACCAGAACCACCAACAACACTGACGACTGGGTTGGAGGAGGCGGATCCCCTGGCCCACCAGCTAGCGCAGGGGTGGCGAAAGCCGCCACGAGCAGTACAGCCGAGAGCGTGAAACGCAGAATCGTTTTCTTCATCGATTTTCTCCTTTTTGTGAAGTTCTTCCTTCCTCGGGAGCGGAACTTGGTGGGAAGAAAGTCTCTACGGGCACAGAAGGATAACCTGTCAGAACGCTGCGGATCAGGAGAAAAAAGTTTTTTTGCAGAAAATTCCGGTTTTCGTAACAAGCTCGGGGCGGCGTTCTTTGGGTCGCCCCATCCGGGGTCACAGACGCAAACCTAAGACATCGAAACTCCGACC
>DASPSE010000118.1:0-2812 GCA_035624085.1 Terriglobales bacterium
CCCCGCCGCGTTGACACTAAGCCTCGCAGGATGTTACGTTTAATGGTTTTATAGCCCTCTTTCGCTCAAGATTTCTACCAGCTCAACAATATGGAAGAGACGCTTCGACAAGTAGGGGAATTACTGCTCGGATCCATCCCGACCATCATCTTCATGGTCCTGCTATGGGGCTCGTACGCCGTGCTGGTCCACAGGCCTTTGACCAAGGTTCTGGCCGAACGCCGCAGCAAAACCGAAGGGGCAATCGAGCGGGCGCGAGCTGACATCGCTGCCGCCGAAGCGCGAACCGCCGAGTACGAGCAGCGCCTGCGCGAAGCGCGCATGGCTCTTTTCAAGGCTCAGGAAACCCGCCGCCAGCAGGCCATGCAGAGACGCGCTGCAGCGCTGGCTGAAGCACGCAGCCGGGCGCAAACCGAGATTGAAAAAGCGCAAGCCGCCATCGAGCAGGACAAAATCGCTGCGCAGGAAAGACTGCAGGGAGAAAGCGGCATGCTCGCCGCAGAAATCATCCGCGTGGTTTTGCAGCCAGGAATTACGTCGGCTCCGGCAGGCGGTGCCCGATGAGACCGAGTTCCTGGAAGCTCACACAGCCTTCAATTCTGCTGATTGCCTGGGTTATTTTTCTGAGCATAAGATCGCAGCCAGCACACGCACTGAGCCTGCAAGAGCCATCGAGCGCTTCTGACGCTTCGCTGTCCCCGGGCCAGGAACTGGCCAAAGAGTCGCGCGAAGCAGCGGGTGAAGAAGGCAGCGCTCAATTCAAGCACTCGGCGCCAGTTCGCTGGATTTCCAGACTTACCGGCCTGAATCTCGAGCAATCCTATTTATTGGGCATGGGGATTAACTTCGCCATTGTCGCTGGCGTAGTTATCTGGATCTCCAGGAAGTACCTGCCGGCCTTCTTTCGGAACCGCACCGCAATGATCCAGAAGGCCATGGAGGAGGCGCGGCAGGCCAGCGCCGATGCCAATCGTCGTCTGGCCGAAATTGAAAACCGTCTCTCAAAGTTGGATGTCGAAATCGCGGAGATGCGGACAGCGGCTGAAAAAGAAGCCGCAGCCGAAGAAGAGAAGATTAGGGCCGCCGCCGACGAAGATGCCAGAAAGATCGTCGAATCAGTGGGACAAGAGATCAGCGTAGCCGTCCGGACTGCGAGGCGAGAACTAACCGCCTACGCCGCCGATCTCGCCGTCGCGCTTGCAAAAAAACAGATTCACGTGGATGCGTCAACTGATCAAATACTTGTACACCATTTTGCGAGCCAACTTTCAAATGGCGGCGAGCGGAAGGACCGCACATAAGTTATGGCTTCCGTCACCAACACCTACGCGCGCGCCTTCGCAGACGCAGTCTTCGACATGCATCTCGATCCGGCCAAAACTTTACGCGAGGCGCAGTCCATAGCTGAATTGGTAGGCGAGAGCAAAGAGTTGCGCGAGGTTTGGGAGACGCCGTCGATTACTCCCGAACGAAAGCGCGCCGTGCTGGATGCGATTGTTGCCCGTGGAGGGATTTCGCGTGCAGTCCGGAACTTCGTCGCCGTGCTGATCGACCACCGGCGAACAAATTTTCTCAGCGCGATCGTGAAACAATTTGAACTCGAACTCGATCAGCGTATGGGATTCGCCGAAGCGGAGATTACCAGCGCCCGCGACCTTAGCGATCCAGAACGTCGCGCGCTCGAAGCGCAAGTGCAAAAGCTGACCGGTAAGAAGGTACGCGCGCGCTACTCCCGTGATACTTCTCTCCTAGGCGGTGCGGTGGTGCGCGTCGGCAGCACGATTTACGATGGCTCGGTGGCAGGACAGATGGAGAGAATTAGAGAGCAGTTGAGTGGCGCTTAGCAATTAGCACTTGGCATTTGGGCACCACTGGACGCTCATGACTAAATGCCAATTGCTAAGTGCTAGGTGCTAACTGCAAAAGCTAAGAGCTAGAAGCTAAGAGCTGATTTTATGGCCCAAATCAAAGCAGACGAGATCACCCAGTTAATCCGGCAACAGATCGAGAACTACGAATCCAAAATTGCCGTAGATGAAGTCGGCACAGTCGTGACCTTGGGCGACGGCATCGCCCGTGTCCATGGTCTCGACAAAGTCATGGCCGGAGAACTGTTGTCCTTTCCACACGATGTGGCCGGCATCGCCATGAACCTCGAAGAAGACCAGGTGGGCGTGGTGCTGCTCGGCGATTATACCGAGATCAGAGAAGGCAACGAGGTCAAGCGCACCGGCCGCATTATGAGCGTCCCGGTCGGCGACGCGCTGGTCGGCCGCGTAGTGAATTCGCTCGGCCAGCCGATCGATGACAAAGGCCCAATCTCAACCGACAAATTCATCCCGTTGGAACGTCTGGCCCCTGGCGTCATCGATCGCCAGCCGGTGCGCGAGCCTATGGCAACTGGACTCAAGGCTATCGACAGCATGATTCCGATCGGCCGCGGCCAGCGCGAATTGATCATCGGTGATCGCCAGACAGGAAAGACCGCCCTCGCAATCGATACCATCATTAACAATAAAGGCGGTGATCTGGTTTGTATCTACTGCGCCATCGGTCAGAAGCGCTCTTCGATTGCCCAGGTGGTGAAAATCCTCAGCGACTACGGCGCTATGGATTACACCATCGTGGTTGCGGCCTCGGCTTCCGAACCAGCGCCTATGCAGTACATTGCACCGTATGCCGCTTGCGCGATGGGCGAATTTTTTCGCGACAGCAAGCGCCATGCACTGGTGATCTACGACGATCTTTCAAAACACGCGGCATCCTATCGCGAAATTTCGTTGCTGCTGCGTCGTCCGCCAGGACGTGAGGC
>DASPSE010000179.1:0-7684 GCA_035624085.1 Terriglobales bacterium
CGGCGGCACGCGCGACAGCCATGGACACCGCAAGGATGGCATTGGCTCCAAGGTGGCTTTTGTTATCGGTTCCGTCGAGATCGATCATTTTCTGATCGAGCGCCCGCTGGTTAGTAGCGTCCATGCCAGCCAGCGCCTTGGCAATTTTGCTGTTCACGTTATCAACCGCTTTGAGCACGCCTTTACCGAGGTAACGCTTCTTGTCTCCGTCGCGCAGTTCGACGGCCTCGTGCTCCCCGGTGGAGGCGCCACTCGGAACGATAGCCCGGCCGCTGTTTCTGTCGGCCAGGGTAACTTCGGCTTCGACCGTGGGATTGCCACGGGAATCGAGCACTTCCCGGGCGTGAATGTGGGTGATGTTGGCGTAAGGCATGATTGCGTCCTCACTTTTTTCCTGATTATTGGCCGAAAGCCGGGATTATAAATCACAGGGGAGGAATGGACGGTGACGCCGGACACAGTTGCTGAAAAGGCGGGGCCTTCGGGATGGCCGCTGGCCAGGCCGCTAACAAGAGCGATCGTATTGCCCGGCCGGATTAGACACCCAGCTGTGCCATAACGGCGTTAACGTGGATGCGCGTTGTATCCAGAAAGGGAATGCCGCGATCGGGAACATCCCGCAAGATCAACGGCAATTCGGTTCCGCCGAGAATCAAGCCGTCGATGTGGTCCTGTTGCTTCATTCGATCTACGATCTGCAGCAAGCCATCGCGCGTTTCTGCCCGGAAGATTCCATTCACCAATTCACTCATGTATCGGTTGTGAATGTAGGCCTGCTCGTCGGCGTGGGGTGAGATTAGAGTGATGCCTCGTCTGGAGAAAACGTCGGGATAGAATCGGGCCTGCATCGTGTATCGTGAGCCGACCAAGCCGAGCTTGCGCAAGCCCATGGTGGCGGCGGCATCGCAGGTAGCTTCCACAATGCTGATGAGCGGAATTGGACATTGGCGAGCGACATCGTCGAAGACGATGTGCGGCGTGTTGGAGGTCAATATGCCAAGTTCCGCGCCTGCTTTGGCGAGCTTCCCCACCTCGGCGACCAGACGGGCCACGAGGCCGGGCAGGTTGTTGGCTTCCAGAAGGTCCACCATTTCTTTCAGGTTTACGCTGTTGATGATGATGGGAGGATAGCTTCCATCCGGCCTGCGCTCGCGGTAAGCCGCGATGATGAGACGGTAATAGTCGATGGTGGAGTCGGGTCCGACGCCGCCGATCATGCCGAGAGTTTTCATGGTGGCCTTCGGTAAACACTTCCTGAAGCGCAGTTCCGAAATCATAGTCGAGGTGTTGAAAGCGGGTCCCTCGACTCAGCTCATGATGCGCCTGCGCATCATGGTGCTGCGCTCAGGATGACAACTATAGATGAGGCTTCCGGGTCTCCCGATTCAGCTCTGTGCCGGCGGCTGCACATACACGGACGTGCCTCCGCTGGTTCGCTTCGCATTTCCGATCTTGTTCCCCGTGACTTCGTACCTTACAGTCAGGCTCAGGTGCAGAATCAGACAGAAACTCTTGGATTGGGATCGCGGGTGCCAGAGTTCTCGCTTTCTGCGGCCAATCGGGAGGGCGGTTTCACTCTCTCCGCTTTCCTGGCGCGTGGGCCGTTGGTTTTGGAGTTTCTGCGCGGGACCTGGTGACCAAACTGCCGGAAACGGATGGCTCAGTTTGAGTCGGTCAAGAATGAAGTTGAGCAAGCGGGAGCGCAGGTCGCGTATGTCGCGGCAGAAAAGCGCGAAGGAATGTTTAAGCCGGCAGAGTATCTGCGGGAGCATCCGGCGTCGTTTCCTTTTCTGCTGGATGAGGACCGCGCAGTGACCAAAGCGTACGGGCTTTATCACCGCTTTGGACATGACGCCTTCAACATTGCGCATCCGGCTACGCTAGTGATCGACAAAGGCGGAACTGTGCGGTTTATTTATCGCGGCAAAGACCAGACTGACCGGATTCCGGTGTCTGCGGTTTTGGAAGTGGTGAAGAAATTACGAGAGGGATGATTTCAGATTCGTTTAGGAGGTTTCAATGAAGAAGGGCTTGACAGTGCTCTGCACCATTTTGTTGTCCGCGGCGATGCTGGCGCAAACTAACGTTTCCTTGCCTGCAGGTACGACGTTGAAGGCCAGGCTGGAAAACAATCTCGCCACCTACTCCAACAAGCAGGGAGATCCTTTTTCCGCGCGAGTTACAGAAGCGGTGCTACTAGACGGGAAAACGGTGGTTCCGGTCGGCGCGACGGTAGAAGGGCGGGTTACGCAGGTTAGCGAACCACGCCGGTATGTGGGCAAGCCGACGATCGGGATCTTCCCAGAGACCCTGATCATGCCCAATGGCGAACGCTTCATGCTGAGCGCCGCGCTGGCGGATACGAGCCTGCACAATGGCACGAACGTGAATAGTGAAGGAGAGTTCAAAGGCAAAGGACATAATGGCGGGGACCTGACCGAAATCGGCTTGGGCACAGGAGGCGGAATGCTGGTCGGCGGACTGGCCGGCGGCGGGAAAGGTGTGCTGATTGGCGGCGCGGTTGGCGCGACCGTGACGGTCGCGCACTGGTTGAGTAAGAAAAATTCCGCACTGCTGCCGGCGGGAACGGAACTGATAATGGAGTTGAGTCGCCCGATGGAGATGAACGCGGCTACGCCGGGACAGTAAAAAAGCGGCTCTCCGTTCCCGGGTGTCAGCTCCTAGCTTAGAAGGCCAAAGCGGACAGTTCTTGTTCGCTGAGCAACTGGAGCTCGATCCAACCTTCAAGGGGCAGCGCATCCGCGGGCAAGCGGTTCTGCCAAAGGCTGAAGCGCAGACGCAGTTTGGCAGCCACTGGTGTATTGCTGGTTGAGGCAACGGGCTTGGCGAGCAACCAAGACAACGGCAGCTTGAATTCGAAGTTGCGAGCGAAGGCGACTTTCACCTCGCCTGTCGTGCATGATGAACCGGCTAACGGCTGTTCCTCGTCGGGCGCACCCACTTGCCACAATCTCATTTGACCGGCTTGGATTCGCGCATCCAGGCGCAAAGTTCGGCGTGGGTGCTGCCCTTCAGCCGACCAGGATTCCAGGTTCACGACCAAGTCGAAATCCGTCTCGGGCGGCTTCCCGGCGAAGTCAAGACGTCCATACACGCTGGTTTCGTCGATCCCGGCATACACTGAATCCACTAAGAACCTTTTGCCGTGCATGGCGCCGGCACGGTGATCCGCGGTGTACACTGCGGCGCCCATCCATTCGAAATAACGCACCATGTCCCCAGCCACGCGGGGATGGATGTAGGAAGTTTGGGGAGTAAACTCCGGGCGGGATGCGCCAGCGGTGATGGGCTGAGCCAGATAGTCGGGCGGACTCGCGCCTAGCGCCTGGTAAACATTCGACAGGTGCTTGCGATAGAGTTCGTCGAATTCGCGGTCGTTCGCGGAATGATGCTCCGGGCCGTACCACCAGTTCCAGTCGCTGCCTTCTGCAATTAGCAGTTCTTCGAAGGCCAGCTTGCGTTGGGCTTCGCTGGCGCGCGCAGCGGCATGCGAGTAGAAGTTGCGCGCGTGATAGAGGTAGTCCCAGGACTTATTATCCTCGGGAGCGCCGATCCACACGTTGAAGTTGGCGTTGATCCATGAGCCGGGAACCAGAGAGGGAAGCTTGCCAAAATCTTTGTGACGGGCGATAGCTTCCGCAACAGTTACCGCCTCCACTCCCGGCTCGCGTTGCAATGCATCGTAGAAGCGGCGCAAGAATTCGCGCCCAGATTGCGGGTAATATTCCCACGCATTCTCGCCATCGAGAATGACGGGAATGATGGCGTCTTTTCCTTTATTGATGATGAGTTGTCCGGCTCGCTTGATGTTTCCCATGAGATGCGCGGCGGCTTCCTGGGCAGGCATTCCCGAATACACGAATCCAACGAGATCGGAAATGGTGTGATCGCGGAAGATCAGGTTCATCCTAATCTTGTCGTTTTCGAACCGGTGGATGTTATACAGCTTTTCTGCGCTTTGATCCGGTAGACGACCAGCGCCATCCCGCGCAAAGTTGATTCCCAAGCTTCTGCCCAGCACGCCTTCATCAGTGGCCATCCACTGCACGCCGAGATTCTGGGCAATGGCAAGAACCTCCTCAGAAACACTGCCTTCAGAAGGCCAGACGCCGACCGGACGGATACCGAAAACCTGCTGATGCAGACTTAGGCCGCGAAGTAATTGCTCGCGGGCATCCTCGGAGTGGCGGAAGCGGTTTTGCGGAAGAGGCAGTCCGGGGCTGGAAACAGCGCCCTGATTGGTGTCGCAGACCAGCGGTAAGATGGGATGGTAGAAAGGCGAGGTGGAGATCTCAATTCTTCCCTGCTGGGCGGCGGCGGCATGGGCGGGAAGAACCTCGCCCAATAGTTCGCGCTCACGGGTGATTACGAATTCCTGGTCCTCCCGCGAATAGCCGTGTCCCTTCTTGACCAAGGCTGCAATTTCCGGCTCTTCAAGAAAGAATTCGTCGAACCACGCGAGCTGCGAAAGCACCTGCAGATCGGTGAAGTCCTGTGGCTGGAAATATCTGTCAGCGCGCTCCGGGGAATCGCCCGCGCCACGAAAACGCTCCCAAAGCTCGCGATAGCGCGGATAGCGCCCAATCATGTTGACTGGGTTGGCCTGAAACAGATATTGCAGGGCGAAACGGCGCTCTTCCGGCGTTAAGTCGCGGGCAGGTTTTGAGGCAACTTGAAGAAACGGGTCGCGGGCCGTTCCGGCGACGTATTCCTGGATTTGGGTGATGAGCGAAGGAACGAGATTAAAAGTCTGGTGAACATCGGGAAACTCGTCAAGCAGTTTCACCATTCCGTAATAGTCTTTTAGCGCGTGCAGGCGGACCCAGGGCAGGCGGTATTCGCCAGTAACCAAGTCTTTGTAGAAAGGCTGATGCTGGTGCCACAAAATGATGACGCGGAGGGCGGGCATGACGGAAAAATCAGTCTAGCACGCGGGATGTAGGCTTTCGGCGCAGTATGAACGAAGGACTGTATTTGTGCCTCAAAGGGTTTCATTCCGGTACACTAGAAAATTGCCTGGATCGAAGTTGACGAACAGATGACGAACATAACTCAAACCACAAGCTCGGGCACACGCTCTGACGTCAGCCTGCTCAGCGAGCAGGATATCTATCTTTTCAATGAAGGGCGGCATTACCGGGCCTACAACAAACTGGGCGCGCACCTCACCAGTGCCGGAGACGAGCAAGGCGTCTGCTTCAGCGTGTGGGCGCCGAACGCGCGCGAGGTCAGTGTCATCGGTAGCTTCAATCATTGGGATCCGCACGCCCATCCGCTGCATCCGCGGGGGGCCTCGGGGATATGGGAAGGCTTTATTCCGGCGGTGACTAAGGGTTCACTTTACAAGTTCCATATCCGTTCCCACCACCACGGCCACGTGGTCGACAAAGCGGATCCGTTTGGCCTGTGGCACGAGAAACCGCCGCGTACGGCCTCGGTGGTATGGGACCTGGAGTATCAGTGGTCGGACAACGAATGGATGCAAAAGCGGAAGGACCGGAATTCGCTGCATGCTCCGATTTCTATTTACGAAGTGCATCTCGGCTCCTGGATGCGGGTTCCGGAGGAGCACAACCGGCCGCTGACCTATAGCGAGATGGCGCCGCGTTTGGCGGAATACGTTCAGCGCATGGGCTTTACTCACGTCGAATTCCTGCCGGTAATGGAGCATCCGTTCTACGGCTCGTGGGGATACCAGACCACCGGATACTTTGCGCCAACGGCGCGTTATGGCGCGCCGCAGGAGTTTATGCATCTGGTCGATTATCTGCACCAGCATGGGATTGGCGTAATTCTGGACTGGGTGCCATCGCACTTTCCCTCTGACGGGCACGGGCTTGCTTACTTCGACGGCACCCATTTGTTTGAACATGCCGATTCGCGCAAGGGATTTCATCCCGACTGGAAGACACACATCTTCAACTACGGGCGCAGCGAGGTGCGCAGTTTCCTGCTATCCAGTGGGATGTTCTGGCTGGATAAATATCACGTTGACGGGCTGCGCGTGGACGCGGTGGCCTCGATGCTTTATCTGGATTATTCGCGCAAGCATGGCGAGTGGCTGCCGAACCAATATGGCGGACGGGAGAATCTGGAGGCGATTGACTTTCTGCGGCAGTTCAATCAGGAAGCGTACAGCGAGCATCCCGATATTCAGACGTTTGCGGAGGAATCGACCGCTTGGCCGATGGTGTCACGGCCGACTTATGTTGGCGGCTTGGGCTTTGGCTTGAAGTGGGACATGGGATGGATGCACGACACGCTGGAATACTTCAAGCAGGATCCTATCCATCGCAAGTATCACCACAATAAATTGACGTTTCGGATGTTGTACGGCTTCACGGAAAATTTCGTGCTGCCGCTTTCGCATGATGAAGTGGTGCATGGAAAAGGGTCGCTCATTGGGAAAATGCCCGGCGATGAATGGCAAAGGTTCGCGAATCTGCGTTTGCTACTCGGCTACATGTTCGCGCAACCGGGAAAGAAACTGTTGTTCATGGGCGGCGAGTTTGGACAGGTGCGCGAGTGGACACACGACACCAGTTTGGAATGGCACGTTTTGCAATATCCGGTTCACAGCGGAGTACAGAACTGGGTGGAGCAGTTAAACCGGGTGTATCGCGAACAGCCAGCGCTGCATGAACTGGACAACGATCCTGCCGGCTTCGAGTGGATCGATTGCAACGATGCTGCGGCCGGCACAATTTCATTGTTACGAAAAGGGAGGTCGCCTCGAGAGAATGTAGTTGTGGTCAGTAACTTCACGCCGGTGCCCAGGCTGAAGTATCAAATCGGAGTTCCGTCCGGAGGATATTGGCGGGAGCTTCTAAACAGCGACGCGAAGGAATATGGGGGCAGCAACATGGGTAATGCCGGGGGCGTTCAAGCCGAGCCGATTCCTGCCCATGGCCGCCCATACTCGCTGAGCTTGACATTGCCGCCGCTGGCAGCGTTGTTCCTAAAAGTCGAATAATCGGCACTCTCTGCCGACGGGTCGGCACCTCTGTGCTCAAATCTCTAGCAGCGAATCGACCTTCTCGCGCTGTGAAATGAATAGTACAGACCCTTTCACGCCGATCCCAACCGACGCTCCCGCCGGCTGGCGACCAGGAGGTCAACTCCCTCTAAGATGTGGCGTACGGAAACGCCTTTGCTCATAGCAGCGTCTACAAATGGCAACATTTCTTCGAGTTGGGGAAGGCAGCCGGAAATCATCAGGATAGGAAGACCAGGGTCGTTCTGCTTAAGGCGCACAGCGAGTTCAAATCCATTCATTCCCGGAAGTTCGTAGTCCAAAATGGCCGCGTCGACCGGGCTTTTGGCGGATTGAACCAGGTCCAGCGCCTGCGGACCGGTGCCTGCGGAGATGACATCGTATCCCTCTCTACTCAAGAGCCTTCCGTAGAATTCACGGATGCCGATGTCATCGTCCACGCAGAGCACCAGAGGCGTTTTCAAGGGGAGGGCCTATCCTTTCTAACTTCTCGCCAAGGGGGGGACGAGAAGGCTCTGCGGCGTGTGGAGCACGCCGGATGCCATTCTGGTGGCATGCTAGACTTCAATCTATCGGCGCCTCATGCGGATTCTGACCCGCTACATGCTGCGCGAAGTGACGGCTCACGCTCTGATCGGTGTGGCGGTCTTCACGTTTATTTTGTTCACC
>DASPSE010000211.1:0-11046 GCA_035624085.1 Terriglobales bacterium
CCATCGACCGTCTGCCAAACGTGCGAAACGTGGAAGCCCATAATGGTGGCGTAGGCTGTGAGGCCGGTGACATCGGAGGAATCGAGAGCGACTGCCGAGACCGGGAATGCGCCAGGGTTGATCGAGCCGGTCTGGTCAATCCAGGTGGAAGTGCCACCGTCAACATTTGTGCTCACCCAGACATGGCCACCGGCCGGAGTTGTGGGAATCAAAGGCCCAAACCCATCGGTTCCCGCATAGATGACGTTCGAAAAGCCATTGCTGTCGAGTGGCCCACCGGCGGCGAGCGAGCGGACAAGGTTAATTTCGCTGCCGGTGCAGATTCCGGCTCCGCCGTTTTCGAAATCATTGCTGAGAAGCGTGAAACTGGTGCCGTCGCTGGAGCCGCGCCACATGCGGCAGGTGCCCACAATCATTTCGGAAGAGTTTTGTGGATCCAGAATATACGGCGGATAATACGCCCCAGTATCACCACCCAACGTTGCGCTGCTTACCACCTGATCATTCTGAAAGTCCTCGGTGTGGCAACTGATGCCCGATTCGCAGCGAAATATGTTCACTCCCGAGACCGCATCCGGTGGGTTGGACACAAACCATTCGTTCGCATTGCTGGGATTGATCGCAGTGTAGCCTCCATCTCCCGCATCCACATTCAGCCAACTCGTGCTGGCAGGAACCGACTGTGTAGCAGGCGATCCGTTTCCCTGCGTACCTCCCAGAATTGTATTGGCATCGCTTGAAGCTTGGGAAAACGAAACAAACTGGGTGATTGATCCCAACGTCTGGTTCAGGCTGTCGAATTGGTTGGTGCCGCCGCAGGTGCCGGTGGTAAGGCCGCTATAGCCGTTCAGAGCGCGGTAGATTCCGCCATCGTTGGCGAAGTACATGACGTCTTGCGTGTTGTTGTTCAACAGCAGGAACGACAGAGAGTGCTGGGCAGGATGAACTTCTGCAATCGAGCTGCAGCCATAGGCATGAGTAAGATTTAAGAACGGGTTCAGGCACTGCGGCGGATTTCCTCCCATGCTGGCGGTGGTGCACTTGTAGAGGTTGATGGCGCCAGCATAAAGGTCGGTCGTGGTTCCATCCGGTACCGCCGCAAGCTCCAAGTTGTAGGCGCCCTGCTCTGTTCCGCAGCCCAAGAGATCCCCGCAATCCGTGATGCCGCTTTCGTCGATAGGGTTTGGACCCCAGCTGGCGCCGCCATCGGTCGTTACCCAGATGCCTTGGTCGGTATCGTTCACGTCGACGTACCAAACGTACATCTCATTGCGGCCGGGTACCACGGCGATTTCGCCGCGATAGATCGGACAACCCGTGCCGCTGGATTGCGCAGGGCAAGCGGCCGTCGTGAGCCCGGAGCCAGGCTGATTCACGAGCCGGGTCCAGTTAATGCCGTCAGGCGAAGCGTAGAAGCCGTGATAGCGCAATGCGGCAAAGAACTGGCCGGCCACAGCGTTGTAGACAACACTGGTCGCTGATCCGGGCGCGGTGACCTGCGTGCCATCTTGTACGTTGGCATAAGTCCACGAGGCGCCGGCGTCTTGCGAATAGTAGAGGCCGAGGTTGGCGGTTAGGGGATTGGCCAACCCTTCAATGATTCCTTCCGTTGCACCCGCCGTTGCAGCCACTACGAGACCGGGGTTTGTTGTGCTGAAGGCAATTTTGCTGAAAGCCATCCCGGAGAAGGCACGAGTGCCGGTGGTATCAGCGGTGATGAGTGTCCACGTGTTGCCGGCATTCGCCGATCGCAACATACCCAGCCCATAATAAGAATCTGCCGAACTGTCTGCTTCTCCCGTACCCACGAGGATGATGCTGTTCGCCGCGCTCGGGTTCGAGAGTTGTGGTTGCACCGCGATTGCCCCCACTGCCAAAGTCGCCTGATTATCGGTCAGCGGGGTCCAAATCACGCTAGCTGGATTCGTGGCGCCGGCGTTGGTGGATTTCCAAACCCCTCCATATGCGCCACCGAGATAAACCGTGTTTGCTGTTGCGTCAGCAGGATCAATGACGACCGCAGTGGCTCGTCCAGAAACCCAACCGTAATCCTGCTGGCCCACACCGCTCGCATCTGATGCCAGAGGCGCCGGCCCGAGGGATGCCCAACCGGAGTCGGAAAGCTGTTGCGAATGTGCCGTCGCGTGGGAAGCGGCCTGGCGCGCTGTTCGCATCTGCATCTTTTGCACATGCGCCTTGTAGCGAAGCGCTGCCGCCGACTCTCCGGGAACGCTGCGGCCACGGAGAAACCAGGCGTCGGCTTGCGCCCGCTGTGCGCGGATGCTCGTCGCGCTTGCGGCCCCTGTAAGTTGCCCAACGACCCGCGAATCCGCGAAACTGCAGAATAGGAGCAGGAATACGAATGTCAGGGAATCCGCGAGCCCGGACCTTGGCTTGCGACAACGGTGCAGCAAGCGTTCAAAGCCACTCACCTAAGCCACCTTTGGAGGAAATAACCGGCCAGATTTTTCAGGCGTGATCTTGCCAAGTTTCACGAGGCGCGCAAGAATCGCGGCCAGGCTTCGGTTGTGAGTCTTGGCGATCTGATTGAAGTCGATCCCCTGGCGCAGTTCTTCACAAATCTGCGCGTCTTCCTCGTGCGACCAGTTCTTCCCCGCGTTCCTGGGGCGCTTTTTTTCACGTTCCTGCTGCGCAACCAACGCAGCCAGGGCACGATTCAATGCCTTGATTGCGTCCGGCGTGCGGCAAATCGAGTTCTCTTCCAGCGCCGCTCCAGACTCGGGGTGAACGCCGTTCGCCAGCGCGCGGATCACATTGACAGCCTGCTCGATTTCCATTTTTCGGCCTCCCATCCGAGTATTAGTCAACGGGGAGCTCGGCAATTGTGACCGCTGAACATCGCGGTCTCGATTTGTCCCAGATCGGGACCGTTGGCGGGCCGTTTGTCTATACTGGCTTCTTTACTCCCGGTGGACGAGCACACATGGACTGGCGGGCGTTCTGGCTCACAATCCGGCTGGCGGTGCTGGTGGCTGCGATCCTCGTGGTGATGGGAGTGCCGATCGCCTATTGGATTGCGTACTCACGCTGGCGCTGGAAATTTCTCGCGGAGGCGGTTGTGGCGTTGCCGCTCGTGCTGCCGCCGACCGTGCTGGGCTTTTATGTCTTGCTGGCGCTCGGCTCACGCAGTCCGCTGGGACGCTGGTGGCAAGCCATGTCCGGACACACGCTGGCGTTCACATTCACCGCATTGGTCATTGGCTCGGTGATTTACAGCTTACCGTTTGCGGTGCAGCCGTTCGCTGCCTCTTTTGCATTGGTCGATCCGAAGCTGCTCGCTGCTTCAGCGACCCTGGGCGCTTCGAGGTTGCGGACGTTTCTGCAAGTGGTGTTGCCGTTGTCGACGCCGGGACTGGTGACGGGAGTAGCTCTGAGCTTTGCTCATACCATGGGTGAATTTGGTGTCGTGCTTATGGTGGGCGGCAATATTCCCGGCGTAACGCGCACGGTTTCGATCGATATTTATGATCAAGTCGAGGCGTTCAACTTCTCACGGGCCAACCAGACGGCGCTGGTATTGCTGGCAATTTCTTTTGCCGCGTTGTGCCTGGTGTATGGCATGAATCGGAAATTGTGGGCACTTTGGCCGTGGAAGTGAGAAAAGATCTTTACACCACAGAGGACACGAAGGGCACTGAGGCTTTTGGACGATTCTTTGTCCCTTCGTGTAACCTCGTGTTCTTCGTGGTTAAACAGAGGGAAACATGCCGACTGCTGAGCAAATCGTAGCCACGGCGACAATGTCGCTTCCCGATACGCTCTCCGCGCGAGTCGGCAAGCGTTTGTCCGGCGTGGGCCGCGATTTCGTGCTCGAAGTCGATCTGGCAATTTCTCCTGGAATCACCATTCTTTTCGGCCCCTCCGGAGCAGGGAAGACAACGCTGCTCGATTGCATTGCAGGGCTGACGGTTCCGAGTTCGGGAAGAGTCGCGATAGGCAACAAGGTCTTCTTCGATTCGGGCCGGGAAATTAACCTGCCGGTGCAGAATCGCCGGATCGGCTATGTCTTCCAGGAGCTTGCCTTGTTTCCGCATCTCAGCGCAGCCGACAACATCGCGTATGGGCTCGCCGGAGTGACACGAGGTGAACGGCGCAGGCAAGTTGATACGATTCTCGAGTCTTTCCGCATTTCGCATCTGAGCGCACGAAAGCCCGGAGAAATTTCGGGTGGAGAGCGGCAAAGAGTTGCGCTGGCTCGAGCGCTGGTGACTGATCCCTGCCTCCTTCTTCTCGACGAGCCGTTAGCCGGCCTGGACGCGCCGACCAAGTCCAAGATCATTGACGACCTTCGTGCCTGGAATCGCGCGCATCGCATCCCTATTCTGTACGTCACGCACAGCCGCGAGGAGGTGTTTGCGCTCGGAGAACAGGTCATCGTGCTGGAAAATGGCCGCGTGGTCGCGCAGGGTAGTCCGCATGAGGTGATGACTGCGCCCCGCCAGGAAACCGTGGCGCAACTAGCCGGCTTCGAAAACATTTTCGACGCCGTGGTCATTACAGCGCACGAAGATCGCGGCACCATGACCTGCCGCATTGCCGATAGCAACGTGGATTTGGAAACTCCACTGGTTCGGGCCGAAATTGGGTCTGCGCTGCGAATCGGCATTCGCGCCGGCGATATTTTGCTGGCTACGATGCCGCCGCAGGGTCTGAGCGCTCGTAACGTGATTCCGGGGTATATCGTCTCACTGGAGCAGCGCGATGTCATCGTCAGCGCGCGTGTCGATTGCGGCATGGAGGTGGAAGTTCATCTCACGCTCGCTGCCCGCGATGCGCTGCAACTTCAGCCGAAGTGCAGAGTTTGGCTGATTGTGAAGACGCATTCTTGCCATCTAATGGCGAGCTGAGGCCCTATTCTTCTCTGCGTACTTTGCGTCCTCTGCGCTTAAAGGCTTTTTTTACTGACCATCACCTTCGAGCTTCCTGCACTTGCTCAATTTCGATCACGCCAACCCACTGGCCGGCGCGGCGCTCGGAATACACAAGCTGTCCTCCCAGAATTTGCGCAGCCGCTGCGGGAGGCACGTCGCGATGATAGCCAAAGAATCGCGTCTTCCATTCCTGCCATAATCGCCAGCGCTTAAACAAGGGATGCGGCGGCTCGTACTTGGTGGAGAACACCAGCGCGACATCAAACCGCGAGCGGAGATCAGCAGCCGCCATCAACTGCTCGACCGTGAAGTCCTCGATGCGTACAACGCGCATGGGGCGGCTCACGTAGCCGAGGTAGGGACGGGTGAGTTCGTCGCTCGCTGGCCAGGCGGTCAAGATACGAGACGCCGGATAGCGTGCCGCCACCAATTTCTCAGCGTGTTCGTGCAGGAGAATGTAGTCGCGGTAAGCCAGATTGTCTTCCATGGAAAATCCGTACGGAGGATTGACAAACCATCCGACTATGAACGCCAGCGCGACAATCGCTACGACGGCCCGCCAATAGCGCACTCTGCGCCGAAGTGTGGAAACGCAGATGATGATCACCAAGGGAACCGCCGGAAGCATGTATCGAGCCAGCACAGCGCCGCCGATCACAGCCATAACGAAGGCGTACGCCACGATTACAGCCAGAAAGGAAAATTGCACGTCAAGAGAGATTCGCTGCCGTTCGGTTCCATTATCAGACAACGGCGGCAACCACAACGCAAACAATGTGGGCAGCGTGAGCAGATACAGACCCAGATATGCGAGAACCTGCCACAAGCGTATTCCCAGCGCCAGTGCGATCCGCAAGGGATGCAGAGTTGCCTGCACGTTGTAGCGAAAGAATTCCGGGTTGCCAAAGATGAAACCGGTCCGCTGCCAATGGTAGACGTACCACAAGCCGAGCGGGACAAGCGGGACAAGCAGCGCGGCGGATTTCAACCCACGACGTGCGCCGTGGGCTACCTTTCCTCGCCGCTGCACAGCCAGAGTCCAGACGAATAGAGCCAGCGGAGCCAAGACGGCCGTTTCCTTTGCGAGCACAGCCAGAGAGAACCAGATCGCCGTCGCCCAGGGCCGGTCGTTGACGTACGCCAGAAGTGCCCAGAGGGTGAATCCGGCGGCTGCCAAATCCAGATGCGCCAGCGAACTCTGCGCGAAAAACACCGGGTAGAGCGCGGTGCAAATCGCGGACGCGACCGCCACCTCTGTATTCGTGACCCGCTCCGCCAGACGGAATGTGCCGAGTAAAGCAAATACCGCCACTAGCAACATCGCAGTGCGGGTCCCCAGCGGTGTGAAACCGAGAAGCTTCCACGCCAGCGCAAGGTACGCCATGACCAGCGGCGGATGCGCGTTCGAAACCGTGGAATGCGGAATCAGCGAGCCGGTCAGCAGCAGATCACGGGCTGCTGGGACGTAATATCCAGCCTCGTCCCAGAAATAAGGCAGACGCAGCAGGGGAAAATGGAGGCCGAGAACAGCAAGAAAAAACAGCCCCAACAGCAGCGCTGTGGAATAGCGGCGCGAGTCGGCGTCTAAGGTCACCGCGCGTTTTAATGAACCGGCCCGGCCTGGGCCATCCGTGGGTCGAGCTTGATCTCGCCAAAGGCGCTCTCGTATCCCGCAACATTTTGCTGCAGGATCGCCAGCAACGCCTTGGCTTGCTGCGGGCTTAGATAAATGCCCTGAAAATTCCTGACCTCGACCTGGGTTTCGCTCTGCTGCTGCAGCGTGCCGAATACCAGCAGGAAATCCCATACATTCACGCGCACTTGCACGCTGTTGGCATAATTTTCACGGTAATCGGGAACATTGACGAGTTTGATGTTGGGCTGAGTTGGGATCGTCATACGACGATCAGTGTAGCGGCTGTGGCGGCAGGAAGGGAAGTAAGCTGTCACGGGAATGTGAGGCCGCTATCCTGCCGGCTATCCGAAGAGTGCATCTTCCCGTCTATAATCCGGCATACTTACCTTGCGAGGTTGCCTGATGAACCTGAAACGGCTCACAATTCTCGCGGACGTGCTCATCCTTCTTGGGCTCATAATCCTGGGATCGGGTTGGCAGGGGAGCGCAAACCTAACAGGCTCGTTCCCGTTTCATTCCAGTTCGGTGTCACTGACTGGTGGGGCCGGAGGTTTTTACGCGCTACTCGGAGTTCCCAGTCTGCTGATCGGCCTGATTCTCATGGTGATTTCGCTGGTCTGGATGGCGTTCGAAGTCGTGCAGCGGTAAACAGATCTGCGAAGATCCGAATTCAACCACCTAGGACACAAAGGTTCACGAAGGGCTCATTGGAATTGCCTCATGACACTTTCGTGTCCTTTGTGGTTAAGCAAACGAACGGCTGCATGCACTGCGGTTGAAATCGCCGCGACGGACAGCTAGAGTTTAGGTGACGAGCAATCCTGCCGGGATGGCGGAATTGGCAGACGCGCACGGCTTAGGACCGTGTGCCGAAAGGCGTGCAGGTTCAAGTCCTGTTCCCGGCACCACCTTTTCGCTTTCATGTTGAACGGACGAGGTCCCTCGACTTCGCTCGGGATTTCGCCAGCAGGCTCCCGCTACTGTTTATGTAAATCGACCTTCGCGGTCACTTTACAGGTTCAAAGTGTGGCGAGCGAATGCCGAGTGCTGCCAGTGCCTCATCCATGGTGTGTACGACACTCAGAAGCGGTCTTGTAGGCTCTCCCATCATCTGAAACATGCGAGATTGACCAAATAGGTGCGTCTTCGGTGGCCGTAGAGATCCGGCTGGTGTTTTTCTGGCGAGTAGTTGCGCAAGAGAAATTCGCGCGTCACGATTAGAGGCAAATGAGGCAATGGAATTGCACATCCTCCACCGTACCTTTTCAGACCTTGGAGCGGACTCATTCCGCAAAGGGAGTCCCCTGCTCGGTGTGAGCTTTACTCAGGAACCCACAGTGCATGGCACTTCTACTGAACAGATAATAGGACGGAAGCATGCTCCAATCCAGCGTAAGTGTTTCGGCTAGAGGAGGAATGGGCGAGACAACGGCAGAACAGACGACCGCAACGAATATCATCACAAATCCGGCATTCGTCGAAGAATGCCGCCAGCGCTTCGGTTTGTCGTATCACATTAATTATGCGTTCAATTGCGCGCAAAGTGTTTCCTTTGCGGGAAAACATGTCCTTGAGGTCGGCGGAAGTCTGCCCCCCAACTTGGTTTTCGGTATCCTGGAGGCCAAGACCTGGACGGCGATTGAAACTCCCGACTACGAGGATTCGCTTGCCGAAGCCGGCGGAATAACCCATAAGGGCACACTTTTGCACACGGACACCGATGTTACCCCAACCAAAGGATTCGGTACGCCGCTGGCTGCACGATACAATTTCTTGTTTGCTAATATCGAAGATCTTCCGGAGTGCCACCACGAGAAGTACGATCTGGTTTTCTCGATCGCGACTTTTGAGCACATACAGAAAATGCCCTCCGCGCTCGATCGGATGTACCAGGCTCTCAAGCCGGGAGGCAAGCTGTTTTCTTTATTTGCTCCCGTATGGTCGGCCTATGATGGTCACCATCTCCCGGAGATGGTCGATGCAACGGGAAGGAAAATTGATAGAAGCCTGATTCCTCCATGGGGACATCTACTCGCCCGTCCTCCGGAAATGTACCGCTATCTGTGCACACGGACCGACCCTGAGACGGCTGGTACGATGGTCTATTACATTTATCACTCGCCGTTTATCAACCGTCTTTTCACTGAGGACTATATCGGCTACATCGTGCAGACGCGGTTTAAGGTGATCAATCTGACGCGGGCGTTCACCGCTCCTGTGCCACCAAATATTCACAATACGCTGGCTGCTCTCTATCCCGGCCGCGCACATTTCGATAACAACGGCCTGTACATCATTCTTGAAAAGTGAAGCCCGGCCGGGCAGCAATGCCTGCCCTTCGTGTTTAACCGCGCAACGTCCCAGTCTCCCAGTTGTCAGTTGATGAAAAATCTCCATTTGCACTCAAAACCCCAAATCCGGTCGGTAATCTACTCATGCCTATTGCTGGGCACCTCGGCCATGGCCTACCATGGGCGTCACGAACCCATAGCTGTGCAGACGAATACAACGAAGCTACCAATTCAAGGAGGCTCCATGAAGAAAGCTCTGTCATCCGTTTTGTTCGCAGTGGTGTTGCTCACAGCAGGTATCGCGACTGCCCAGAATCCAAACTACAACCCTGGCCCGGTTTGGCGCGTGAACTACTATTCGATTAAACCAGGACAGGGTGACGCATTCTGGAAAGATATTCGCGACCACTTCAGACCCGTCTACGAGGAGTTCAAAAAGGCTGGGCTGATCTCCGATTACAGGTTCTTCACGAATCCGGTCTCAGATCATCCGAACGACTGGGACGTGGCTCTTGCCATTCTTTATCCCAATTGGGCAGCCATGGACGAGCTCGATGCAAAGGGTGCAACAATTGCCGCCAAACACTACGGTTCTCGTGAAGCCATGATCGAAGCGGGAAAGATGCGCAGCGAGCTGCGAGATCTAGTCGGAAGCCATCTGGCCCGCGAGGTGGTGCTCAAATAGGCTGCTTGGTCCCTCTATGTAGGGCTAGTCCATGGAGAGTGCTTTTGGGCCGCCCGATGTCTGGGCGGTTTCTTTTTTCTTGCGGCACAATTTGTCGCGTCCTCCGTGGTTGATGATTAATCGCCATATCACTCAAAACTGGGATCGAAGACGAGGGAAACGAAGCTAAAGCGAATCGACAAGATCGTTTTCGTTTTTTCTGCAGGTTTCATCCGGACCTGAATTATCTTCCCGCACTCGTAAGTTCCACCGGCGACTCCGATTCCACTTCACGATCGCTTCCCGGCAGGCTTAAAGAGTTGGCCAAACTTTCTGCGAGCATCCTCGGCAAGGTGCGATACAACCGCCAGCGCAGATCGCGGTAGCCTTGGGTTCCGGCAAACATGTCGGACATCAGCAAGCGAAAACTCGGGCTGCTGGCGGTGAACTGGATGGTGCGCTCCAGAACCGTATCTCCCATCCATCGGCCGGTGTAGAAGCGGCTGGCCATTTTGGCGGCGAGCTCCAGTTCCGGCAGAAAATCCTGGCGCAGAAGTTCGCGATAAGCTTCGGGCCGGTCAGCCAGCAGGGCCTGACTCAACAGCTCAGCTGAGCGCATGGCATAGTAAAGGCCCTCGCCGGTAATCGGATCGACGAATCCAGCTGCATCGCCAATCAACGCCCAATCTTTGCCGTTCACGACGGTGTCAGCAAGTGTTTCGGTCTGCGGCGAGGGCAAGACATGCGAATAGAACTCCGCACGCTTGTAATCCAGTCCCAGGTCTTCTAGTGCATCCTCGAGCAATTTGCGGAATTGAGCCGCGCTCCTGGTATGCATCTTGCCGCAGATTCCAGCTGAGAAGTGGTCAGAGCGTGGAAAAATCCAGATATAACCATGAAGGTCGCGCAGGAATTGAATCTGCATCACCTGGCTTCTTCCGGGAATGTAGTAACCGGCCGTGACCATCAAGTCTTCGGGAGCGAACGGTCGAGAAAACTGTTTCCGGAACGAATTCCGAGCGCCGGCTGCGATAACCAGGTACGTGGCCCGCCACGAAGACCGGTTTGACTGCAGACGCCAGCGACCGCCGCAGCGTTCAATCAGCACGACGTGGTCACGAACGATGTCTGTACCCGCTTCGCGTGCCCGGTCCAGAAGAAAGCCGTTCAACAAGCAGCGGGAAAAAATCGCAATGGGCTGTTCCAAAGGGAACGAAACGCGGCGTCCCGAGGGGGCGATGAGCTCGCACTCGCTGACCCAGTTGCGTTCCACGTTGGCATCGGCGAGGAACGGCCAATGGGCGAGTGCTTTGTGAGTGACGCCGCCGCCGCAGGGCTTTTCCCAGGCAAGCTTTTCGTCGAACAAGATTACGCGGCGTCCAGCTTGCGCGAGAGCGGCGGCGGCAACGGCGCCCGCGGGACCCCCGCCGACTATCGCGATAGCGTTCACGGCAGATTTTCTTTTCTGCAGGAGATCACAGCCCCGATCTCAATGCAGATTTCCTTCTTCCCGTTTTTCAGGTCTGAACCGAAATCTCCGGCAACCGAATTTATTGTGTTACC
>DASPSE010000212.1:0-6302 GCA_035624085.1 Terriglobales bacterium
AGCTTGCGGCAACGCCGCAGGAATAACGGCAGGTTCTCGCATCAATGCTTGGAAGCAGCGACTGTTTTCAACGATTGTAAGCAAAGAAGACAGCGAGAACCTCGAAGCAATTCGCATGGCAATCACCAACCAGCTTGCCCCAGCTAATCCTCTCCCCCCGACCTTTTGATTCGTCCTCGTATCTTGCTGAGGGCCCCGTTGCCTCGCCGACCTTCATGGAAGGGTATCGAAGACCTCCCGGCGCGAGAGCGTGAGTCGTAAGTGCCGCGCTTTCAAGGACGCCGCAAGGAGAACCGGTTCTCCCGTGAGTGAACGGCTGGCGCAATGATCTTGGGAAATCCGCGAAAGATGCGATGCAAGGCTACCTGCGAAGGCTACGACAGGCGCTGAATTCCAGGAAGGCCGTCAAACCCCGAATCAAAGCTCAGAATCCGCTGAATTCCATGCTGGCTCATCACGGCTAGATGTACAGCGTCTCGAGCTGAGAGTTGTCGATGCCCGAGTGCAATTTCTTTTGCGCGCTCTGTCGCGTCGCGATCAACCGGTAGTACTTCATCAACAATCCCGTGCAGAGCATCAAAAGCGGGCTGAATGGCGTCGCGTCGGTCGATGGCAGTATAGCGATGCAAGATCTCCTGTAGCACTTCGGCGTCCGTCACTAAACGCTGGCCGTCGCTGACCAGGCTCTCTAGCAAGCGTTGTGCGTCGGTTTTGTGGGGATGCGATGCTCCCACAAGGTACATGGTGATATTTGAATCTATGAGAATCACGGGTGGTCCCCAAGCCCATAGCCCTTTTCGATCTCTGCTAACATGAGAGCGATATCCCCAGTGGGAAACTCGAGTCGCGCCGCCGCGCGGATGACTTCCAGCTTCTTACCGACATCACTTCCAGGCTGCCGCCGGCGAGTTATTTCCAGCGCTTCCCGAACCCATTGCGCAATGGACAAGCGGCGTGCGCGCGCCGCGCGCTGAATCTCTCGGTATTCTGGGTCTTTGAGGATGACTTGAAGTCTCTTAGACATGATATGAGTGCAACTGACTCATATATATGAGTCAATGCTCTGCAAGTTGAGAGCTGTCGACGCAACTGCTTCGCAATCCCCGAGCTTTTTCTGGCGCTGCAGGTTTGCCGGTGGCTGGACTAAGCCATGGAGCAACCTCGGCGTCTTATGACCGTCTCGACAAATCAGTCCAGCACTATCCGCAAGCGGAAGGGGCGCATCCTGCGCCAGCGATACGACTCAAAGTCCCGGTCCAGAGTAAGAATGTCTCCCATGTTCAGCTCATCGGCCAGTTGAGCCAGTCATGCATCCCTCAAAGTCCATCGACCGATCACAATCTTTGCGCAAGAGCTGGCGTACCAAGTTGGCGGAGAGTTAAAGTTTGAAGCTATCTCGGGCCGACGCGCACATCGATGCCTACACTCGGGCGAGCTGCGGAAGAACGTCAAAGTGCGTGTCACGGGCAACCAGGACAAGCGAATGTTGCAGGACGAGAGCTGCGATCCACATATCGTTCGTTGGGATGGGGGTGCCTTGCTTACGCAATTGCCGATAAACCGCGGCGTAATGATGCGTCGTCTGGTCGTCGGCATAGAGCACACCTACGCGAGACTTGAGGAGAAACCGGCGCAGGACGGCTTCGTTACGCGGTCCTTGTGTGCCCACTGCAAATCCGGCGCGCAATTCTCCCAGCACGATGAAGGGCAGCCAGACTTCATCGGCGAGCTCGATCGCCTCGACAACGGATACATTGCCCCGGCAAAGGTCAGTGTAACGGTTGGTGTCGAGTGCCAGCCTCACCGCCACATCCCTTCGTCAATGATGTCCTGCGCGGCTAGGGCGTTGTCAAAAGCGGGATCTTTGAGCCAGGTGCCTGCGATATCGCTGAGATCGCGCTGTCGGCCGCGCTCCCCGGCGACACCAGCACCTCGGGCTAGGGCTTCAATGGCCACATCATTCAGGCTTTTGCCCTGCTCACGGGCAGCCCGGCGAAGAGCCTCATCCAAACTATCCGGCACGTTGCGGATGGTGTATTGCATGCAGATATTGTAGGCATTGTAGGCTAGAAATGCAAGCACGCCGTCCCGTTGCGAGGAGCAAACTCGATCCAGAATTGAACTGCGTAACAGTTTCCACGACCCCTAAACGCGCCAGCCATCTCATCGCAGAAGGTGTGGGGCTATGATGCTAAGGAATTCAGCTGAGCTAATGATCTTGGTGTTCTTCCAGAACTTTGGGAAGTGTCGCTGGTTGCCGGTGATGAAGTAGCCCGCACGAGCGGCGTCGGCACATTCAACAAACATATTGTCGGCCGGGTCTGATGTGACACCTGTGCCAGATGTGATGGCGTGACCACACGGGTCTGATTCTTTATCAATTGAAGCAGTTGCTGGCGTAAACTTCTGCGAATCTTGAGCTCGGGGCGCGCCAGAACCAACCCATATTCCGAGAGGATGGGATGGAAGCATACCAGCGAGCAGGCTTGATCATGGCGAGCAATACGACCGTACGTTGCAATCCTTCGGGCGTGAGCGCTGCGGATACGACCACGTTTGTGTCGATCACCAGGCGAAGCGGGATCATCGGTGTCTGGGTTTGCGAGCGGCCTTCACGATCTGTTCAATTTGCGTGGTGCTGAGTCTATTTGTGCCTTTGCTTCTCGACTCTTTTCCAATGGCGCGAAGGAGCTCATGCTCAGGGACTGCGAGACGCACGTAATCCCTGATGCTGAGCAAAACGGCTCGCGGTCTGCCCCACTTCTCGATCACAAGGGACCGGCCCTCGTCCTCCACACGGCGGAGAAGTCTGCCGAAATTTGCCCGTGCGTCTAGCGCCGTCACCACAATTCCGTTGTTCATCAACCCTCCACTTCAATGATCTCAACGCTCCAGTTCGTTCTAGACCGGAGTCAAGATCACCGTCGGGCGCCGACGCAGCAGCTTCCAGAGTGCCCTCGGTGTGCAGTAGAGGCGGCTGGTCATCGGCGCAGAAACACAACCCGGTCAGTCCAGTCCCAATTGCCCGTCTGCTTGTATAGCCGCGAGAGGGCTGGTACCAAGCCGCCGATGCTTGCCGGCGAGATCGTCATTTCATCGATGAAGATCACGCCACCATGGTTTCGCCCTTCTTCTGCCCATGCTTTGAGCAACGAAGGAATCGTTCTGCGGTCATAAGTAACCAGCGTCATGCTTTGTGCGGCCGCTTCGCGTAGACACTCAGAATCGTCCTGCCCGAGAAACGCACCTTCCTCCCACTTCGCCATGGAACAGACCCTGAGAGACGGGACGTGCCGTCGTAAGCCGTCTGCTACAGCGGGCGAGAGATGCTCATCGAGAAGGAGTTGAGCATCTCAGCTGCGTACCGGCTTCCCGGAAGCGAATTCGACCGCTTGGGGGAGCATGCGTTTCAGCTTCTCGAAATCGGTTGCGTCGTTCTCCGATATGGCCTCGTCGATTTCCTGCCGAAACGCCTGCGCATAGTTAACAGCTGCCCGAACCTTACTCTCTGGCCACCCGAGATGCCGCGCCACGGCTGCCACGTCCTCTTTATAGCCACGAATGAGCAACATCAATTCCCATACTGCCAGTGTACTGCCTTGAATGTAAGCCTGCCGACCAGCGGACGAATCGCGAAAATCGATGAATGCGAATTCCGACCGCCGCAATCCTTCTTCGACTGGACGTGCACTGGCGTCGCTCGGGGTCCATCCATGCCGACTTGCCATGCGCTTCAGGCGTTTTCCACTTTCCACTGGCAAGCGCATACTTAGGACCATGGAACGGGTTGACCTCATGGATCTCCTTCGTGTAAGCATTGTAAGCATTGTGACACAGACGATTCCATTCACGCGTGTTCGCATCTGCTGTAGTGGCCACGGGCGCAAAGACTGGGAAGATAGGTGGGATCACGACGCCGGGGCAGGACAGCAACGAGTACCACAAGTTTCACCGCGACCTAGCGATGCTCTGAGTTGCTGGGAAAAGAACGGGAAGCCGACTTCCAAGAGACAGCTTTGTTATTGACTGGGTTTGTTAGGCACTCTTAGGGAGTAAGCCAGAGCCGAGGCAACATCAGTGTGCGAAAAGTCGTCTCCCTTAAACAGCAGCGGTTCCCTCTTTGCCTTCGCCAGGGCATACGCGAAACAGTCTCCGAAGTTCAGGCCGGCCGGGTGACCACTGCCCTTGCCGAAATCGCGGTAGGCTTGGCGTGCTGTCCGCGCCTGAGCCTCAGTAACGGATTCAACAATCACCTCCGCTTCCTCAAGCAGCCCGTCGAATCGCCGACTCGCCACCGGATCCCGACTTGCATCAATCACCGCAGCGGCTTCGACATAACTGACCGCCGAGATACGCCGATGGACCGCCTTCTCGATGGTCTTGGCAAACAAAGCCGCCTCCGGTTCATCGCGAAGGATGGCGATCAAGGCCGATGTGTCGAGAATCATCGCGGCAGTCCTTTCTCGTCATAGAGCAGGCGACCGTGATCGACGGACCGAAATGGTTCTTTGAGGTGCGCGGCGCAATCCTTTCCAATTTGCAGCAGGCGCTCGGACAGTGCAGCGCCGCGTTGATGACGCAGATGTTCCAGACGCTGCCGTAGTGACTTCGTGACTGCTTCGGTCATGCTCTCCCCCGTGGTCTTCGCAAGCTCCCGAGCTAGTCTGTGCGCTTCCTTATTCTTTATGTTAAGGTTCATGTGAGCTATCTTTATATCTACCATCACTATCTACCATTCTACCACATCGGACAACCCCGCGAAGACAGCGAGGAATTACAAAACGAAGCCACGAAACTGCTTATTTTCAGTAAATTAAAAAATCGTGAGGGGCTCAGGAGGAGGCTCAGGAGCCCGCCGTGCCGCCCAGGCAAGATGGGCAAAAGCAAAGAAGAAAAGCCAGCAGAGCCAACTGCTAGGAAGCCCATGCTAGGCCGTCGAGCGAGTGTCCGAAATCTTCGGGGATCTTTTGCGGATCTGTGAAACCTATTGCGGGAGGAAAAACCCTCTACGACGCTGCTTGCCGCTCAGCAATATGCCGGCCAACAAAGCAATGCCAGAAGCGACGAGATAGGAAAGTTTGCTTCCACCTTCCGGCACGGCAAAGGTTCCGTTGGCTTTGGTATTCCAGATGTCCCCGTTTGCTCCAATCAGCTTCAGGGAACCGGAGGGATCACTGAATGTAACCGTATAGGAAAGATTGTCGCCGTCGACTTTTGTGTTCAGCACAAAAACGCAAGTGGTCCCCTTACACGTGGCCACGCCGCTGAACTTGTCGGTAATTCCGCCGAAAACACCACCTAGGAACCCAATCGAACCCGTAATCGCGTCGGTCTTAGGGTTGAAGGTCAGCGACACGTTCGCGGTTTCGTTCTTCACCCCGGTCACTGCTTCAGAGTAGTCATAAGTGATTGAACTGGCCGCAGCCGGAAGCACGAGCGCCATCAGCACCAGCACCACTTTCTTCGCGAACTGGTAACAGTCCTTCATAAGTCCCGCTTCATGTTCTGATGAGAACGTTCGCGCGAACTGCAAAGACTTTACACATCAACCGCAAGAAGTTTACTCCTGGGATCTGTACTGTCAAGCGTGATAACTTCTGCGGCCGGCTGCAATGACTTGCAACCGGCGGACAAACTCCTATCCACCAATGGGTTAAGTGTCTATGGACGATTCATCGGGGTTGGGATGTCCGCTTTAGAAAATGTCCTAAGGTCTCGGCGGCAACGCTCCTGTGGAAAACTTGGGAGATCGGGCGGGAACAAGTCCAGTCAGTAGCTGAAATCAGGCGCCTCCAACTCGTGCGTTTTGGCGCCGGGAGCGGAACAACATCGCACCTAGGCAAGAAACCGCAGCCAGCAGAAGGTACATCGCCGCAGTCCCGCCCTCGGCGATTTGAAAGAATTCCTGTTCTTTGCAGGTGCCCGGAGAGCCGCAGCCCTGCGGCGTGAGTATCAGAATTTCAGCGAGCTGGGCCGCTGAGGGCGACTCTCCCTTCGCACTCCCAAGCAGTCCGCCGCTACCGGAGCAAGTAGTATTTCCAAAAACGGCTGTGCAGGCAGCCGTATCATTGTGGCTGATGAGCCAGTTGGCGACGTCGGTGGGATCGAAAACGGCCCAGATTGCATAGGAGTAGTAGCCCTGCTCCTTACCGGTTAGTCCGATCATCTGAAGAGCTAACCATGCGGCTTCATCGTAGAGTGGAGTTGCGTTTGTGACCCCCAGCTTTTGTCCCCACAGAGTGTTGCCCAGGTCGCTAAAGTTGTTCACCGTGTAGGTTTGTTGCTGGTAGTCGGAATTGTCC
>DASPSE010000234.1:0-9096 GCA_035624085.1 Terriglobales bacterium
TGGTGGGCGATGCCCGCAACCAGTACACGCTCGGCTACATTACGCGAGCTACGCCCAGCGACACTCGCCGCGAGATCGAAATCCGGGTCGATCGCCCCGGTTGCAAATCCTCCGACCTGCGGCCCTGCGTGAACGTTTACGCCAAAGCGGGCTATTATCCGTTGCCCGCGAGCCGGTAAGCACTTTTGAAAGCGGCTAAAAGCGACGTGACGGGGGGTGAGCCGCATGTCAGTAGAGCTTGGGAATGTTTTCTTTTCAATCCGCACAATTCAGAACTCGCGCTTGGGCGGCGTCTGATCTGGCCCGACGCGCCCGGCTACCACGTCAGCAGCGAAATAGTTCTCGCCTGTGATTGGCACGCCTGCCAGGCGTCGCAGCATCGCAATTTGACCGACGTGCGTTAAGGCATCCGCAACCGGGCCTTGAAAAAGCTTTTCCACCGGAGCTTGCAGAGGTTCTGCCGAAGCCAGGTAATCGTCGAAAGCCCGCAGCGCGCTGAAGAAACGCTTTACTTCTGCATCCCAGGGCAGCGGCGCGGAATCGTGCCACTCGTGTTGGCCATTGGCCATGGAAAGCGCCCAATCCAGCAGATCACCGACGTGGGTCAGAATCTGATTCGGAGTTTTCTGGGCTCCCTTGAAATCTCCAAATTCCGCTGGTGCGTTGCGCACCGCTTTTGCGCCTCGGTAAGCCAGTGTAGCCACTGTGTGTCGTAGCAATTCACGCTTGGGGTCGGTAGTTGGCATTTTAGAGCTTCCTCTTTAGGCGGAATGTTCCTGCGGTAAGCAGTGCCCCTCGCAAGCGTTGTCCCCATTTGCGAGCGAACATCAGATCGATCACGCCTTCCATCTGGCGCGTGAACTTCTCGCCGTATCCATACCACCACGATTTTTTCATCCCGCCCAGGAGGTCCACATCCAGATATTTGACCCGCACCATCTCTTCCAGCCCGAAGTGTCCGTGCGTGCGGCCCAGGCCGCTGGCCTTTACGCCGCCATGCAAGGCTTCGCTAATGCCAAAGCAGGAGACGCAGTCATTCACCATGACAGTTCCAGCCTGAATTTGGCTTGCCACCGCTTCGCCGCGAGCGCGGTTGCGCGTCCAAACGCTGGCTCCAAGTCCGTAGTCTGAATCATTGGCCAAACGGACCGCCTCGTCGTCATCATCAAACGGCATGATCGGTAACACGGGACCAAACGTTTCCCCGCGCATGATTTTCATATCGTGGGTTACATCGACGAGCACCGTCGGCGCATAGAAATTGGGCCCCAATGCATCAAGACGCTCGCCCCCGGCCAGCACACGCGCTCCGCCAGACACGGCATCATCCACCTGTGATTCCACAATCCTCAACTGCCGTTCGTGGATCATCGGCCCCACATCAGTTGCGGGATCCAATCCGTTGCCCACGCGTAGCTGCTTGGTCTTGCGCACACACGCTTCGACAAACGGCTCATACAAGCTGCGATGCACATAGCAGCGCTCGACCGAAAGGCAGGCCTGCCCGGCGTTCACGAAAGCTCCCCAAACTGCGCCACTCGATGCGACTTCCACTTCGGCGTCATCGAGCACGAGCATGGGATCCTTTCCCCCAAGCTCCAAAACCACGGGAAGCAGCCGAGCAGCGGCAGCCTGCGCGATGCGCTTGCCCGTCGGCACACTGCCGGTGAACACCAGCTTGTCGATGGCCGCGTTGGTCAACGCCGCGCCCGTGCTTCCATCGCCGGCAACGACTTGAAGAACGTCTCGAGGCACGCCGGCTTCATGAAGCAACGACGCAAGCTCGAGCGCAACCAACGAAGTGAATTCGGATGGTTTCAACACCACTGCATTCCCGGTCACGAGCGCGCCTAAAGTCTCAGTTGCTGGGGTTGAAAGCGGATAATTCCACGGCGAAATAACCCCGATCACGCCGTAAGGTTCGCGCAGGATTCGGCCTACCTTGGTTTTCATCGCCAGATTACCGTGGGGAACCGGCTCCTGGCGCAGGAAAGCATAAGCATTTTCGATGCAGAACCGTGCCGTATCCAGCACCACGAGAACTTCAGTCAACAGGGCTTCGCCGATAGGCTTGCCCGCTTCGCTCGTGATCAGCCGGGCGACTTCAGTCTTCTTCTCGTGCAAAAGCCGCTGAAATTCCTGCAGAATCGCAATTCGCCGGCGCACTCCAAGCCGGTTCCACGCCGGTTGCGCGGATCGTGCGTGAGCTACGGCGGCGCGGACCTCCTGCTCCGTCGCCGGCTCGAACTCGCGCAACACGTCACCCGTCGCGGGATTGACCGAAACCACCTTACGCGTCGCGATTTGGAGGTCGGTTGCCATGAGAAGCTACAAACCAATTTAACCACAGAGGACACCGAGTCCACAGTGCTCAATACTCCACTTGCACCAGAAACAACCCGCTTGCCGGCGCCGTAGCGCCTGCCGCCGCACGGTCCCGGGCCAGCAAAATGCGTGTAACGTCCTTTGGCTGAAAAGTGCCTTTCCCCACCAGCACAAAAGTCCCCACCAAGTTTCGCACCATGTGGTGCAAAAAGCCGTTGCCACGGATGGTGTAAGTCAGTTCATCGCCGCTTCTTTCCCACTCAGACTCGAAGATCCGGCGCACATTAGAAACCTCTTCATCGCACCCGCGCTCCGCGTCCACAGCCGCCAATGATGTGAAATCGTGCTCACCGGCCACTAAGCCCGCTGCTCGCTGCATCGCACATTCGTCTAACGGATAAGGATAGTGCCACACGTATCGCGCCAGGAACGGCGGACAGATTGCTCCCCGGTACATGCGGTAGCGATACGTTTTGGCGCGAGCTGATTTGCGGGCGTGAAAATCGGGCGCGGCCTCGCTGGCTTCGAGCACACGGATTGAGGGCGGCAGAATATCATTCAAAGCTCTAACCAGGTTCTCCGCCGGTATGGTGGATTCTGTTGCGAATGTGGCTACCTGGGCGAGCGCGTGGACTCCCGCATCGGTACGCCCTGATCCTTGTGGCAATACCTTTTCTCCAGCAATTCGTCCAACAGCCGAGGCCAGTGTGCCTTGAATCGTGGCGGAGCCGGGTTGCACCTGCCAGCCGGAGAACTCCGTGCCGTCATAAGCCAGCACCAGTTTGAGATTGCGCATGTGGATATCTGCACTAGAGGCGGACAGGTGCAAGCTTTACAGCTTGTGCCGATTATCCCGTTCGCATCGGATCGCGAGTTGCGTCAGTTATACTATTGCATTTCATTGGGCGTTCGCGCAGGAAGAAAGACGAGCTCCAACAAAAAATGAACCCTCCGACCCCTCTTTTGCGTAAATAGAATTTGACCTGGAGTAGCGGTTATCATTTTCAGCACCTTTGATGCATGGAGATAAACACATGGAATTGCCCTGTTTGAAATCTGTCACTCGGCTGTTTATGGCCGTGATCGTCGCTAACGCGCTGTTGAATGGCGCTTGGGCGCAAGACTCAGCCCAATCCTCGGCAACGCCATCCTCAGCGGCTCCGCAGGAAACCTCTGCGCCAGCCCCACAGCCGCAACGGTTCGTTATGGAAGACTATTCCAAGCCGCGGCCGCAGTTCCCTAATCCCATAGCTGTCTACATGCCGCGGCATGTTCCCCCGCCAAATCTGAGCAACACGCCACGCATCAACCAGTTGATGCAGAGCGGCAAGATATACCTTTCGATCAACGATGCGGTCGCACTGGCGCTTGAAAACAACCTCGACATGGGAATTGCGCGATACAACTTGAACATCGCCGACACAGAAATTTTAAGGTCGAAGGGCGGCGCCAATAGTTTCTTCGGCGTCAATACTGGCATCGTGCAGAACACATCCGGCGGCGGCGTTGGTGGCCTGAGTGGAACTGTCGGTTCTGGCCCCGGTGGAACCGCCCCGGCTCCGGGAGGCATTGGCGCGGGCACAAATGGTCTGGTGAGCTCGACCCTTGGGCTCGGACCGCAGATTAGCAGCTTCGACCCGGTTGTCACCGGGACCCTGCAAAGTGACCATGCCATGTTCGAATGCAGCAGTATCTTCTGCGGAACGGTTCAGAATACGACCACTGGTAATTTCAACTACCAGCAAGGCTTACAGTGGGGAACGAATATGTCCGTGGGCTTTACCAACTCACGTGTCACCAGTAACAACCCATTCACCGTGGTGAGCCCAAACCTCACTTCCGGCTTCAGGTTTCAGCTTACGCAGCATCTCCTGCAGGGCTTTGGTTTTCTGCCCAACACCCGCCTTATCCGCATCACCAAGAACAATCGCGAAATCACCGATGTAGCCTTTCGACTTCAAACCATCACCACCGTGGATCAGATCGAAAACATGTACTGGGATCTCGTCTTCGCCTACGAGAATGTAAGAGTGCAGCAGGAGTCTCTGGCTTTTGCCCAAAAGACTCTGTCCGACACCCAGAAGCAGGTGCAGATCGGCAGTCTGGCCCCGATCGAAGTGGTGCGTGCCCAGAACACAGTGGCCACCGATCAACAAAATTTGATCAAAGCCCAAACCAACCTGGATCTGCAGCAATTGCTGATGAAGAACGCGCTGAGCCGCACGCTCGAGGACCCCGTTCTGGCAGATGCCGAAGTGATCCCGACTTCCACCATGCAGCTTCCGACTCAGGAACCGGTTGTTCCGACGCAAGACCTGGTAAACGACGCCCTGAGCCATCGACCGGAACTGGCCGAATCCCGCATCGATCTGCAAAACCGGGAGATCAGCGAGAAAGCACTCAAGAATGCGCTGCGGCCCAGCCTCGACGTGTTTGCCTACTACGGCGGCTCGGGTTTGGGTGGCGCTCAGAGCCCGGCGAATCTTTGTGTCAATCAACCCCCTGAACTCCAGTCTGTCGGTTTTTGTTCCGGCGTCAACCCGGTGCTACGCACTGTTACGCCCACCCAGCCGACGATCAGTTATGGCAGCACCTTGAATCAGCTGGTCAATTCCTCTGCTCCTGACAAGGGTGCTGGCGTTACCCTCAACATCCCGCTGCGCAATCGCCAGGCACAGGCCGTGCAGGTGCGTGGCGAATTGGAATATCGCCAGGCCCAGATGCGTTTGCAGCAGATCGAGAATCAGGTCCGCATCGAGGTTCGCAACGCGCAGTTCACACTGCAGCAGAACCAGGCAGCAGTAACCGCCGCCCAGGCGGCCGTGAAGTTGGCCCACGAATCTCTTGATGCCGAGCAGAAGAAATTGGCTCTTGGCGCTTCAACTTCCACTTTGGTGTTGCAGAACGAGTCCGAGTTAGCCACGGCGCAATCGAATTTGGTTTCCGCCATGGCCGCTTACGAGAAGTCTCGGGTGGAACTGGACCGCGCCACCGGCCTTCTCCTGGACCATACGGGGATCATCATGGACGACGCCGTGCGCGGCCAGGTCACACACACGCCCAATGTGCCCTATGTCGCGCCACGGCAGAATCCTGAATCAGTGATGCCTGCGGTCCAACAAACACCGCCACAGCCTTTGCCGTGAGAATCGCGGAATAAGTATCGATGCCTGCAGCCTCTAATCAATCCAGAGGCTGCAGCTCGTATTTTTCGGTCCCCTTCGCGCAAGTTTTCCCGTTCATCCAACAAGCCTCTTCATAAATCTTTACAATTTCCCGCCGTATAATTCGCCTCTGTGCTGATGCGTCTAACGGCACTGGGCATCCAATGTCCGTATCCGTAAGCTCTGCATGTTCTCAGCAATCATGACTCCAAGGAGACAAGCAATGTCTTTCGCTCGCACGAACCACTCTGTCCGGGCAATAGCCCTGATAATTCTTGCCGCAACATTGACAATCAACGCGGTCGCGCAAGCAATTCCCTCTGGCACGCAACCTTCTCAGACGCAGCCCAGCCCGTCGGCTCTGCCGCAAGCGCCACAGCCCGCGCCATCCGGCCAGCACTATGTAGGGCAAGACTACTCAAAAGCGCCTTCGCCGTTCCCGAACGTGATCGCGCCGTACAAACCTCAAGCCATTCCACCGTCCAATTTGAGCAACAGCAGACGCGTCGACCCGCTGATCCACAACGGCAAAATCATGCTGTCGATAAACGACGCGGTCGCACTTGGCTTGGAGAATAACCTCGACATCGTGCTGGCACGCTATAACCTGGACATCGCCGATACCGATATTCTGCGCGCCAAAGCTGGCTCCAATGTCCTGGGCGTGAATACCGGTATCGTGCAAAACACGCCCGGGGGCGGTGTTGGAGGCCTCAGCGGAACCGTCGGTTCCGGCACTGGCGGGACCAGCGTGGCGGCAGGCGGCGTCGGAACCGGAACCAACGGGTTGGTCAGCTCGACTTTAGGTATCGGCGCACCCATTACCAGCTTTGATCCCGTCCTCACGGGCACGCTGCAAATGGATCGAGACTTCCTTGAATCCTCCAGCATATTCACCCAAGTACCGAACGGGGTCGCGAATACAAACACAGGGACCGCCAATTTTTCCTACCTCCAAGGCTTTCAATGGGGCACGAACCTTTCCGTTGCATTCGATAACACGCATACCACCAGCAATAACAAGACCACGACTTACACTCCCGCGTTGAGTTCCGGATTCCAATTCCGGCTGACTCAGAACCTGCTTCAAGGATTCGGTTTCTTGCCGAACACACGCTTTATCCGGATCGCGAAAAACAACCGCGAAATTTCTGATGTGGCTTTCCGCCTGCAGGTCATCACCACCGTGGACCAAATCGAAAACCTCTATTGGAACTTGGTCTATGCCTACGAAAACGTAAGGGTCCAGCAAGAAGCGCTGGCGTTCGCGCAGCGCACGTTGGCCGATAACCAGAAGCAAGTGCAGTTCGGCACCTTGCCGCCCATCCAGGTGGTCAACGCAGAGAGCACGGTGTCCACCGACCAGCAGAATTTGATTTTGGCGCAAACCAACCTGGAACTGCAGGAACTCCTGATGAAGAATGCCCTGAGCCGGAATTTGCAAGATCCACTGCTGGCCGGAGCCGAAGTGATCCCCACGTCCACCATGCAGCTGCCAGCGCAAGAGCCGGTTGTTCCGACCGAGGATCTGATCAACGATGCGTTGAGTCATCGCGCTGAGCTCGCCGAGTCGCGCATCGACCTCAACACCCGCCAAATCAACGACAAAGCAGTGCGTAATGCCATGCTGCCTACACTCGCTCTCTATGCTTATTACGGCGGCTCCGGAATCGGTGGGGATGTGAGTCCATTGGTGCCGGTTTGCGGCACTCCCGGTGCCAGCACCACCTTCTGTTTTAATCCACCCACCGCTGCACCTCCGTTTCGGTCCGGCAAACCCGTCAGCTACGGCAGCAGTCTGGAGCAGATGTTCACTTCCGTAGCGCCCGACAAGGGAGTTGGACTCACACTAACCATTCCGATACGAAATCGCACGGCACAAGCCGATCAGGTGCGCGCCGAGTTGGAATATCGTCAGGCGCAAGTGCGCTTGCAGCAAATCGAAAATCAGGTCCGCATTGAGGTGCGCAATGCGCAGTTCGATGTGCAACAGAACCGTGCGGCAGTAGACGCGGCCCAGGCAGCTGTCAACTTCCAGCGGGAAACCCTGGACTCGGATCAGAAGAAATTAGCCGCGGGAGTGGGCACTCCAACCGCTGTCTTGCAGGATCAGGCAGCTCTGACCTCCGCCGAGTCGAATCTTGTCTCGGCAAAGGCCGCTTACGAAAAAGCGGAAGTGGAGATGGATCGCGCCACGGGTCTTCTGCTGGAACGCGCTGGAATCGTAATGGCCGATGCCGAGAGTGGACAAGTCACGCACATGCCCAACGTTCGTTACGTCGCGCCTCGCCCAGACGTGGAGTCGGTTATGCCATAAAAGTAGTGAGCAACACGTCCTCATGCAGAAACTAGCCGAAGCTTGTGAGCGGATCGCCGCCACGCCCAGTAAGCTCGAAAAGATCAGCATAGTCGCCGAGTACTTCAAGGCGACTACGCCGGAAGACGGCTCTGTCTCGGCAGTTTTCCTCTCTGGCAGGCCGTTTCCGGTGTGGGAGGAAACCACGCTGCAAGTGGGCGGCACGCTGCTCTGGCGTCTGGTTCAAGAACTTTCCGGCAAAGGTGAGCAGGGGTTGACCGCTTCCTATCGGCGGCTTGGCGATTTGGGCGCGGTGGCAGAGGAAGTCTTATCTGATCGTGTAGGCACGGACGTCCTCGCCCGTGCAGGCCCAGCGAAGCTGGGCAGCGAAGCGTCTGAGCTAACCGTCGTAGAGGTTCAAAATCGATTTCGGCAAATTGCTGCCGCTCGTGGTCCCGCAGCTAAAAGTGTGCTCGTGCGTGAACTGCTTTCACAAGTCACCCCACTCGAGGCCGAGTACATCATTAAGATCATGACTGGCGATTTGCGAATTGGCTTGAAGGAAAGCCTCGTCGAAGACGCCATCGCCAAAGCGTATGGAGGAACCCTGGCCGAAGTGCAGCGCGCCAACATGCTGCTTGGCGACATCGGCGAGACGCTGCGCTTGGCCGTCAACGGCAAGCTGTCCGAGGCGCGGATGCGCGTGTTCCATCCTCTCGGTTTCATGCTCGCCAGTCCGGCTGCATCTGCCGAAGAAGCGCTCAGCTATTTTCAGAACTCCTTGGTGGAAGACAAGTATGACGGCATTCGGGCACAAGCCCATTGCTCCGGCACTGAAGTGCGGTTTTTCTCCCGGACCAGGGATGACATCACCGAGTCATTCCCCGAATTGCCCGACGCGCTCGCAGGCTTGCCCAAAGACGCCATTGTCGATGGCGAGATCGTAGCCTGGAGTTACTTGACTGCTGAAACCGGCGAATCTGGGCGTGCACTGCCTTTCTCCGCCTTGCAACAGAGGCTCGGACGCAAGAAGGTCAGCGAGCAGCTGATGCGCCAGGTGCCGGTGGCTTACCTGGTTTTCGACATTCTGTATGCCGGGGGCGAGTTGCTGATTGATCGTCCGTTGCGGGAGCGGAAAGAGATTTTAGATGAACTGCTGACCGCGAAACGAATGCCATTCAAAAGGCGCTCTCTCGGTGCTCAAGGCGTACTGGCGCTGGAATCCTCCGAACCCGCGATCATGGCTCAGATATTGCGTGCGCCAGTGTCTCACGCATCCTCGGCCCAGGAGCTCGATCAGCTTTTCGAAGC
>DASPSE010000235.1:0-32437 GCA_035624085.1 Terriglobales bacterium
ACCTAGTCTGGAACTAGCTCTTTGCATGGTCCATCCCACAAGGGGGGCGTCACGGCTTCGACGGAGATGCTTGCGGCCAAGAGGCATGCCGGGGTGCACACACCCGTAATCGCGTGCAAAACAACAATTGCCAACCAAACACTGGCATACGCTGCCTAATTTTAGGTAGCCGTTCCCGGAGGCTTGGCCCGTGGGCCTCCGAAGGACGTCGCACAGCGGGCTGGTTCTCTCGGCTACGTCTGGGTTGAGGGGACGAGATCTTCAGGCTAGCGGAACGCGTTTCTTGTCCGTTCTGAGCGCGGGCCGCGAACGTCCGGGGGTAATGCCCAGGGCAGGAACTGGACTACGCATGTAGGCTCTTGACCAGTAACATTTTCGGACGCGGGTTCGACTCCCGCCGCCTCCACCAAGAACAGCCGGCAGTATTCAGCTGTCAGCACGGAAATCCCTTACAAACCGCTGGTAGTGGTGCAGTTTGACAAGGAAGCGAGCCCAACGCGCGATTACTCTGTCGCCAAAAGCGCGACAGTTCGCGCGGCTCGCCCAGATCCTTCGCTGCGCAAAAGAGGCTTGCTCAGGATGACAATCAAACTGCACCCCTTCCAAACCGCTAGAATCCACGCATTTTTGCGCTATACTGTGGTACTGCCGGGGTCTACGGCGGCATTGCAGCGAGAACGCCGAGAGATTAGTAGTCATCTCCGCCGTGGTGGATTTCGTCTACGACACCGCGTCGGTCCGTGTAAATAGCTGTACCACAGCTTCTCTGCTGAATCACGCCGATTCGCGATCCCGAGATAAGGAGAACGCAATGAAACCTGGAATCCGTCCATTCCACCTGGCCATTTTTGTCCTCTTACTCGCCGGTGGAATTTCGAGCTTTGCGCAGAACGGCAAGCTCAACATTCACGTCACGCCCAAGCAGGCCTATGTCTTCCTGGATGGGCACGCGATAAGCGAAGCGAGCAAGCACCACTCGCTGAGCCTGAGCGCAGGCGACCACAACATTACCCTGGCCAATTACGGCTATACTCCAGCCAGCCGCACCGTCACCATCACCGCCGGAAAAAACACCGACCTCGACGTTACTTTGACCCCGGTTTCGGGAACTGTCTCTGGGCCGTTTGGCGCAATGACGATTGAGGGCGCTGATCGTGACGCCATACTGCTGAACGGGAAGACTCCTGACTTCTTCGTCGGACACGGCGATGAGTTCAACCACGACTGGTGGTGGAAGCAGGAACTGGTTGTTCCGCCCGGTACGTATCAAGTCACCGTTCTGCACGAAGACAAGGAAGTTTGGTCGGGGCCGGTCAATGTTCCGGCCAACCAGCGCGTGGTCATAGATATCCCTAAGGGCGTTCGCAAGACGGTCGCGTGGTCACGCGGGGAAAACCTCAAATCCATCCCACGTTTCACCGTAGGCAGCGCCAGCGCGACGGTCGCGGTGGCAAAGCCTACCGCCGAGTTATCGGTGACCGCAGCCCAAGTGAACTGTGGGGATTCCTCGCAGCTCAAGTGGACCTCCACGGATGCACCTCACGTTGAAATCACCCCGATTGGATCGGTGGCTGCCTCGGGAGAGCAGGCTATCCAGCCCAAGCAGACCACCAGTTATCAACTCACTGCTACGGGTCCGGGAGGAAGCGCGACTTCAAATGCCACCGTTAACGTGAACAGCGCCATCCAGGCGACTCTTGGGCTTTCGCCGGCGGAGGTTCATTACAAGCGAGTGGGGGACAAGGTCGTCGAGGAAGGCAGCACGGCGTTGAACTGGACGGCTGCGAATGCCTCCAGTGTGTCGATCGATCCGCTGGGCACGGTTAGCCCAACCGGCAGCCGCACTTTGCAAGTGACTCCCCGAAAGACCGATCCTGGATCGGTCGATGAAACCGTTACTTACACGCTTAACGCAAGAAATGATTGTGGCGGGACAGGGACCCAAACGGCAACTCTGCACCTGGTTGGCTCGATTGAGCAACCAGAAGTCAAGCTGTCCATGCGCAGCGTTTATTTCCCGACCGATCAACCGCGAACAGTCAAATCGGAGAAGGCACTGCTTCCCAGCGAACAGGAAACGCTGACGTCGATTGCTGCCGCTTTCAAGCAATACCTGACCGTGCACCCAGATGCTCATCTGATTCTCGCGGGCCATGCTGACAAGCGCGGACCGGAAGCGTATAACAAGCCTCTTTCGGAGAGGCGTGCCCTGCTGGCAAAGAAGTTCCTGGTGGAGCAGGGGATTCCGGAAGCGAACATCGAGACTCAGGCTTACGGCAAAGAAAAGAACCTGAATGCCGACGAGGTCAAACAATTGCTTGAGCAGAATACCAATCTGAGCGCAGAGGAGCGGCAGAAGTTCATGCAGAAGTTCCCCACAATCGTACTGGCAAACAACCGCCGCGTCGATCTCAACTTGAGTACGACCGGACAAGAATCGGTTCGGCAGTATCCGTTCCAGAGTGCTGATTTCGCGCGGCTCATTGACCGCAACGGTCCCACGAAACCTGCTGGAGTGGAACTAGCATCGAAAAAGGAAAAAGAGAAGGCTAAGAATTAGAAGGCTTCTCGAGGTCAAAGCCCCCGCCTCGGCGCGGGGGCTTTTTCTTTCTGGAGAATCAATACCTAAAGCGAAATGCGCGATTTACGCCGAAGCCGCTGCCGCTTTTGCGTCGGAAAAGACGAGCCACTCCAGCGTCGAAAAAGGAAGGTAAACGCTGGGAGCATCCATACCGGACATAAGGCTGCCGGTAGACTCGCGCAATGCCGCGACCATATCATCACTGACGAAGCAGAAGCCGGTCTCATCCGTGGCAGCAATCGTTCCGGAAAAGGCTCGGCTGAAAAGGGAAACCTTCACGATCACACGTTTGCCTACCAGTTTGGCTTTGAACGAGGGTGTACCGGGCAGCGACATGGTTCCTCCGGAACTGCTCTCTACTAGATTGCCGCCGCCACCTGCAGCCGAACAACATTGCTTCGGCATCTTTCATTACCGGAGTAATCAATCAACCTTCGCTGGGTTAACATCAAATCATGACCGTGGCTGGACTGGCGATCACATTTCTGGCAATCTTGATTCTGGTGATTGAGTTTTTTCGTTACCGGCAAACGAAGCTGGCGGTTTATGGGTGGGCCGGACTGATTGGCTTGATCGTCGCGGAGTGGCTTATGTTCCACGGCTTTCAACCGGTAGCCACCTATTTCACCCCGATTGCCTGGACTTGCTACATCCTGCTTGCGGACGCTGCCGTGCTCGCAATTCGCGGACGTTCCCGGCTGCACGACGAGCTTGGCCAGTTTGCCTGGGTGGCTTTGCTTTCAGTTCCGCTCTGGCTCATTTTCGAGGCTTATAATCTTCGCCTGCAGAATTGGACCTACACCGGTGTTCCGACGGCATGGCCGCTGGCGTTGCTCGGCTATGGATGGTCATTTGCCACCATCACTCCCGGCATCTTCGAAACCGCCGACCTGATTGAATCATTCGGATGGTTCCAGCCTGCGACGGCGGCCAGGTTCTCGCGAGCCGGGCAGGGTAGAATGATTATCTTCGGTGCGATCTGTTTGCTGTTGCCCTTGATTACGCCACAAACCATCGCTGCACGGCTGTTCTTCCTGGTCTGGATCGGTTTTGTATTTCTGCTGGACCCCATCAACTGCCGTCTGGGATTGCCAACGCTCATCGGAGATTTCGCGCGTGGCCGCCGCTCTCGCTTCTATTCTTTTCTGGTCTCCGGTTTTGTCTGCGGATGGCTGTGGGAATTCTGGAATTACTGGGCCGCCGCCAAGTGGCACTACATCTTTCCCATGTTTCAAGAATGGAAGATTTTCGAGATGCCGATCCCTGGTTATTTAGGATTTCTGCCGTTCGCGCTGGAGTGTTTTGTGATGTACACGACCGCGGCGTGGCTGCTGCGGCTCGGCACATGGGAGGGTGCTGGCTTGCTAAAAGCGCAGCCCGTCGCTGATTGCGAAACTGATGAGCGCCGTTAAAAACTAGTTTTCACTTCCGGGCGCTACCTGATATTGCTCCAGCTTGCCGTCCGGCATTTCGTAAGTCCATGCCCGCAGAGTCTCGTTCGGAAACGCAATCCGGTACACCCGCAGCTTCATCCCACCGCGCAGCGACTGGCCAGTCTGAGTGAAATCCTGCGGTGTGCCGAGAGGCCCGAGGCTGCTGGCGAAATCCTTTAGCGCCTGTTCACTGAAGTAGAAGTTGGCGTTGTCGGTGAAAAGGGAACGATCAATCATTCCGTGTTGCAGTGCTTCGAAGATCTGCCGCGCCTGTTGGAGTTTCGCCGGAGTCTGAGGATCGTCGCTGACCAGCAGCAAAGGCGCGATCGCTCGCGTGATATTGGTGGCGGCGCCAGCAGCATCCTGGTTCGTCAGCACCGCAACCGCCACGCGCTCATCCGGAAAAACCATGTTCTCCGCCGTGAAACCTGAGACCTCGCCGCTATGCGATAAGGCGTGGTGCCCAAACTCCGCGCGGACACCCACTCCAAGACCATAGCGAGTACCTAACCCGTTCTTCAGCACAACTTCACTTTCGAACTCGCGATAGGATGCAGGCTTCATCAGCTTCTGATCGATGATCGAGATGTCCCACTTAGCCAAGTCCTCGGCGGGCATGGCAAGTTCTCCCGCTGCAAACAGCCATCCCTTACCTTCTTTCGGTGCCGGGCGCAGCGGGCCCAGCGCATAACGCATGTAGCCTGCGGGATCCGTATCGCCCAGTTTTTCCTGATCGATGTTGGCAACGCTCTTCATCCCCAGTGGTGTGAAGACCTTTTCCTGAAGAAATTGCAGCAAAGACATGCCACTTGCCTTCTCCACAATCAGGCCGGCGATCACAAAATTTGTGTTGCTGTATTGCCATTTCGTGCCGGGATCAAAATCCAGCGGCTTATGCGCCCACGTGTCGAGAATCTTTTGTGCCGTGACCGGCTGCAGCATCATGGGCATCACGTAATCTTGCGGCCAGTAGTCCTGATACCCCGAGGTGTGCGAGAGCAGTTGGCGGATCGTGACCTCATTCGCACGTGTCAGGTCCGGGACGAACTTGACAACTTTATCGTCCAGGGAAAGCTTGCCCTGCTCCTGCAAAAGAAGGATCGCGGCTGCTGTGAACTGTTTGCTGATTGAGCCAATGCTGTAACGCATCTGCGGTTGCGCGGCGGTTCGCGGCTCCAGGCGGGCATCGCCGTAGGCGTGCAGATACACGATCTGTCCATCTTTCACAACAGCAACCGACGCGCTGGGCACGCCGGTCCTGGCCAGTGTGTCCGCTGCCAGGGTGTCGATCTTCTGCCGCAAGTCGGAAGCGAGTTGTTCCTGCGCGCTAGCGACGACATTCGCGCACGTTAGTAGAAGAATGAAAGTAGCAAAGCAGGGAAGCGCACGCTGCCTCATGGTGATCTCCTCAGAAAGCCGGGACAGTGTAGCATGCTGAGAAATCAGCCTACCTTGTGACTTGCGGTTCATCTGACAAGTGAGAAGATTAGGTATGTTCACATTCCAGCCGATTGGCTACGTGAGAAGCCCCTACAAGAGCACGCAGGAGATTCCCAAGGGATTAGGTGCCAAGCACGAGGCCGCGGGTGTGCTCGAAATAGCGCCGGAACTCGAGATCGGACTCACCGATATCGAAGGCTTTTCTCACCTCATCGTCATCTGGTTATTTGATCGCTCCCAAGGGTTCGATTTGCTGGGCACGCCGCCCAGTGATGACCGATCCCACGGCGTGTTCGCCACACGATCCCCAAGGCGTCCGAATCCCATTGGCCTCACCGTCGTAGAACTCCTTCGACGAGAGGGCCGGATGTTGTACGTTCGCGGCCTCGATATGCTCGACGGGACGCCGATTCTCGACATCAAGCCCTATCTCTCAAGCATTCCGATGGAAACGTTACGGCGCGGATGGCTGGTGGAAGCCGAAGCGCGGAGAGGCAAGTAAACCACGACTTCGGTAAGTGCGCAGTTTGATAAGGAAGCAAGCCGGACGCGCGTTATTCTGCCGCAAAAAACGCGGCGGTTCGCGCGGCTCGCCCGGATTCCCTCGACTCCGCTCGGGACAGGCTCTTCGCTGCGCGAAGGCGGCTTACTCAGGATGACAATTGGGTGCTCACGAGTGCACGAACAGGTTCAACCACAGATCTATCGTCGTGTCGAGCACGGATATGTCAGCACAATTGTTAAGAATCCAATCTGCCCCTGCGCTCGCTAATTCTGGTCGGCCGACCGTGGATGGAAATGCGATGACCCTCGCGCCGGCTGCTTTGCCCGACTGAATGCCCGCCGGCACATCCTCGACGACAATGCATTCCGAGGCTGGAAACCCGAGGGACGCAGCTGCCTTCAGATATGGCTCGGGATGCGGCTTGGAATTTTCGATGTCGTCTGCGGTTACGATTCGTCGGCGAACAGGGAGTCCGGCCGTACGCAGCCGCAGTTCTGCCAGTGGGCGCGTGGCAGAGGTCACGATGGTCCAGCGCTCAGCCGGAAGGCGATTGAGCAATTCCAGAGATCCCGGCAGCGGCACCACGCCGCCTAGATCTTCCATCTCCTGGCGCTCGAGCTCGCGGCTCATCTCCTCGTGGTTCGCGCCGGGGAAGTAGTCGCGAACAGTCGCAATGCTGGGACGCCCATGCGCCCGCCGCACGACTTCGTTCGGATCCAGCCCGTGTTCCAGAGCAAAGCGACGCCACACCCGAGCCACGGCCGGAGTCGAATCGATGAGCACGCCATCCATGTCGAAGAGAAGCGCGCTGCAGCGGACGCGGTTATTTCTCTCGCTTGAGAAATGCATAGCTATCGAATTGGCTCGGCGGATTTCTCCCTTGGACATTCTGAGGGGCTGAAACTCGGCGCTTGGGACTCTCAGATTTGCACGTCGTCTCTGAATTGCTGTAGTGTCCTGATTCCAACTCGAAGTTCTCTTGGCGAGCTTTGCGATTCCTGGCGGCCTTTGCGGTAAGAGCTTCTAACCGCAAAGCACGCAAAAGGATCGCGAAGGGCGCAGAGTCTAGAAGTGCTAGTGCGCAGTCAGAGGTCAGGACACTACCAATATGGCCCCTCATTTTGTCGCAGCGGCTGGGGCTGGCATAATCAGATACACGCATGCTTCCCGATTCTACATTCTCGGGTTTGCTGACCGACCTGTACGAGCTCACCATGGCTGCCGGCTATGTGCAGAGCGGCTTTGACGCGCGTGCCAGTTTCGAGCTTTTTGTGCGCAGCCTGCCGGCTCGGCGCAATTATCTCGTGGCTGCCGGTTTGGAGCAGGCGCTGAGTTTCCTTGAAAATGTGCATTTCTCGGCAAAGGAGATCGCATACCTTCGCGCTTTGCCGTTGTTTCGCAAGGCCCCCGCCGATTTTTTCGATTATCTTTCCCGATTCCGCTTCACTGGCGATGTTTGGGCTTTGCCGGAAGGAACCATCCTTTTCCCCGGCGCGCCGCTGCTTCGGGTGACCGCGCCAATCATCGAGGGCCAACTGGTCGAGACCAGCTTGCTTTCGATTCTTCATTTTCAGACTCTGATCGCCAGCAAAGCGGCTCGCATCACGACGGCTGCCGCCGGCCGCCCGGTGATCGAATTCGGTTCCCGTCGCGCTCACGGGGTCGAGGCGGGAGTACTCGCCGCGCGGGCGGCGTTCATCGGCGGCTGCGAGGGAACGTCGAACACCTACGCCGGGCACCGCTTCGGCATTCCTGTCTACGGAACGCAGGCGCACTCCTGGATCATGGCGCACGCGGATGAATCGGAGGCTTTCCGGGCTTTCCTCGAAATTTTTCCCCAAGCGACCTTGCTGGTCGACACATACAATGTCCGAGCCGCGGTTGAAAAAGTGATCGCGCTCGGCCGAAAACCCCGGGGCATCCGCCTGGATAGCGGCGACGTCCTGGCGGACAGCCGGTGGGCGCGCGAGCGGCTCGATCTTGCCGGTTGGACTGACGTTCAGATTTTCGTTTCCGGGGATCTCGACGAGGATCGCATCGCAGCCCTGCTCGACCGCGGAGCGCGCATTGATGCGTTCGGTGTCGGTACCGCACTCTCCACCTCTTCCGATGCACCCTCTTTGGGCGTCATCTACAAGCTGGTTCAAGTGGAGCGCGACGGCCAAGTCCATAACGCTGCCAAATTCAGCGAGGAAAAACACACTTATCCCGGGCGCAAGCAAGTATTCCGGTTTAACGACGCGGAGGGAATCTATTCCCGCGACATCATCGGCCTCGAGGAGGAGACTTTCGCAGAGGCTGAACCGCTCCTGGTACCGGTCATGCAACAAGGCCGACGGCTTGAAACAACGGCACAGAATGCGGCGGTTCAAGCGGGACGGCGAAGGTTCATCGCGGCACGCGAATGCTTGCCTAAGCTCATCCGAGCTCTTCGTCCGGCGGAGGAACCGTTTCCCGTCCGTTATAGTGCGCGGCTGGAAGAGTTATCTGTTCGCGTCCGTCAGAGCCTGGTCGGGGCTCGCACCTGAATGGCTGGTTTATTCGGTAGGAATTCAAGTGTAGTTACGCAATCATTCGCCATCACCTGAGGGTGGCTTGAGAACACGCTCCCAGGTTGTGCCTTCCGGCGTATCTTTGAGCTGAATGCCTGCCTTCAGCAGCTCCTGGCGGATCTCGTCGGCGCGCCGGTAATCGCGGTTCTGCCGCGCCGATTTTCGTTCTGCCATCAGCTTTTCGATCTCGGCTTCAGGAATTCCCAGTTCTTCGGCTTGAACAAGTAGCTCCTCTGGAGTCGTGCCGAGAAGATTCAACCCTAATGCAAGATCGAAGAACGCTACATTGCGAAGGACGAATGCGGGTGGTATAGCAGTATCCGATAGCAAGCTGGAAAGCAGTGCCAGCGCGCGGGGCGTATTTAAATCCTCAGACAGGGCTTCATCCAGAGCATCGGCCCGGTTGAAATCGGCCGGCAGCCCGTCTTCCAACAACTGCCGCACTACGCGGAAGCTGGCGCCACGCGAGAATTTCGTCTCTTCCACCGCGCGGTACCAATCCTGATGCCCGGCTCTTTCCTTAAGCTGTACAACGCTTCTCAACATACGGTGCAGGCCGGTTTGAGCTGCGGCCAGAGAACTCATGGAAAACTGCAGCTGCTTGCGATAACTCGCCATCAACGTGAAATACCGATAGGACAGTGGATGAAAGCCGTGTTCGATTAAGCTTTCGAGGCGCAAGAAATGGCCCGTGGACTTGGACATTTTCTCTTCCTCGAACATCAGGAATTCGTTGTGCATCCATATATTCACGCCGGAAGAGTCGCTATTCAAAAAAGCCTGGTTTTGCGCGATCTCATTGACGTGATGCACCTGCCGATGATCCACTCCCCCGGTGTGAATATCGAAGTGGCGGCCTAGATACTTCAAGCTCATTACGGAACATTCCAGGTGCCATCCCGGCGCGCCTGGTCCCCACGGACTGATCCACTCCATGAGGCGTCGCTTGCCGGGTGGTGAACGCCGCCACACCGCAAAGTCCGCCGGATGCCGCTTACCGGGAATCGCCTCGATCCGTGCTCCTATTTGCAGATCTTTTCCATCAATGAGCGCCAAACGGCCATAATCCTTTACTTTGCTCGTGTCGAAATACAGGCCTGAGTCCAGCACATACGTATAGCCTCGGTCTTCGAGAACCTTGGCAAAATCCAGCATCTCCTCGATGTGATCGGTCGCTTTGCACCACACCGAGGGCGGCATAATATTCAGCCGGTGCAGGTCTTTCTTGAATTCCCGTGTGTAAAACTCCGACAGTTCCCACGGAGACTTCGCGGATTGAGCTGAGGCCAGCTCCATCTTATCCTCGCCCTCATCCTGGTCCGACGTCATATGTCCGACGTCGGTGATGTTCATGACGTGCAGAACTTCATAGCCTTTGAACTGCAAGGTCCGGCGCAGTGTGTCCGTGAAGAGATAAGCTCGCAGATTGCCGATATGCGCGTAGTTGTAAACCGTGAGCCCGCAACTGTAAAGCCTGGCGAATCCCGGCACAATCGGCTCGAACTGTTCGAGGGTCCGGCCCATGCTGTTGAAAAGATACAGAGGTGTGTGCGTTATGTTGGAAGCCGAATTGGTTCGTGAATGCGGCACAGGGTGCTTTAGCAAGTGTAGCATTCCGATTACTTCATCCAGCCTTGTGGAGAGTGGGTAGCAAAGCGCAAACGTGAACTGGAACGGGAGTCATTTAATCATGCTGCGACACCGAGTGTGCGCAATTCCTGGCGCAGTTGCTGCGTGTTCTCCATGCGAATTGCACGCATTCCTAATCGGGTCGCAGCTTCCACGTTGAGAGGGCGGTCATCGACAAAGCAGCATTCCTCCGGTGGCCTTTGTGTAATGTCCAAGGCCAGGTGGTAGATTCCTTCTTCGGGTTTTCGCAGCCCAACAAAGCAGGAGCTGACAAACGCGTCGAAGATTTCCCCGAGGCCGTAAGTCTGGATGCGGTAGAGATTCAATTCGGTGGATTCGTTATTAACGGTCGCCATCAGATAATTGCACGACCTGGCCAGCGACCGTGCCAGCGCGAGAGTCTCCTGACAAGGCTGCGAAAGGGAGAACATGAAGCCCCTGAAGTCTTCAGGTGTGAATGATCGGGGACGGTAGAAGACCGTGCGTTGCAGATAGTCCTGCAGATTGATTTTTCCGCGTTCGAAGGAAGAAACCAGCATCTCATGCCGGTCTTCGAACTCCACTTCATCCAAGGCAAAGTGCGCCAAGGCTCGACGGCGTTGCGGCCGGTCCCACGCATTGCTGAGCAATACCCCGCCTACATCCCAGAAAATTGCGCTGATGTTGGCCAAGACGCGAGGATACCACGAACGGCCGGACCGGAATGGTCCTGAACTGTTCATCCCGGTTATCGAAACATCGGGCATACCGTGCATCGGCCCATTGGAATCAGAGGAAGTGAAACGGAGTGCGAATGCCGGTTCCAAGCCTCGGGCGTTCTCCGCCGAAACCGAAAGCCCGGAGTTGCCTCCGGGCTGGTTCTGTTTTTATTCGTTAAGCAGAGCTAGTTCGAGCAGACCCCACTCGTTCCGACCGTACACGGCGTGAAGTTCTGGCGGTAGCTCAGGTTGTCGATGTCGCGGAACGTCGGAGTACCCGGCGGCAGCTCCGACGGCGACGAGAAGTCGCCATCGAACAAGTAGTGCCGGCTTGGGGGCGTGTAGACCGAGTAGGCGCAACACTTCATGATTCCAGTGTTGTAAGTGGAGTAAAACAAGTTCACCATTGAGCCCTTGTAGTACAGGTTGTAGGTCCCCTGGCCCCAATCCTCGCGGAACTGCAGGAAATTGTGCACACCACCGTCGGTGCCAGTGTAGTAGGTGGTACCATTCGCCCATCCAGTTGGAAAGGCAAAGTCCTGAACTCTGCCGGACGCGATCGCGGTCCGATAGTAAGTGTCTGTGGCTGTCCGGTTGCCGTTTTGGGGGTTGGTTGGGGGAGAATTCGCACCCCCGTTGCCGAAGAAGCTGTTCCAATCCAGCCAGGCGTTCGAGAGCAGTACGACGGTGTCCGCGATGATTCCGGCGGCTGAGTGCGTGGAGTCTGCCGCGCTGGTGCCCACAGGAGCGGGCCAGGAAGTGTCGTAGTTGGCGTTGCCAGAGGTACATCCGGTTTGGCCGGACGCCCCGCAGTTAGAATTGTAGTTGCCCTGGATGTACACCGGATTCTCGGAGCCAATCGTAAATCCGCCGGTGCTGTTGGGGAAACTACCGCCCGGTATCGTAGGCACGTTCCCCAATGAGCCATCCACCAGCTTTAGACCGTGGCGGGCGCCGCTAATCCAGGCTCTCTGTGGCACCGACGTATTCAGCACCGCGCAGGCCATGCGGTTGCCGACCACATACGGATCGGGGGGTGCGGTGTTTACCAGACTGTTCACGCTTGTGGCCGCATTGTACGCAGTCGCAGGCGCGTTTGACGGGGTGGGAACATAGCCCAACCCCAGCCCCAGGTTTTTCGCTCCGAAGTTATCGAGAAAACCATTCAGGTTGTTGTCTTCCGGTGAGACCTGCTTGTTTGCCGGGATGTTCTCGAGAATTCCATCGGGAACGCGGGTATTGGACGACGAGTTGACGACATCTTCAAAGCCAGAGTCGCCGCTGATACTGGTAAGAGGGTTGGAGCTTCCAGTAATCGTCTGGGTGCCGTTGGGGTTGGGCAACATGCCGCGGCGGTCAGAGAAATACAGAACGTAACCATTCTCGTTGGTGTTGTTGACCAGTGACCCGCTGCCGGGGATGTTTCCCTGCAGCCATTGATTCAGATTGCCCACGTCCAGTTCGACGAGGTTCATGACCCCGGCCGGCGTGCAGGTGTTGTTGCCCTGCACCGTATCAGAAGGTTCGCCTTCGCGGCCGTCGTAGATGTTGATCGGATACCAGTTGAATGCGGTGTTGCTTTCCGCTCCCGCGGTGCAGTAACTGCCAGTAGTGACACTGCCGGTACAGTCGCTGTAATACGGGTACTTCCAAGCAGCATTCTGGTTATTAAGAACCAGATCGTATGGTACCTCCGGTGGTTTCCCACTGGTGCACTTTAGTCCGCCCGTGCAACCTGCCGGCACGGTGCCGGTCGAGTCCAGCGGAGGTGCGTTGGGCCATACCGTTGCCCCGCTCGTGACGCGCATGGCGGGTTGCTGGAAAAGCAGAATTGCATACGGGTTCACCGGATTCGAGCCGGCGGGAAGCGGATTGGCATACGCGGCCGTCGGAGGACTTGGCCCGCGCGCAAATCCCAGCTGCAACCATTCCCGGGTGATAGCGCAATATCCATTTACCTGAGCACCGGGACCGGGACAGCTATTGGTCTGAGGCAGAAACTCCACTCGCAAATACCCGTCGATCAGGTTCCATTGCGTATCACCAGCACCGCTATTCGGCGTGGGAGCTACGTAATATGGATACGTGTTTTGTACGCTGATGGCAGGTGGGGCCTGGTTTACACCATAATTATTGGTTGCCTGGATCCGTGGCACAGTGCCGTCGTTGACGAATTCGTTGGCAACTGTTGGTGCTCCCGGCGCGAACAGCCAGTCTGCGTAATAGCACAGGGTAATGCCAGCGCCGCATACGGCTACACTGGTACTTGAGGTACTGGGGTTTGGGATCGCGGTCGAGGCGGTCGCGAAATAGGTTGTGTAAACCTGTCCCGCAGCCAGTGCCGGCAGCCCCAGAACAGCCGGAAATTTCGTCGGTACGCCACGGCTGTAGTTGTTTCCATTGCCCTGGTTGCTTGCCAAGCTCGCTAAACGAACATTATCCGGATCGGCGACCCCACCGGGAAGTTCGTCTGGCCGATCAGAAAGCATCACACGAATCGAGGCCTCGTTGTAGAGCCGGGATGCGCCCAATGGCGTGGTCGCGACTTCCCCAGCGGGAGCCCGGCGAATAATTTCAAACGCCTGTGCTCCGATATTCAATCCAGGCCCGCTAAACGCGGCTGATGTTCCTGCAATAAAAGGCAGGGTCAGAGCCGTCGCACCAGTGTCAACAGCGCCGGTAGGAATGGGAGGAGTCTGCTTGTCGAGGCCGAAATCGCCGTCGATCATCATGCCAGCCAGATCTGTCAGGGAGATGGTTTTCCAGGAAGGGTTGCCGTTGTTGTAGGCGGAAGCTGGCGGGTCGCCACCGGCTCCGGTCAGGCTGCCCCAGAGATTGCCTGACGTGGGAAGCGACACGCAATTGGAGCCATTACACCCGTTGACCGCTGTCGGAATATCTACCGTACCAGTATCGTTGTAGGCGGACGCTGCCAGTCCGTTGGGCAGCACCGCCCGAATCACGTTGCCATAGGCGCTGAGCTGTTGGTGAAAAGTGCAGGTGTTGCCGCCGCCACAACCCAGATACAAGTCGCCATTGGTATGCACACGCCCATTGAAGTCGATATCCGGGCTGCTGAAGAATGCCAGATCGAGATCGGAGAACACGCCAAACTGGAATACGGGAATGAAAGCCACCTCCACCGTGCGGGTCATGTTGACTTCGTCGCCCAGCGGCCCTTGTGCAGTGGCGTTGAGGTTAATGTCCATCAACGTTGCCGTTAAACCGGCGTAGTTTCCGCTCGGAACCGTACCCGTTGTTAAAGCTGGCGCAGTACCGGCAGCGTTAAGCACGGGAGTCAGGGTATAGGTTGGAAAGGTGACGCCCGGGATGGTCGGCGCTCCGGGAGCTGTGCCCAGATTCTCGATATCACTAATCGACGGTGACAGGTTGTTTTGCAACACGGTGGCGAGCTGGGCGGTCATGTTCTCAATGCCACCTTCCGCCGCATGGAAGGTCATGTTGTTCTGCACATCCTGCGTTCCCACCTTGACTTCAGTGTTGACCATCATAAGCATGCCGATGGCCAACCCGGAGAGGAGAAATAACAGCATCAAGGTTGTGATCAGCGTGAATCCGCGCGAGTTATGTTTCCCGTTACGCATCATTGAGCTCCTCATCCTCATTACAAATTCTCGTTTCCTTGCTCAGCCCACCGGTCCTCGCCCGGCGTGGGCCTCAATAGCGGTTGTTAAAACTCATATTTCGTGCGCTCATTGACGTCTGCACATCGAAACTCTGAAATCCCTGGGTCGCCATGAGCGAGCTCCTGGTTCCGTAGAGCTGGCTATGGATCGTCAAATGCGCAATATTCACCTTGCGAATTGAACTCGGGGCAATGCCGATCGATTCGCCGCCGTCACCGGTGGCGTTTAACAAAGTTCCGTCGGTGTTGTATGTGTCATAGGTGAACTGCATGTTGGCAATGTTGTCCACCAGCGGGACTGCCGGTTGTCCGTTGACTTGGCGGTAGAGAATCGTGGTCGTAAGTCCGGCCGCATCCGTCCAGTTCTGCAGGAAATAAGTAATTACGTAGATACGCCACGCCTGCGGATTGGTGCCACCGGAGATCTTGGTCAGATCGTTGGCTTGACCGGATTGGTTCAGCTTAAGGGTATCGGCATTCGCAAAAGAAATGCTATATGTGCTGGTGCCGGCTACGGGCGGGTTGTTGGTTGGATACGCCGGGGCCACAGCCGTGACTTCTCCCACGGCCCATCCGCCCGAGCCGCCCGAGGTGTTTAACAGAACCACATCGCCGGGAATCAAGCCGTTTACGTTGTTATTGAGGGCTTGAGGATACGTCAGACCAGGGGGTAGAACGCACCCGCCGGGCAAGGGTAGACTGGGCGCAGTAAACGTCAGCACGGTTCCGCCCGCGCTGGTAGTCATAGCCGGACTCGTGTAGCAATTCAGTGCCAGCATGGTGTCGCTGTAAACGACGGTGATTATGTCGCTCGGAATCGCGCTGCTTGGAGGCTTAATTCCGAGCTGGTATCCCGGCATGATCGCATACAAGGTTGGCGGGGTCGCGGCACCGCAGGCACCGCCTACGCAGGGATAGTTGATGGCTCCGTTTGGAGGACAAACCGGGCCTCCCGCTCCTGTGGAGCAGCCGTAGATCGGCGTAGTTGCGTACGGCAAAGCGATGGTCTCGCCAGGGACTTGCGTCAAACCTGCGCCGGCGAGGCTGATATCCCTCAACAACAGATTTTCGGCGGCGCGCAAATCCTGCTGCATCTCGGCTCTTTGCTGAATCACCCAGGTGGCATCCACGCCGGTGCTGTACAGCTTCACGGCCGCGCCGGTGATGAGAAGTCCGAGGGCCAGTGCGAGCATGAGCTCTATCAAGCTGAAGCCGCGGGTCGAAGATGTCGATGGTTGTCTCATGGCTCCTCTTTACCGGTATTCCGAAACCAGGGTCGAGAGAACGTAATTGTTGGCAACCTTCAATTGGGCGTTGACATAGGAAACGGTGATCGTTACCTGGTCCAGCGTGCCGTTGACCGGTGTGATGACGATAGTGCGCTGGTAATTTGTTAACTGCAGACAATTGTCAGGGAGAGCGCAGGGCCCTCCATCCGGGGACTGAACGACTCCGCTGGGCCCCGGCAGATCCAAAACTTGCGGGCCGGCTGCGGCGTCGTCAGACGTGCCGACGATGCCATCGACGCCAGGTAGATCGATATTTTGGGTACCGGTGAGGAAAATTCCGGTGGTGCAGCCTGTTCCCACCACGCAGTTGCCGTTGGCAATATTAGACCATTGCACTTCATCGGTTTCACGCGCCGTCAGAATGCTTTCCAACGCTTCGTCGGCCAATCGTTTGGAAATGGCATTCTGCTCCGACGTCGCCGTGGAGGCCATAGCGATACCCATGACGGCCAACAAACTCACCAGCCCTACCGTCATGATGACCATTGAGAACATGACCTCCAGCAGGGTGAAGCCGCTTTCCGTGTTGCTCGCGCCAGAGCGGGATTTGCCGGTCTTCGCCGTCATTAGTTTTGTCTCCAGTAGGGAGCGCCGTTGTTGTAGAAGATCCGCCAGCCCCGCAAGCGGCCGGTAGCTCCCCAAACCGTGATCGCATGAGAGCTGTCCAGTTCGCCGCCCCGCGCCAGGTAGAGCACGCCGTTGTTGATATTTCCATTCACATCCTGGCCGGTGCCATCGGGCATGAAATAAATCACGTTCTTTACGCCGCCGGTAACTCCTTGATCGAAATCGATAGCCACTGCGCCGGCGCCGAAGCCATCAGGAACCGCATTCGCCGCGGTCGGTATGCCGCTGATAGCTGTGAAGCTAACGTCGGTGGGCAGCTGGTATGTATCTATGACGTTTCCGGTGCCGGTCTGTGTGATTGTGATGGTATTGGGCGCGGTAAAGGTCACGGAGTATTCTTGCCGCTGGGCGACCGAGTAGTCTCGCGCCTGCCGAATCGCACCCAGGGTGATGTTGTAGCCGTTATTGATACGGGAATACCGCACCGCGGGCTGGATGCCCAGGATGGCCACACCGCTGACCACCAGAATGATGGTCACCGTCGACATCATCTCGATCAGCGAGAAACCGCGCATTGTGCGTGAACCCATGCGATTGTTCTTTCCTTTTGGTTTCGGAATCAATTCTCCCGAAACATCCTGGCCAGGCCAGGGATTTGTCGACCATTGCACGGGAAAGGTGTGCGTCCGCCGCAGGCGGCGCCTTGCCCCATCCCGGTTAAATTTCATCGTAAGAAGTTGGATCAGAACTGCGCAAAGTACCGAAGGACAACCTCGACATGCGACTTACGTAAGGTAATTTCGCGGCGACACTCTGGTCATTTTGGCACGCTGGAGCGGGGCAATCTCGTTAAGAATATTACTCAGGGGGCGAGACTGGAGGCGAAGAAGGCAATTTCCGAGCTGTTATTGCAGGTGGGCCGCTGTTTTGCTGGTGGTGACCTCAGTAACTTGTCGTTGCTTTGCTACGGCACCTACCATGCATGGCAGTATGGCGCTCACATCGCTGCTGGTGTGTGCGGACGCCGAAGCGGTGCAGGTGCTCAGCCGCATCTTTCAAGATCTCAGCATCGAGGTTGAGACCTGCGGCGACCCGCATGCAGCCCAGACCCGAATCGAGGAACAGTACTTCGATGCCCTGGTAGTGGATTGTCAGGATGAGCCTTCGGCCACGGCCCTGATCGGGCATGCCCGCAACTCACCATCCCACCGGAGCAGCATCGTCATCGCCCTGGTGAACGCGCGGAACCAGGTGAAGGAAATTTTTGCTCAAGGCGCAAACTTCCTGGTGTATAAACCTGTATCCCGAGAACGGGCGCTGCACAGCATTCATGCCGCGCGCGCGCTGCTTCGGCAGGAACGGCGGGTTCAGCCCCGAATTCCGGTGCATGCATCTGCCTCCGTCTCCTATCCAGGGAAAGAAGATGCCGCGGCAACAATTGTCGAGTTAAACGAAAACGGCCTGGGCATCCGGACCACAGACCAATTGCCACCCAGCGGCAAAGTGTATTTCCAATTCGCGCTGCCGGGACAGGATTCTGTCATTCGGCTGGCGGGGGAAGTCATGTGGCGGAATGCGGCGGGACAAGTTGGAATCCGTTTTGTGAACGTGCCGCAAGCCTCAAAACGAGCCTTGCAGCGTTGGGTGCAGGAACAGTCCACCGAGGGAACAAAAGACCGATCATTGTCGCAAAGCGCTCAAACCACAAACGTGAGCGTGCGGCTCTCGGCCGGGCTGGGACTGCTGTCGGCCTCCGCACCCGACCGGCGTAACCTCTCCCGCCGCGCCTGCTGCCTGGGAGCTGAGGTTTACCCGGCCGATAGCAAGGTGCCGCACCGCTGCACTCTCAGCGATATCAGCAGCGGCGGCTGCTACGTCGAGACCACCGAACCTTTTCCTGCAGGCACCGTCGTGACAATTGTCGTGCGAACGAACGACCTCAAGCTATGCGTATCGGGAAAGGTGCTGAGCACGCACCCAGGTTTCGGCATGGGTGTACGCTTCAGTCTGACCAGCGATGAAGAGCGCGCCCACGTGCAGGAACTGCTCGCTTGCGCGGAAGCCGAATCGAAATTCACGCTTTAAGATCTGCAGGTGGGATTCAACGCGCGGCAGTCTCCTCAAATGCCGCTTTCCGAAAATACTCCAGCGACATTCTCAGCCCGGTCTCGAGATCGATCTTTGGCTCCCAGCCCAGGAGCGTCTTCGCTTTGGTTATATCGGGACAGCGTTGTTTGGGATCATCCTGGGGCAAAGGCTCGTAGCGAATTTTGCTCGTGGATCCCGTGACAGTGAGCACGCGTTTGGCACATTCCAGAATCGTGAACTCGGTGGGATTCCCGATGTTGACGGGCAGATGTTCCGAGGATTTCGCCAGGCGCATGAAGCCGTCGATCTCATCGCTCACGTAACAAAAGCTGCGCGTCTGGCTGCCATCGCCATAGACTGTCAGATCCTCGCCACGGAGGGCCTGCTTCATAAAATTCGGCACGACCCGGCCGTCGTTGAGCTGCATTCGCGGCCCATAGGTGTTGAAGATCCGCGCAATCCGTGTATCCACTTTGTGATAACGGTGGTACGCCATGGTGAGCGCTTCGCTGAAGCGTTTGGCCTCGTCATAAACCGAGCGCGGACCGATGGGATTGACATGGCCCCAGTAAGTTTCCTTCTGAGGATGCTCCAGCGGGTCTCCGTAACATTCCGAGGTTGAAGAGATCAGGTATTTCGCGCGGTATTTGCGCGCTACTTCCAGCGCATGCAGCGTGCCCATGGAACCGACCTTGAGGGTCTCCACGCCATACCGCATGTAATCGACTGGGCTGGCCGGGCAGGCAAAATGAAATACGTAATCGACGGGAGCGCAATCGAAGGGGTTGTTGATATCAGTTTGCTGGAATTCGAATCTGGGCTCATTGCGCAGGTGATGCAGGTTGGCTTCTCTGCCGGTGAGCAGGTTGTCAACGGCGATTACTGAGAAGCCCCCAGCGAGTAACGCGTCACTCAGATGGGAGCCGAGGAAACCGGCGGCGCCGGTTACCAACGCCCGTGGCTGGCTCATGACTTCCTAACGGTCCTGGGAGAAGCCCCGGCAGCGAGCGGGCGAACTTCCGGCGCGACCACGGACCGGCCAATGCTGTGGTAGGTGAAGCCCAGCGCTGCCATGGATTCGGGATCGTACAGATTGCGGCCATCAACCACGATGGGGTATTTCAGTTGGCTGTGGAGGCGTTGCAGGTCGAGCGCCGCGAACTCGTCCCATTCCGTCAGGATCAACAAGGCATCGGCGCCCTGTGCCGCATCGTATGGACTTTCGGCGAACTCCACATTTGAGCTCAGGACTTCGCGAGCGCGCTCCTGCGCAGCCGGATCGTAAGCCGAGATGTGGCATCCCTCCTGTAGCAAGGTTTGAACCAGCATGATCGCAGGGGACTCGCGGATATCATCGGTCCCTCCCTTGAACGCCAAGCCCAGCACCGCCAGGCGCTTGCCACGCAGCGTCCACAGTGCACTGCGCACCTTCCGCAAGAAGCGGTTGCGCTGCTCTTCGTTGATGTGCATGACTTCGTCGAGCAAGCGGAACTCGTATCCGCATTCCCGCGCCACTTCGCGGAATGCCTTCAGGTCTTTCGGAAAGCACGAACCGCCGTATCCGATCCCGGGGTTCAGGAAGCGCGGCCCTATGCGGCTGTCGGTGCCGATCCCCTGGCACACCTGCTGAACGTTGGCGCCCACGGATTCGCAAACCGACGCCACCGCATTGATGAACGAAATTTTCATCGCCAGAAATGCGTTGGATGCGTGCTTGATCAGTTCCGCACTCTTGGTGCTGGTCACAATCAACGGCGGCGGAATCTGTGCCCGGTCTGGTTGCGGAATGGCGTCCTTCCGTCGGTAGTAACTGCCATCGGTCAGAGGAGCGTAGATCGCGCGCAGCACCGAGGCACAGCGCTCGTTATCGGTTCCCAGCACAATCCGGTCGGGGAACAGAAAATCGGTAACTGCCGTCCCCTCGCGGAGAAATTCGGGGTTGGAGGCTACGTCAAAGGAATCGGGAGCGGCCGCATGGCGCAGGATAATCTTGCGGATCCATTCGCTGGTATACACCGGGACTGTGCTCTTCTCGACAATGACCTTATACCCATTGATCGCACTCGGAATACTGCTGGCAACCGATTCCACGTAGGAAAGATCGGCTTGCCCCTGCTCCGTGGGTGGTGTTCCTACCGCGATAAAAACCGCGTCGCTCGCAAGGACGGCGCCATGCAGGTCGCCGGTAAAAGTTAGCCGATGGCCATGATGACGCTGCAGCAGTTCAGGCAGAAACTTTTCGTGGATAGGAACCTCGCCCTTCTTGAGGGCGGTTAGTTTCCGCTCGTCGTTGTCAACCAGGATGACCTCGTGGCCGAGATCGGCGAAACACGCTCCTGCGACTAACCCGACATAGCCTGATCCCACAACCGCAAGGTGCATCAAAATCTCCTGTGTCACTAACCAACGTCCCTGCGCTATTAAACATACTCTACCAGCTTTCCGGGTATGAAAGCTGAGGTGGCGCCGGTCAACACACAGTATCTTGCAATTTCGGGAACGATAGCAGGCGCTGACTTGTGAGTGATCAAACCGGCGCTTCCCGCAGAAAACTCTTGCCCTTCTTTTCCGAACCCAAAGCCAGTACGGTTATGAGAAGCGCGATATTGGCCATCTCAAACCCGGCTAGCGCCCAGCTGTAACCCAGCTTCCCCCGCAGAGCGTATTCGATCGTGTTAGTTCCGGCGGCAAAAAGAATGCCAAGCTGATAGGCGAATCCAGGCATCAGACCGCGCACGCTGTCGGGCGACAGTTCATTGAGGTGCGCGGGAATGATGCCCCATGCCCCTTGCACCCCGGTCTGCATCAGGAAGGCGCCGATCGCGAGCAGTGCCAGCGAGCTTCCGAACGCCCACGCGGGAATTACAGCAAGCGAGAGCACGAGAGCCAGCATCATGGCTTTGCGCCGCCCCAATGTTTCGGAAAAGTGTCCAAACGAAATGGCGCCGAGCACTGCGCCCACGTTGTAAAGAATTGCCATGTAGGAGACGACCGCCGAGGAGAAGCCGTGGGCAGATTTCAAGAAGTCCGGATAAAGATCCTGAGTTCCGTGGGAGAGAAACATCATGAGAGTCATGAGAAGAATAAGATAGGAAAATATTTTCCAGTGGCCGCTTGCCGTGCGCACGATCGCGCCGATTGTGGGAGCGTGGCGCTGTTTCCAGGCTTCTGATTCACGCACCCGGAAGCGGATATAAAACGCCAGCAAGGCCGGAGCTCCTCCGACCCAGAACATGGCACGCCATCCCCAGGCCGGCAGCACGAATCGCGCGGCCAAGGCGGCCAGCAGGTACCCAATGGAGTAGCCACACTGGACGACTCCTGAGAGGATGCCGCGCCACCGGCCCGGGGCGCTCTCCATGGCCAGCGAGGCACCCACTCCCCACTCTCCTCCCATCCCAATTCCGTAGACGGTTCGCAGAACCAGAAAAACCGTATAGTTTGGCGCAAAGCCGCACAGCAGCTCGATGATTGAGAAGAACACAACATTGGCCATCAGAGGCTTGCGCCGGCCATAGCGGTCGGCCAGCACGCCAAACACCAGCGCACCGGCAGGACGCATGGCCAGGGTCGCCGTCAACGTCCAGACGATCGCAGCTTTGGTGACGTGGAACTGCACAGCCAGGACGTCCACCAGAAAGACGAGAACGAAGAAGTCGAAAGCATCGAGGGTCCAACCGAGAAAGCTGGCGGTCACGGCATGCCACTGGTCAGAGCGTGACAAAGCGCCAGGCGGCGTGGTGGAGGGCGAGGTCATAGATTCGTGGAAACTCGAACATGAGAACACGGCTGAGGACGAGACGCAACACCCAGCCATTTCTGCCAGCCATTTTTGTCACGCGCACCCGTGACCGGCATCACGAATCGGCTACGAAGTCAGCAATAAAATTTTCATGGCTCCTCATTTCTCAGGAAAATGCCGGCAGGTTCCGGTGTCCGCTGACGGAATTCATCACCGGAAACAAGAGCCGGAAATTTAGCTCAATCGGAGGGCTTTATGAATCCGGGAAAGATGTTCTTCTTGATCCTCGTCATCACAGTTATGGCGGGTGCGCTGCTGGTTCACAGCCAGAGTCAGACAGCCGCGCCGTTGTTGCCGATTGGCAAGCTAGTGCAGATCAAGGCTCCGCTTGGTCTTCCACCGGTCCCGATTCCACCCGATAATCCGCCCACGGCTGAAACCATCGCTCTTGGCCGCAGACTCTACTACGACCCAATGCTCTCCATAGACAACACCGTCTCCTGCGCCACGTGCCATAGCCCGCAATACGGCTTCGCCGATCCGAGGCCGCTTTCAGAGGGTGTGCAAAAGAAGACAGGAAGTCGGCATTCCCCACCAGTGACTAACGCTGCTTATTTCCACGTGCAGTTCTGGGATGGCCGTTCGCCTAGCCTGGAGAATCAAGCCGAAGGTCCAGTGCAGAATCCGGTGGAAATGGCAAACACCTTAGTTACTGTCGAGCAAAGACTCAATGCAAACCCGAGCTACCGCGAGGAATTTGCCAAAGCCTGGGGGCCCAGGCCGATCACTTATGAAATGGTGGAGAAAAGTATTGCATCCTTTGAGCGTACGGTGATCAGCGGCAACTCGCCGTTTGACCGATGGAAGTACGGCCATGACGAGAAGGCAGTGGATGACGCAGTCAAACGCGGGTTCGTGGTTTTCACTTCCAAGAAGAAAGGCAACTGCGCGGCCTGCCACACCGTTGGCGAGAAATACGCGCTTTTCACCGATAACGCATTCCACAACGTCGGGGTCGGTGTGGACATGGGGACCTTCACCGATGTTGGCCTGTACGCGGTGACGCATCGCGATGGGGATAAGGCGAAATTCAAGACGCCGTCTCTGCGCAACATTGCTCTCCTTGCGCCCTATATGAGCGATGGGAGTTTAAAGAATCTAAAAGAGGCCATAGACTTTTACATCGGCGCAGGAAACTCGAACCCGAATCTCGATAAGGAAATTCACGTACTGGATTTCCTGAGCGGACAAGAGCGCGCCGATCTGCTGGCGTTTCTGAATTCGCTGACCGGAGAAGCGCCGCCAAACGTGGGGCCGCCGGAGGTTGCGAAGACGCAGGCCCAGAAGTAGGTTGGGGCGGCCGGGGCATTGCGAGCTACCGTCAGCAGGCACGGACGGGCGCACCACTCCGGGAAGGCTTAGCTGGCCGGTCGGCGGACCGGGCGCTTTGCTGTTGACAAGCCGGGCGTTTCGCGGGAAACTCCGCTCCATCGGAGGCCAGCGGCAGTCCGTTTCCCTGAAGCCGTGAGTGAGGTAAGCTTCCCTTAGGGTCGGACACTCGACCTTTTTCGCCGGGGTAATCTCTATGGCCCACAGTCCGGCTTCTCGGCCTGATCCTTTTGAGCCACGCGAACCTGACCGCTCTCTGGCATCGAACGCGGATGCAACCGAGGAACCGGCTGCGGGCCAATCGCTTTCCCAATACTTGAATGCTCTGCTTGTGAGCGGCGGCGGGCCTTTGTCGGCCGAGGTGGCGCTGGACCTGGTGCTCAACGAGATTGTAGAACGCGCGTGTGTGGCCACCAGCGCCACTTCCGCCGCCATCGCCCTGGCACGTGATGGCGAGATGGTCTGCCGAGCGACCACGGGCGAGAATGCTCCGGATTTCGGCACTCGGTTGGCTATGGGTCATGGCCTGTCTGGAGCTTGCGTTCGAACTGGAGAATGGCAACGCTGTGACGATACCGAAAGCGATCCACGTGTAGATGCCGAAGCCTGCCGCCGGCTCGACATCCGTTCCATTCTGGTGGTTCCAGTGGCGAAGGCGAATGAGGTAATTGGGGTGATTGAGATCTTCTCTATCCGGCCCAATGCCTTCAATGATCGCGAAGGCCGGATTCTGCGGGCTTTTTCGCAAGAGATCATCGAGAACGTGGAGTGCGCCGCCGGATTGCAGAAGGTGAAACCGGAACCCTGTCCGGTGGCGGATTCTGCAAACCTGCCCAGCTCCGAGTCGGCGAGTGGAGTCCCGGAGATTCCGGCAGCGGAAACTGAGTTTCCGCAAAAGGACTTTTGGACTACCGCCCTGCTGGTTTGCGTCATTCTGCTGGCTTTGGTTATAGGTTGGATGGTAGGTCATGCCGGATGGCGGCGGGCGACCATCACGCCGGTTGCACCGGTGGGACAAGCGGTGCAGAGCCAACCTGAAGCACCCGCCGTTAACTCGTCCATGACCGCCCCGGCCGAACAGCCGACTCCTGGGAAGCAGGCCACGTCAGCGGTAAGTTCCAGTTTGACCACAGACGATTCTGCTCCAGATGAGGGTTTGGTTGTCTCTCGCAACGGCAAGGTTATTTTCCGCACGTCTCCTCAGCGGCCTGAGGGTGTCATCACCGGGGCCGTTCAACCGACCAGCTCAAAGAACGCGATCACAGCTCCCGGTTTGCGGATTTCTCCCGAGATTGCGCAAGAGTATCTCGCCACTCGGGTTGAACCGCAATACCCGGAAGAAGCCAGAAAGAATCGCATTCAGGGGCCGGTTGTTCTGGATGCGTGGGTCGGCAAAGACGGCGCGGTTCAGAGACTCATTACTATCAGCGGCGACCCTCAACTGCTAACGGCAGCCAGCCAGGCGGTGGCACAGTGGCGCTTCCGGCCCTTCTTTTATGCAGGCCAGCCGGAGGGGTTTGCAACACGCATTACTGTGGTGTTCCGGCTCCCTTGAACAATTTGGAGCGGAAAACCTGGAGGGATCAACTCGGCAAATCCGAGCTCTCGTCGGGCAGCAGCATCGGCGCTAGACTGGGCAGCCTGGTCCGGCTGGCATGGCCTTGTTTCAGGGCATAGAGGGTCAAACCCACGCGGGTGGAAACCCCTAGTTTCTCGAACACCCGGAACAAATAATTCTTGACTGTATGTTCGCTCAAGCCCAGCCGCTCAGAGATCTGCCGATTGCTGCAACCGTCCGCAACCAAACGGGTGATCTGTTCTTCCCGTTTACTGAGCGGGCGCGAACCATTCATGCGAGGTGTTCTGGCCCCGTGCTCGACCAGGGCGTCAATTACGTATTGAAGCTCTGTTGAGCTAGCCCAAATTTGTCCCGCATGCACGCAACGGATACACTTGCACAACGCTTCGAAGGAGTCGGAGCGGCAGAAAACACCGCGCGCGCCGCTACGGAGGGCTTCGACGACGAGGCCGCGCTGTCGCGTCTCGACCAGGGCAATGATGCTCACGTTAGGATCAAGGCTTTGAACCTGGCGGATGAAGCCGGTACCAGTCAGCGGGTCTTCGACGACACCGATGCCGATCAAAACCACGTCGAATTGATCCTGCTCCATTAGGCGGAGGGCTTTCCTCGGAATAGGCGCCGCGATGGGCTGATAATCCTTAGTGCGCCGCAATGCGTCCACCAGCAAATGGCAGCTCATCGCTGCGCTATCTGCCACCAGAATCCGAATCTTGGAATCTGAACTTGGGAGTGCGGTCAATGGTCCCCACAACGCAAAGGCTCACAAACTCGGAAGATTCTACGGATTCCGTAAGGCGATGACAAGGAGTCCTGAGTCTCTGTCATGGGTGGGCGTATCAGCAGTTGGCGAAGAGGGATAAATGCTGTAGAATCAGTCAGCCGGATTCTTAAGCTGGGGTCCCTCCTCCTGCACCATTTGGCCCGTTGACCCAGTGACTTTCATCCACTTGTTAGGATGGTTAGGTCCGGAGCACAGTGGAGGCGCGGGGTATCATTCGAGACGCGCCGATTCTGTCTGGGATCAATTGGATCACACTCAGCGACAAGCACTTCTCTGGGTCCGGCCAATCATGCAGATCAGCATGCGCATGCGGGTTAGCGGTACCGGGCATGGAATGACAGGTTAGAGGAGCGGGCATGTTTTTGAAGTATTTCGGACTGACGGAGCAGCCGTTCGGTGTGACCCCGGACCCCCGATTCCTTTACCTGAGTGCCGCTCATAGAGAGGCCCTGGCTTCCTTGTACTACGGTATCGAAGCCAACCGTGGATTCCTTGGCCTAATCGCAAAACCGGGAATGGGAAAGACCACCCTTCTGTTTCATCTGCTGGAAAAGTTTCGCACTTCCGCGCACACCGCCTTCGTTTTTCAGACGCAGTGCAATTCCCGGGAGTTTCTGCGCTTCTTGCTGGCGGAACTCGGTTATGAAGGTGACACGCAGGATTTTGTGCGTTTGCATGAGGAGTTCAACCGGCGTTTATTGCAAGAGGCCCGGGCCGGCAAACGCATGATTGTAGTGATCGATGAAGCACAGAATCTGGCGCCCGAGGTGTTGGAAACAGTGCGTCTGCTCTCTGATTTCGAAACACCACGGGCCAAGCTTATGCACATCATCCTTTCCGGCCAGCCTCAACTGGCCGATAAGCTGGCCAGTCCCAGTTTGGCACAGTTGCGCCAGCGGGTCTCGATCCTTCACGGCCTTGAGCCGCTGCCTTTCCGGGAAGTCAAGAACTACATAGAACATCGTCTGAAGGTTGCCGGGTACGCGGGCGATCCGCTCTTCGAACCCGAGGCCTACAGCGCCGTCGCGGAATTCACCCAGGGGGTTCCGCGGAATGTGAATAATCTCTGCTTCCACGCGCTTTCTTTAGCTTATGCGTTGCAGAAGAAGTTGATTGATACCGAGGTAGTCGATGAGGTTATTTCCGACCTGGATATTTCCAGACTCACTTCTGAGGCGCAACCCGAAACTGCCGGTTTCGGGCCACCCCAAGCGGCAACCCCGTACATTCCTTCTACTGCCCCTGGCAACGGCAACAAAGGCGAGATTCTGAGTCCCGCCGACGCTGCGGCTTACATGCAGGAAGTCGTATCGAAACTGAAGAATTGGCAGCGCTCGTTGGACAGCAGCGCCCCTGGCCAAAAACGCAAGACCCGGACCCCGGTGCGAAGCGAGTTCGACCAGTCATAAGTCCGTTTCCCAGATGTTTCTGCTGGGACGGGGTTTCAACCAACAGAAATTATTTGCCTAGGCCCGCGGTAGGGTGGGTACCTGAGTCAGCGTCGTTGAGGGCAGATGCTTGCCGTTTGTCTTGGCAGGCATCGCTCCCAGCTCGGGTACGCTGCCCAAGCTATAGGCATAGAGAACCACTTCGACTCGCTTCGAAACGCCCAGCTTGTCAAAGATGCGGAACAAATAATTCTTGACCGTGTGCTCCGTCAGGCCAAGCTGCTGCGCAATTTCACGGTTGGACATTCCCTCTGCCACGCAGCGCACAACTTCCTGCTCCCGGCGTGAGAGCAGCTCAGCGCCCCTGGCATCAACCACCCGCAAGGGCAAGGCTTCGCCAAGCGCATCCAGCAGATAGCGGAGCTCCTTGCTGTTGGCCCAAATCTGTCCCTGGTGCACGCAATAAATGCATTTTGCCAGCAGCTTCAGTGAATCATTGCGCGAGAAAACACCCCTCGCACCGGCGCGGAAAGCTTCGACCACGTGGCCGCGATCGCTGAAATCGAGCAGCATGACCACGCGGGTTTCAGGGCTAAGACCGCGCAGTTCGCGCGCGACCTCGAAGCCCTTGCGCGAATTCCCGTCGATTTCTGCGCCAATCACTACCACGGATGGTTTTTCTTTCGCTACCGCGGCGACGATGGCGCGGGCATCCGGAGCGGCATCCAGCATCCGGAAGCGCTTGTCCCGCTCCAAGGCACTGGCCAGAAGCTGGCTATTCATGCGGTTGCTGTCGACCGCCAACACTCGAATCACTTCAGAAACATCAGGTAAGCTGATCGCGTGAGCCACAGGGCCCCTCCCAGGGTCAATTAGGTGCTTAGTCAAGGAAGACTGCGAAACAATGAGACGGGCCAAACTGCATTGGGAGGAGAATGCCCACCCCTTCGGTCGCCATCACATCTAGCGACTAATGTTTCGAGACTTTATTCTCACAAACCGTAGTTGTAAATGGCACTTTCGTGCCACAAACCCTGCTAAGTCAGTGCAAGTGTGGATGGCACTCCTGTGGTGTGTCACGTAAGTCATTGACAAATAACAGAGAAACATCCCAACACTGCGGGGTTGTGGAATCCCTTGCTGGTAGCCCAGTTTGACAAACTTAACGCAGCTTTCACATTTCGTGTTAACTCTATCAGAGCCCAAAGCCTTGCTGCGCCATTTGCACAATTTCGCGTCCGATGGGAAGTGAGGCGGTTGCCGCAGGGGAGGGAACATTCCACACGTGGAGCATGTTCCCGGTGCATACGAATTGAAAATCGTCAACCAGAGAACCATCCGGACGAAGCGCTTGCGCACGAACGCCAGAACCATCCGGAACCAGATCTGAGCCGCGAATCTCCGGGACCAGCTTTTGTAACGCTTGCACGAAGGCGGACTTGTGAACAGATCGATAGAATTCGGCCGCACCGCTCCGCCAGTACGTTGCCGCCATCTTCCAGAATCCGGGATAAGCAAAGGTTTCCGAGACGTCGCGTAGATTGAAATCGGTTTTCCGGTAGCCTTCCCGCTTAAATGCCAGGACGGCGTTGGGTCCGGCGTCCACATCGCCGCCTATGCGGCGTGTGAAATGTACTCCCAAAAACGGAAATCGCAAATCGGGGACTGGATAAATCAAGCCCCGGACGAGATGTCTTCGTTCCGGAACCAGGTCATAGTATTCGCCGCGGAAAGGGACGATCTCAACCGCTGGGGTCGCACCCGCCATCCGGCTGACGCGATCACTGTGCAGACCGGAACAGTTGATGACGTAACGAGTGCTGAATGACCCCCGGGTTGTTTCGATTACAGTTTCTCCTGCACGTTGTATGATACCCTTCACTTCAGTCGAGGTACGCACCGATCCGCCTTGTGCACTGATGAGCTCGGCGTACTTCTCACAGACTTTTGTGTATTCGGTGATTCCTGTTCCCGGCACCAATAACCACGCGACGCCGCCGCAGTGGGGTTCAATCTCGCGGGCTTGTTCCTGCTCGACCAGTTTCAATCCAGCCAGCCCGTTGGCCCGACCACGCTCGAGTAACGAGTGCAGCCGTGGGACCTCGTCATCGCCTGTGGCAACAATCAGCTTTCCGCAGATCTGGTAAGGGATACCGTATTCGCGGCAGAACGCGCACATGGCCGCTGCGCCCTCCACGCACAGCCGGGCCTTCAGGGAACCGGGTTTGTAGTAGATTCCGGAGTGAATGACCCCGCTGTTGTGACCACTCTGATGCCGCGCGACGGATTCCTCTTTTTCCACCAAGAACAGACGGAGTCTCGGGAAAACACGGGAAAAGTGCATCGCGACGGATAGGCCAACGATCCCTCCTCCGACGACGACGACGTCACAGCGCTGATCCGGCATGCTAAGTCAATCGTCCTAGATTTCGAGGGAGATGTCGAGGGCAAAGCCTCACGACAGGATCCAGTGAGGCCCTCAACATGTCTGGCCCGCCCACGACTGGGATCTGGCGTGGAGCGTCTTTGAGTTCGACGTAGCTCCGCGCGAGATACCCTTCGGCGCGCTTCGCTTGCTCAGGGCAAGCTCTCACTCGGCTGAAGTGCGCCGAGTTTCGGGATGATGGGGTGGGCGAGTCAAGTAATTTGTCACCTTAGTATGAGTCGAAGCTATCCGCCATATCCTAATGGTTTTGGGTAGGGCACGGCTTCAGAGCCTGCGCTGAGCGAAGTCGAAGGGTGCCCTTTAGGCCCACAAAATACGCGGGCTTTAGCCCCTGAGGGAACGGGGCCTAGTCTTTCGTGCGGTCTTAGTTCACCGTCAGGGTGACAGAAGCAGTTTTCGTCGGCGAACCCGGGGCCGAGTTCATCGCAGCACTCACCGTCATGTAGTAAGTCCCAGCTGGCGTGCCGGGATTCGCAGAAGCTGTTGCACCTCCCTGCAAGCCGCCGCCGCACGCGACGAGAAAAGAGAGCGACACGACGATTGCGACAAGCAAGCCGAACAGCACAGCTGAACTCCGCAGGTTATCGCGGCTTGTCATCCCGCCACATAGTGCGAGCATCAGGCCCGGCCACCATAACCAAACGGCGTACAGGAGTTGCCACTTGGATCTGACCGCGTGGGTGTTAGCGGCGACAGCCGCTGCGGTTTGAATGGTAAAGGTTACGGGAGTGGAAGATGCGCCAGCGGCGACTTGCGTCGTGTTCAAAGAACAAGTGCTAAGCGGCGGGCAGCCCGACACCACGGCTAGACTTACAGCGTCGGGGAATTTGGCAGTGGCGTCGCAGGGCGGATTCTGGCAGGGTGCGACTTGGAGATTGTAAGTCGCACTCTGGCCCGCGTTGACCGATTCCGGGGCTGGAGTTGTAAGGCTGAAGTCGAAGGGCGAGCTCGAGTTGCTGCCCGTCGAGGTGAATTGGACCGGGAAGGTCTGGATGATTTTCGATGGATCGGTTCCTTGTCCAACGATCTTGAAGTTGTAGATCTGGGCCACCTCGCCTTTCACGGTGACTGTAAATGGTGCGCCATTCAGAGTGGGCGCGGGTGTCAGGCTTGACGGTGAAGCCTTGCAGGTCAGGGATGACGGGATGCTGCTACAACTGAGGTTCACCGGGCTGTTGTAGCAGTCCTGCGCCGTTAGCGTTCCGTTGAACGTCGCCGAAGTGTTTATGGGGGCAGTCAGCGAGGCATTAGTGATTTCGAGCGTGTAATCTGGCGGAGCGAAACTGGTTGAGGTGAAAGTCACCAGCCAAGAGTGTGACACGGCATACTTGTCGGTGCCTTGCGCGACGATGTTAAAGCTGTACACCCCGCACTGGTTACTGCCCACCGTGACCGTGAATGATGCGCCAGCCGCTGACGGCGTTACGCTGGCGGGCGCGATGGTGCAGGTTGGCGGTGCGCCAGTACCGCAACTCAGGTTCACCGGGCTGGTGTAACCGTTCTGGGTGGTCAGCGTGCCGTTGAACTGCACCGTACTATTTATGTAAGCGGTTGGCGACGAGTTGGCGACGGCGAGGGAATAATCAGCAATCACTGTCAGGGAAAGATTTTGCGTTTTGGTGGAGTTGGTCGCCACACCGAAATTCGTTATGGTGGCCTGGCCGTTAATTGTTATCGGAAATGTTCCGGCCTTTGCATTCGGGGCTGTGGTTATCGTCAGAGTGACCTGAGCCGAAGTGCTGGCGGTTGGATTCACCGAAGATGGCTGGAAATTACAGGTCCCCACGCTGGCCGGCAATCCGGAGCACGATAGATTGACAGTCTGCAAAAACGGTCCTGCCGCCGTTACTTCAAACGTAATCGGCGCCGAGGTTGCCGCCGGATCCATGATCAAACTGCTCACCGACGGAGCGGTCAAGTTGAAATCCACCACATTCAAGGTGAGCGTGGCGTCGTGGGTAATCGAATTTGAGTCGGTCCCGATTCCGTGGAGGTCGAAACCGTAACTGCCATCCGCGCCGCTGGCGGTAATAGTAAATGGCGCTCCTGAACTGCTTGGCGTTATGGTATTCGGGCTCACCGAGCACGTCGGAGGCGGTGGGGTAAGCCCGGTTTTGCAACTCAGGCCGACGGAGCTGGCGTAGCCATCGAGAGAAAAGACTACCCCCTGGAAAACGCCTTGCGAACCGGCAAACACAGTGAGGGGCGTATTGGAAACCGAAATTACAAAGTCTGGCGTAGTAATCAGCGGGAACTGCCACACGCCGCGCCCGTATGTCGAGGCCCGCAGCCATTTGTCCGTTCCATCGTTGAACATGCGCAAAGCCGTGACGGCAACATTAGGCAAATAGCCCGCTTGCCCGCTGCTTGGCGCGGGTCCTACCTCCGTCCAGTTCGCAGCGGCTGTGTAGGTTGAGAACACGCCCACATCCGTGCCCACGTACAGGGTTCCAGTCATCGGACTGGTTCCGGGATCGACCAGAACCGCGTTGACGGGGGCGTCAGGAAGATTGCCGGTGAAGTCTGTCCAGGACACGCCACCATCGACCGTCTGCCAAACGTGCGAAACGTGGAAGCCCATAATGGTGGCGTAGGCTGTGAGGCCGGTGACATCGGAGGAATCGAGAGCGACTGCCGAGACCGGGAATGCGCCAGGGTTGATCGAGCCGGTCTGGTCAATC
>DASPSE010000236.1:0-8662 GCA_035624085.1 Terriglobales bacterium
AGCATAGAAGGCGCCGCGAGGCGAAACGCAATTTACGCGCGGAGTCGACTTGGCCCAGCGCACCGTGAGGTCGCGCCGGTTGCGAAGTTTTTTGCGAACTTCGATCAGATGATCCTGCGGGCCTTCGAGCGCGGCTTTGATCGCGTACTGCTCCGGATGGTTGGCGCAGAGCCGGGCACGCAGCAGTTTCTGGATGCCATCATTGTATTGCATCACGGCCGAAGCCTCGCCACTCAGGATGCCCCAGCCAATGCGCCATCCGGGAGCGAGATAATTTTTGGAGAGCCCACCGAATGTGATGATCGGAACATCTGGCGCGACGGCTGCGATCGAAATGCACGTGTCACCGTCAAGAATCAGCTTGTCATAGATTTCGTCGGCGAAGACGACGAGGTTGTGCTGCCTCGCTAATTCGGCGATTGCTTCCAACATTGCCCGGGTACAGACCGATCCAGTGGGGTTGTTGGGATTGATCAGCACAATGCCACGAGTGCGTGGGGTGATCTTCTTCTTAATGTCTGAAAGCTCGGGCTGCCAGCCGTCGTCTTCATTCAAATCATAGGTATTCAGCTTGAGGCCCATCTTGGCCAGCACAGCCGAGTAGAGCGGATAGTCGGGACTGGGAGTAAGCAGGTCGTCGCCGGGATTGAGCAGCGCCGTAAGGCAGAGGTCAACCGTCTCACTGACGCCGGAGGTGACGAAGGCGTCCTGCACGGATGAAATGCCCTTGCGGGCAGCTTCGCCGCGAATCGCATCCAAGGCTTCCTTGATTCCGGGCGAGGGCGCGTATCCGTTCTTGCCGTCGCGCATGGCTTTGTAGACGGCTTCAATCAGGTGAGGGGGAGTCTGGAAATCGAAATTGATGGGGTCGCCGATGTTGAGCGGAAGAATTTTGTGGCCTTGTTTAGCGACCTCGTCGGCATAGCAGGCCAGATCGCGGATAGCATAACGCACGTTCTCGAGGCGCGCGGCGGCGGTGATCTCACGAGTTTGGGTACTGGGCATAACGACCTTTTAACCGCAAAGTTCGCTAAGAACGACCGCAAAGAACACAAAGGATTTCCTCACTGATCTTTAGCGTTCTTCGCGAATCCTCTGTGCTCTTTGCGGTTAAGAATCTCTCAGTCGATCCTGTCGATCTGCGCTTTCTGCAAGCGGTCCGAATAATCTACGTACACCGACTTCCATTCGGTGTAAAAGTCGATGGCGCCGATGCCGCCCTCGCGATGTCCGTTGCCAGTGGCCTTTACGCCGCCGAAGGGAAGATGAACTTCCGCTCCGATGGTCGGCGCATTGATGTACGTAATTCCGGTGTAGAGATCCCGCATCGCCTTGAAAGCACGATTCACGTCTTTCGTATAAAGCGACGATGACAATCCGTACTGAATGCCGTTGGCGATTTCGATAGCATGCTCCAGATTTTCGCAAGGAATGATCGAAACCACCGGGCCGAAGATTTCTTCCTGGGCAATGCGCATTTTGGGATCGACATCGACGAAAACCGTCGGCTCCAGGAAGAAGCCGTATTGATATTCGCCATCGGTGAGGCGGTTGCCGCCGCACTTCATGCGAGCGCCTTCCGCTTTGCCAATTTCGATGTAGTCGAGGTCGGTCTTGAGCTGGTTCGCGTTGATGGCAGGGCCCATTTCAACGGTTTCGTCGAGACCGTTGCCAACTTTCAAGCTCTGAGCGCGCTCGACGTAGCGCTCGACGAACTCGCTGTACACATCCTTCTGAACGATGATGCGGCTGGTCGCGGTGCAGCGCTGGCCGGTCGTCCCGAAGCCGCCCCACAGGCCGCCTTCGATGGCGAGATCGAGATTGGCGTCGTCGAGTACGATCATGGGATTCTTGCCGCCGAGTTCGAGCGAACAGTGCTTGAAGCTTTTGGCTGCGGAGGTGCCCACAATGCGTCCGACTTCGCTCGAGCCGGTGAGCGAAACGGCACGCACTTCGGGATGCTCAGTCATGGGTGCGCCAATGCCCGAGCCAAATCCGGTGACAATGTTAATGACGCCTTTGGGAAGGCCGGCATCGACCAGCGCGCGCACCAAATTGAACGTGGACAGTGGAGTATCCTGCGCGGGCTTGATGACGCAGGTGTTGCCGCAGACGATCGCCGGCAACAGCTTCCATGATGGAATTGCCATAGGAAAATTCCAAGGCGTAATCATGGCGCAGACGCCGAGCGGCTGGCGGATGGCCATGGCGAATTTGTTGGGCAGTTCGGACGGCGTGGTGGGACCGAACATGCGGCGGCCTTCCCCGGCCATGTAGTAGGCGGTGTCGATGGCTTCCTGCACGTCGCCGCGAGTTTCTTTGAGAATCTTGCCCATCTCGCGGGTCATGTCGCGGGAATACTCTTCTTTGCGCTCGATCAGAATTTCGGCGGCGCGATAAACAAGCTCAGCGCGGCGAGGCGCTGGCACGAGACGCCACTTGGCGAAAGCGTGTTTGGCCGCTTCGACGGCAGCATCCACATCCGCCTTGCCGGATTTTTGGAAGATGCCGACCAGGTCGCGGGTGTCGGCGGGATTGCGGTTTTCGAAAGTTTCCCCGGTGGAAGCCTCAACCCATTCGCCGTCGATGAAATTTTTGAAAACCTTGGGGCGGGTTGCGGTGCCTAGAATGGTGGGACCGGTGAGTACGTCGGTTGCCATAAAGCCTCCCTATCAAGACTAAGAAGTCAGTGATATCAACCCCCTATGCTACCGCCGTGGATGAGGGGCGGCAAGGGAAGGACGGAATTAACCACGAAGGAGCGTTGGCTACGAGTTTTCCTGCCACTTCGTGGCCTTCGTGGTCGATGAGACAGCTTAGGCCCTGATGGGCTCGTCGGCGATCTTCATTGCCCCGGAGCAGTTTTATCGATGAACTCCACCAGGTCGGTTTTCATCTTCTTCAGCCCGCTCATGGGCAGATACACCATGTGCCCGGCCTCATACGTTGCAAAGGAAATATTGCTGTGATATTTACCGCTGAGGTCGAGGTGATCAACCGTATAGTTGGCGGCGTAATAAGGAGTCGCCAGATCGTAGTAACCTTCCATGACAAAAATCTTTAAATACGGATTCTTGACGATCGCTTCCCGCAATGCCGAGGCGGTGTCGGGAAAGCCGCGGATGGCTGATCCCCAGTCCCACTTCTCAAAACCGGCCTCCTGCGCGGAAACGAAATAAGGCATGTCAGTCTTATAGCCGATTTCGGTGCGCACGTAATTGTTGAATACTGCCGTGAATGGCGGGCGCGTGGCTGAGCCAGTGGGATCATAGAACGGCGTGTCCATCAATCCATCCGGATCGGGTCCGGTGTAGCGCCCGTCGAGGCGGCCGACGCGCAGCTTTTGGTCGATCAGCAGGTAGTGGGTGAACTTGCGAACGTCAATTCGCAGGTTGGCCTGGTCGACAATGTCCTTACTCAAGCCGGTGTAGCGCGACACCTGATCAATAATGTGCTGGCGTTCCTCCGGTGTCAGCGCATCTCCCTTGGCGAGCGCCTGGGTATATTCTCCTGACGCAAATTGTTCGGATTCTTCTCGGGCCTTATTCATGTCTTGAGCCAGATCGGGCGGCAGCTTGTGATGGTAGCCCGCGATCATGGTGAAAGAGGGAAGCAGGTAAATGTAAGGCTCGTCGTTAGTCTTCGTCTCCTCCAGAGTTTCGAAATTCAAGACCATGGAAAGCAGGGTGATGCCGTTGAACGAAATGCCATGGTCGGCGAGATAGCCGGCAATGCCCGCCGAGCGCGTGGTTCCGTAGCTTTCGCCGAGAAGGTAAAGCGGCGAACTCCAACGCTCATAGCGAGTGATGTAGAGGCGGATGAACTCGCTGAAGGCCTCGATGTCGCCTTTCACTCCCCAGAACTTCTTGAACAGTTCCTGATCCGCGGCGCGGCTGAAGCCGGTACCGATCGCGTCCACCAAAACGAGGTCAGTTTTGTCCAGCGGCGTGTAGGGATTGTCTTCAATATGGTATGGCGCGGGAGGCATGAAGCCATCGGGCTGCAGCACGACTTTGCGCGGGCCGAGCGCTCCCATGTGAAGCCAGATTGACGCCGAGCCTGGTCCGCCGTTGAAGGCGAATGTCACTGGACGTTTCGCGGCATCCTGCCCGTCTAGGGTGTAAGCCACAAAGAACATTTCAGCTTCGATCTTGCCATCAGGACGTTTAATAGGAAGGCGGCCTGCCGTGGCGGTGTACTTCAGCGCTTTGCCGTTGAGTGTGATCTGATGGTGCGTGACTACAGGCGGCACTTCCGACACGTCGTAGTGCTCTTCCTTGTCTTTTTCTTTATCTTTCTCGGTCGAGCTTTCTTTGGCTGGTTTTTGTTCCTCTGCTGCCGGTGCAGTTGCCTCTGGTTGCTTTGCGGCGGTTTCTGCAGTCTTATTTGACTGAGCAGCCTTGGTCTGTTCTGCAGATTGCTGATTCTGCGCGGTGGCGACTTCAACCGGCAGGGCAATAGCAATGATCAACACGCTGGTTATGGCAAGAATGAAAGAACGCATGCTTTCTCCTCAGGACCTCGACCCTTACGTCCGATGCGAAGCGAACATTATAGGCCAGACGATCCGGTGTTTCGTACTCCTTAGCTCTGGTAGCGGTGCAGTTTAACAAGGAAGCGAGCCAGACGCGCGATTACTCCTGTCTCCAAAAGCGCGACAGTTCGCGCGGCTCGCCCAGATCCTTCGCTGCGCAACAGAGGCTTGCTCAGGATGACAATCAAACTGCACCACTACCACAGCGCTGTCGTCCTTGCACCCCTTCGTTGCTACTGTTAGTTTGAATCCGATGGAACATGCTTGCGATAAGTGCGGCGCCGCGGTTGAAGACGGTGTACCTTTTTGCCAGCAGTGCAATGCGCCGCAAATTCGAGTGGGCGAATCGCTCGCACCAGGTGTAAACATACCCGGGTTTCCCACTCAAGCAGAGACGTATGCCAGTACGAGTGCGATCCAGTGGTCACAGGCTCTGCCCTCGGCGGCGCTGGCCGGGCTGATTGCTGCGGTTCTCATGTTCATCCCGCTGGGCGCGTTCGGGCTGGGGATGATCGCGGCGGGTGTGCTCGCGGTCTTGTTCTACCGCCGCCGGAACCCGGTTGGAAACTTGAGTCCGGGAATGGGAGCACGGCTGGGTGCAGTAGGCGGCACGCTCGGTTTCGGAATTTTTGCAATTTTCACTGCCATTGAGGTGCTGGTTTTTCATAGCGGGGGGCAATTGCGGGCTGCGCTGCTCGAAGCAATTCAGCAGTCTGCCGCACGCACTTCCGACCCACAGGCGCAGCAAATTCTTGATTATCTGAAAAGCCCACCCGGCCTGGCCTTGGTTATGGGTCTCGGTTTGGCAGTGATGTTTGTAGTTTTCCTGATATTTTCCAGCTTGGGAGGCGCGCTGGCAGCGGCACTGCTGCGGCGGAAGCACCGGCTGTAGCGGTGTCGTCGACCCTTGCCCCGGCCCACTCCCCCCGCGTATCATGCAGCGTTCATGACTCCGCGACCTTCGACTCGACCTGCCAGCCTGAAGGAGAAGGCGCAATTGATGTCGGCGTCGGAAATCGAGCGCACGCTGGTGCGGCTGGTCCATGAAATCATCGAAAAAAACAACGGGGCCGGGGATCTGGGGATCGTGGGAGTCCGGCGTCGCGGCGTGTTTCTCGCCCAGCGCCTCGGGGAGATGATTCAGCGCATCGAGAAGACGCCGGTTCCGGTGGGCACGCTCGATATTTCGCTTTACCGCGATGATCTGTCTACTGTCGGTCCGAAGCCGGTCGTGCAAAGGAGCGAAATAGGGTTCCCGATCACGGGAAAGAACATCGTGCTGGTGGACGACGTGCTTTACACCGGACGCACCACGCGGGCTGCTCTCGATGCGCTGTTCGATCAGGGTCGGCCGAAGCAGGTGCAACTGTGCGTGCTCATCGATCGCGGACATCGCGAGCTGCCCATTGAGGCGACGTTTGTCGGCCGCAAGGTGCAGACAACACAACAGGAGATTATCGAAGTCAAGTTGCGCGAGCTGGACAACACGGAAAAGGTTCTGCTGGTGGAAAAACAAGGTTGAAGGGAGACTTTGCGGGCGCGGGCACTCCTCCCGCGCCGGATCCGGGCAAGCGATGACCAAGGTTCCACGCGGTTCCCTGCTCGATATCGAACATCTCGATGCCGCAGAGATCGTGGCGTTGTTCAAGCTCGCGCGGCGGATGAATCCGCTGAAGCCGCGTCCGGTGCTGCGGGGCAAGCGCGTGCTGCTGCTTTTTTACGAGGCGTCCACCCGCACGCGCAGCTCCTTCGAGATTGCGGCAAAATCCATGGGAGCGATGACCACGCTCGTGTTGTCGAGCGGGTCCAGCATCGAGAAGGGCGAGTCGCTGCTTGACACCGGATACACGCTGCAAGCGGTAGGGGCTGACGTGGTAGTGATTCGCCATCCTGCTGCCGGCGCGCCTTTACTGATGGCGAGGCACCTGACCGTGCCGGTCATTAACGCTGGGGATGGCATGCATGAACATCCCTCGCAGGCGCTACTCGACGCCTACACCATTCTGCGGCACAAGAGAACCCTGAGCGGTCTGCGAGTAGTCATCATTGGTGACATCTATCACAGCCGAGTCGCCCGCTCCGCTATTCATTTACTGTCGAGGTTCGGGACACATGTAACTCTATGCGGACCGCCGGAATTTCTTCCAGACCTGGCTACTTGTCTGGCGCCAGGCCTGCACATCACGCGCAGCGCTGAGGAGGCGGTTCGCGGAGCGGATGTAATCATGGTTTTGCGAGTGCAGAAAGAACGCCTGGCGGGAATGAAAATCCGATTGCAGGATTACATCGCGAGATATCAGATGACCATGGCGCGACTCAAGCTGGCCAAGCGCGATGCTATGGTGATGCACCCCGGGCCGATTATCCGCGGGCTGGAATTGACATGGGAAGTCGCGGATTGTCCGCAGTCGACGATCGTGGAAGAAGTACGGAACGGAGTGCCGGTGCGAATGGCAATTCTGGCAAGAGCGCTGGGGAAGGCAAGGTGAAGCGGTGTCGTGAGCTTCCGCGTGGGTGATTTCAGGACGCGTACCTTGCGGCCTTCGCGCTCTTCCGCGATCTTCGCGGTTAAAGGCTTTTGCCGCAAAGGACGCAAAGAATTACGCGAAGCTCGCGAAGAAGAGCTAGCTGAACGAAGGTGACTGCTTCGTGGTGTGTCTGAACGGAACGCATGGCGCAAGATAAATTCAAGACCGGGTCATTATTGATCAAGGGCGGACACGTCATCGATCCTGCTTCGAAAGTGAACGCCCCCATGGACGTGCTGCTGCGCGACGGCCGAGTAGCTGAGATTGGCCTGCCCAATAAGATTCGCGCGGGCGCGGACCAAACCTTTAATGCTCGTGGACTGGTCGTGGCTCCCGGTTTTATCGATCTGCATGTGCATTTGCGGGAACCGGGACAAAGCTATAAGGAAACGATTGCCAGCGGAACTGCGGCGGCGGCCGCCGGGGGATTCACCTCCGTGTGCTGCATGCCGAACACTTCGCCAGTGGTGGACTCGGCGGAATGGATTGCATGGATTCAGCAGCCGCAGCGGGGAGCGGTGGTAAATGTCTTTCCGGTCGCCGCGGCCACTCAAGCCAGCAAAGGGGCGGTACTGACAGATTTTCGCGGTCTGCAGCGCGCTGGCGCTGTAGCGGTGAGCGATGACGGGCGGCCCATTCTCAACGAAACCACCATGCGGGAGGCGCTGCGCGTGGCGGCGGAAATCAGCTTGCCGGTAATTCAACATGCTGAAGACACACGAATGACCGAGAACTGCTCCCTGAATGAGAGTTCCACCTCGTTTCGCCTCGGACTGCGCGGCATGAAGCCCGAGGCAGAGGCGTCGATTGTCGATCGCGATGTGCACCTTGCCCAGCAATTTACCGGAACGCGCTATCACGTGGCTCATCTCTCGACTGCCGAGGCGCTCAAGGCAGTGCGGCGGGGGAAACGGGGTAAGGCACGCATCACGTGCGAAGTTACGCCGCATCACTTCACGCTGACGGATGCAGACGTGGACGATTACAACACCAATTGCAAGATGAATCCGCCGCTGCGCTCGGCAGCGGATCGCGAGGCTCTGCTGGTAGCGCTGGCAGACGGAACTGTGGATGCCATTGCCACCGATCATGCTCCGCACGCGACACACGAGAAGATCATCGAGTTTGAAAAAGCGGCGTTTGGCATCACGGGGCTGGAGACGGCTCTCGGCCTGGCTATCACCCGGCTGCATCGGGAACAGAGGATTCCGCTGGCAAGAATCGTGGAGCTCTTTACAGCCGGTCCGGCGTCGGTGGTCGATTTACGAGGCCGAGGATCGCTCGCGCAGGGAAACTACGCCGACATCACGATCTTCGATCCCAAGAAACGCTGGACCTTTGAAGCCGACAAGTCGCGCTCCAAGTCGCGCAACACTCCGTTTGACAGCTGGCAGTTTACGGGCAAAGTCGTCGCGACGATTGTGGGCGGAAAGTTCGTGTATCGGGCGGACTAAGCATGAACCTCTATTCTGCCTGACAATCCTTGCGACTTTTCCTGCTAACCTTCGTCTTATGTGAACAGGATTGTCCGCCTGAAGCAACAATCCAGCAGGGCGTAACATCCGTACATAAGGTGGGGTCTTATCCATGCTGATCAAGA
>DASPSE010000263.1:0-4577 GCA_035624085.1 Terriglobales bacterium
CAAAGAATGCAGCGCGGCCGATCGAAGTAAACCACCGGAGACCACTGCTGCTCCTCACGGTGATTCTTGATGTCGATGAACTTTGATTCGGCGGCGCCGTAGGAAAAAGTCATGTCCTGCAGTTCGCATTCGCCGCCCGCATCGCACACCGGGCAGTCGAGCGGATGATTCCCCAGCAGCAACTCGACCATGCTCTTGCGTGCTTGCCGGATTTCATCGCTTTCGGTGGTGACCGCCATCCCTTCTGTGATCACCGTCGTGCAGGCAGTCTGCAGCTTCGGCATCTTCTCGATCTTTACCAGACACATGCGGCAGGCGCCCTGCAGCGACAGACCAGGGTAGTAACAGAATGAGGGCACCTCGATGCCAACGCTCTTGCAGGCTTCGATGAGAAGCGTACCCGCAGGAGCGGTAACCTTCTTGCCGTCGACTATGATGTTTACGTCAGGCATAAACGATTTGGCAATTGAGTAATTGCCCGATTACCAAATTACAAAATTGCTACGCCAAAACTGGCAACTGCTCCACTATTCCTGCCTTCTCAAACGGGCAAGGCCGGCCTTCCAGATGATCTTCGAACTCTTGCCTAAACTTCTTCACGATCGAGATCGTTGGCATGGCCGCGGCATCACCCAGTGGACAAAACGTCCGCCCAAGCATGTTCTCGGCCAGGTACTGAATGTTGTCGATATCTTTCTTTACGCCACCGCCCGCATGGAACCGGGTGAGAGTCTTTTTCAGCCAGTCGGTTCCTTCGCGGCAGGGGATGCACCAGCCACAGCTTTCGTGCTGATAGAACTTCATGATGCGCAAGGCGAATTTCACCATGCAGGTTGAGTCATCAACGATTACAACGCCACCGGAGCCAAGCATCGATCCGGCTTTCATCAGTGAATCGAAATCCATAGCGACGTCGATTTCTTCCGCGGTCAGAACTGGCGTGCTCGATCCTCCCGGCACGACTGCCTTTAGTTTGCGGCCATTCGGGATTCCACCACCCACGTCGTAGATCATCTTCTTCAGGTTGTATCCCATGGGCAGTTCATAAACGCCGGGACGATTCAGGTGTCCGCTGAGGCAGAAGAGGCGCGTGCCGCCGTTTTTTGGTGGGCCGAGCCTGGCATACCACTCTGCCCCGCCCAGAATGATGTGCGGCACACTGGCCAGGGTTTCGGCATTGTTGATCACCGTCGGCCCACCCCACAATCCGACAACGGCAGGGAAGGGCGGCCGAATGCGCGGAATACCACGCTTGCCTTCCAGCGATTCCATCAAGGCAGATTCTTCGCCGACCTCGTATGCGCCGGCGCCACCGTGCCAGTAAACGTCGAAATCATATCCGCTGCCGAAGATGTTCCTGCCCAAAAAGCCCTTGGCGTAAGCATCGTTAATCGCCTTCTGCATGATCTCGGAAAGGTAACGATACTCGCCGCGAATGTAGATGTATCCAATGTGCGCTCCGACCGCGAGACCAGCAATGACAACGCCTTCAATTACTGCATGCGGATCATGTTCGAAGATCAGCCGGTCTTTGCATGTGCCGGGTTCACTCTCATCGCCGTTGCAGAGAATGTATTTCGGCTTTGGGGATTGCTTGGGGACAAATGACCATTTCAATCCGGCATTGAATCCGGCGCCACCACGCCCACGCAAACCCGACTCTTTTACCTGGGTAATAATGTCGTCGGGTTTCATGCCGAGCGCTTTCTGAACGGCCTTGTAGCCGTCGAGTTCCCAATAGCGATCGATATTCGTCGCGCCTTGGCCGAAGCGCTTGGAGACGATCTTCACTTCGTCGGGATGGGAGACCAGAGAAGCCATTTTGTAATTTGGTAATTTGTAATTTGGTAATTGATCGCATACACGGGCTCAGCGCTTTTCAATCACTCAATTACAAATTACACAATTGCCAATTTTCCCTTACTGTGTTCCTTCCTTCAGGCACTCCTTCAGAACTCTATCCATTTTTTCCGGTGTTAAGTTCTCATGAAAGTCGTAATTGACTTGCGCGGCCGGCGCCCAACTGCAAGCGCCGATGCACTCGACCTCTTCTAGCGAAAACATGCCGTCGGGAGTGGTTCCTTTGTGTCCGATACCCAATTTCATCTTGCAGTGATCGAGAATTTGTTCGCCGCCGCGCAGCAGGCAGGCGATATTTGTGCAAACTTGCACGTTGTATTTGCCACGAGGCTTGGTGGTCAGCATGGAGTAGTAGCTAATTACGTTGCGAACCTCGAGTTCCGTAAGCTCGACGCGGCTGGCGATCTCGGAGATAGCCTCTTCGCTCAGATAGCCCAGTTCGTCCTGCGCATAGAGCAATGTAGGCACTAAGGCCGATCGCTTGGTCGGGTAGTGCTTCAACATCTGGGCAAAACGCGATTCAAATTGATCTGAGAACTTCATGTAGACCTGTGTACCTTTGTGTCCTCTGTGGTTAAAACAAACCACGGAGGACACAGAGGAATTCAGCGATCAATCTCTCCTAAAACAATATCGATGCTCCCAATCGCCGCCACCACGTCCGCGATCAGCCGGCCTTCGCACATCGCTGGCAGCAATTGCAGATTCGCCAGACACGCGGCGCGCATGTGCACCCGATATGGTTTGGCCGTGCCGTCGCTCACGACGTAATATCCCATTTCACCACGCGGCGACTCGACGGCCTGGTAAACCTCGCCTGCCGGCACCGAAAAACCTTCGGTAATGATTTTAAAGTGGTAGATGAGCGCTTCCATCTGCGTCTTCATCTTTTCGCGGTCGGGCAGCACCACTTTGGGAGCATCCGCCTTGATCGGCCCCGGTGGCATTCCATCCAGCGCCTGCTGCACGATGGCGATCGATTCGCGCAACTCCTGCACCCGGCAGATATAGCGCGCGAACACGTCGCCATCTTGCGCTGTCGGCACCTTGAACTTGAACTTCTCGTAGCTGGAGTACGGCATGTCGCGGCGCAGGTCGAAATCCACGCCACTGCCGCGCAGAGTGGGACCGCTCGCTCCGAGCGCAATCGCGTCTTCTGCAGTGATCCGCGCCACTCCCTTGGTTCGCATCAGCCAAATTGGATTTGCAGTCAGCAGATTCTCGTACTCATCTACTTTGGAAGGGAAACGGTTGGCAAAATCCTGTACCCGGTCGAAAAAGTCGAGCGGCGGCTCCAACGCCACACCGCCGATGCGAAAGTATGAAGTCATCATGCGCTGCCCGCTGACTGCTTCGAACAGGCGCAAAATGTCTTCGCGCTCGCGGAAGCAATAGAGAAAGACGGTCAGCGCGCCGATGTCCATGGCGTGAGTGCCCAGCCACACCAGGTGCGAGTTGATACGGGTAAGCTCATTGAGAAGGACGCGAAGCCACTGCGCCTTGGGCGGAATCTCCAGCCCTAGCAGCTTCTCAACGGCCAGGCAATAACAAAGATTGTTGGTCAGCGGGCACAGATAATCAATGCGATCAGTGAGCGGTACTACCTGCTGAAAGAACTTGGCCTCACAGGTTTTCTCGATTCCCGTGTGCAAGTAGCCGATGTCGGGCATGATCCGCACTACGGTTTCGCCATCGATCTCCAGAATGACGCGCAACACGCCGTGCGTGGAGGGGTGCTGCGGACCCATGTTCAGGATCATGGTGCGATCCTGGCCAGGTTCGAGGGTGGGCACGGCAGTGAGGTGGGCCATGGCTAGCGATAGCCCTCCACCGGATAGTCCTTGCGCAGCGGATGGCCTTCCCAGTTCTCGGGCATCTGGATACGCCGCAGATAGGGATGCCCGATGAACCGGATACCGAACAGGTCATAAACTTCCCGTTCGAAGAAATTGGCGCCCGGCCAGACCGAGGTGACCGACTCCACAACCGGTGCATCTCCGTTCAGGCGAACCTTCAGCCTTACTCGCTCTTTCTGGGGGATCGAGAGCAGGTGGTAGATCACTTCAAATCGTGGCTCGGAGGGATACCAGTCAACACAAGTTAGGTCGGCAAGGAAGTTGAACGGGCAGGCCGGGTCATCCCGCAGTAAGGTGCAAGCTTCGCGGATCGAAGAGCGCTCAACGTAGATGCTCATTTCGTCGCGGTCGAACTTGACTCCCTCAACCGCCGACGGGTTCCATGCCTGCAAGCGGGCAATCGCAGGATGCGCCTTTAGCTGCTCGAGATCCGTTATGGCAGGGTTGAGTGACACCTATACCTCGCTTCTTTTGGAGGGAGCCGGACCCCAGTCGAGAACGCCCTTCTTCCATACGTAGAAGAAGCCGACCAGAACAATGCCGATGTACACCAGCATCTCCCAAAAGCCAAACATCTTCAGATCGCGCAGAATCACCGCCCAGGGATAAAGAAATACCGCCTCTACATCGAACAAAATGAAGAGCATGGCCACCAGGTAGAATTTGACGGAGAAGCGTTCGCGGGCATCCCCCACCGGCGTCATGCCGCATTCGTAAGGAGACAGCTTGGCGCGCGTGGGGCGCCGGTAGCCAATCAACCAGGACAGGACTACGATGCCCGTGGCCAGAGCGCCTGCTACGATGAAATGAATCAGCAACGGCAGGTAACGGGCGAAGTAATTGTCCGGCATAGGAGAGCTA
>DASPSE010000274.1:0-3580 GCA_035624085.1 Terriglobales bacterium
GATTCGGTGACGTTCGGCCAGATCGAAAGAGCGGTGATGGAATTACATCTGAGTGAGCTGCGAAGTTTCGTTCCGGTTGAGATCTTTCGCGGCGGGGGTACCGTTTTTATCTCAGAGGGATACCATTCCCTCCTGCTGCGCACCGCCTTTCAGTCGAATAACCGCACGTTACGTGAGGAAGAGGTTGCTGAGTGGTCGGCGAAAATCATTAAGGCATTGGAGGCACGTGGTGGCAACCTTAGGGCTCGGTAACGACGAGCGAGGACGCCCGTCCTGCATCGATCGAAAATGACAGCGTCTCCGTGACTCTGTGCCTCCGTGGTGAATGGAACGGGTGCTGTGCTAGCCTAACCCACTATGGCGGACATCACCGTCCAACCCAAGCACTTCCTCAGCGACAAAGTTGAGCATTTTACCGAGTCTGTTATTCGGGAGATGACCCGCCAGGCGATGCTCTACGGCGCGGTCAATCTCGCTCAAGGCTTTCCCGATTTCCCAGCCCCCGCGGACATCAAGCGCGCAGCACAAGAGGCGGTCGCAGCCGATGTGAACCAGTACGCGATCACCTGGGGCGCCAAAAACCTGCGCAACGCCATTGCCCGACAGATGAAGGAGTGGCAGCGCATTGACGTTGACCCGGAGACGCAAATCACCGTCTGTTGCGGTTCGACCGAAGCGATGATTTCCACGCTGCTCGCGGTATGCAACAAGGGCGATGAAGTCATCATCTTCGAGCCGTTCTACGAAAATTATGGCCCGGATGCGATTCTGTCAGGCGCCAAGCCGGTTTTTGTGAAATTGCATCCACCGACCGATGCCGATCGCGAGTGGAGTTTCGATGAGCGCGAGCTCCGTGCTGCGTTTCACAACCATACCAAAGCGATCATCCTCAACACGCCGAACAATCCGACGGGCAAGGTTTTCGCGCGAACGGAACTGGAATTGATTCGCGACCTGTGCGTGGAATTCAATGTGCTCGCGATCACTGATGAGATTTACGAACACATTATCTACGACGGCACACAGCACATTTCAATCGCCAGCCTCGAGGGTATGGCTGAACGCACAGTGACCATCAACGGCCTTTCGAAAACCTACAGTGTCACGGGATGGCGCGTAGGCTGGGCCGTGGCGCCGTCCAACGTTACGAATGCAATCCGCAAGGTTCACGACTTTCTCACCGTAGGTGCGCCAGCGCCGTTGCAAGAAGCCGGAGCTGCGGCTCTGAGCTTGCAGCCGAGCTACTACCAGAGTCTCGCAACCAGCTACTGTGCGCGCAGAGATCGACTTATGCCGGCTCTGATCGAGGCGGGATTGCGTTGCTTCCGGCCGCGCGGCGCATACTACGTCATGACGGACATCAGCACGTTCGGATTCGCGGACGATGTTGCTTTCACGAAGTATCTGGTCAAAGAAATCGGCGTGGCCGCAGTTCCGGGATCAAGCTTTTACAACGATCCGCGCGATGGCGCGCATCAAGTGCGATTCGCGTTCTGTAAGCGGGCAGATACGCTGGATGAAGCAGGAAGACGGCTGCAACAACTGCGAACGTCGCGAAAGAAGTGAACTCCTCGCGGATTAGAAGTGATTGCGGCGGCTGATCTTCATCTAAACCGCAATCGCCCTCCCTGTGTCTACGTCCAGCGGAATACTAGCGCGGATAACGGTGCCGGCACGGGTTGAGTGGATTTCGAACTCTCCCCCCAGTTCGCGAACTCGCTCCCGCATTCCGGCCAATCCCACGCCGGAGTGGGTGCCATAAATCTGCATTTGCTGAAGGCGTTGGGCGGCGATGCCGCGCCCGTGATCTCTCACTTCCAGCGTGACGCAGCCAGCCGAAGTCTTCAGATAAATCTCCGCCGATTTACTCTCGGAATGACGATGGACGTTGGTGAGGCTCTCCTGCAGCACGCGGAACAGGGCAATCTCAACTGCATTGGGCAAGCGAGGCAAATCGGGTGGCAGGTCGAGGGTGACCGGAATGCCGCTGCGTTGCGAAAATCCGTTGACAAACCAGCTCGCGGCAGAAGCAAATCCGGCCTCGTCCAGCAGCGGCGGATGCAGCAAGTGCGATAGCGTCCGGGTCTCGGAAATACACCGCTGCACCAGCTCGCTGCACTCTGAAAGCAGTTCGGCTTTCTTGGCAAAAGCGGGGTTCGCCATCATGCCCAGGGTGATCTTCAATGCCGCCAGATATTGCCCGAGGCTGTCGTGGATTTCGCGGGCAATGCGGCGCCGCTCCTGATCTTGCAGATTCAGCAAACGCGCAGTCAGGTGCCGAATGGCGCTCTCTGCGTTGCGGCGGGCAGTCACATCCACGGCAATCACGCCTACCTGGGCCACGTCGCGCTTAACATCGCGAATGGGGAAATAGTTGAGCGACCAATGATGGACCTTCGGCTCTTTCCCGCCGGTTGTGCGGGAAATCTCGCGATCCAGAATCGGCTGGCCATTGGCAATCACATTGCGCGCCACATCGTCAGCGTGCATGGCATGGCCGCCAAAGATTTGTTCCAGCGATTTGCCGGGCAAAGCGTCCGCTTCTGCACCAGCCATTCGCGCCAGGACTTCGTTAACCCGGCTAAATCGAAGGTCACGGCCGAGAATGCCAAACCCAAGGGTAGAAGATGAGAAGAATGCATTTACCAGTTCGCGGCTTTGCTGAGCGATTTGCTGCGTCCCCTCATGCCGCTTAAACTCGATGGTGAGAAGATAAAACTCCGCACCAAGCAGGCACAAGACCACCCCAAAGGCAACGGCCAGAACCTGAATAGTACGGTGGTATGCAGCTTCTGATGCGGCACGCCGTTCTAGCAGCAGGCGGTTCTCATCAGTCTCGATTGTTTGTATCAGCGTGTTTGCTTGATTAGCCAATTGCGCCGTCTGGCGCGTGATCTGGATGTCTTGCTGCAAATCCGGACGCCCGCTGCGGCGAGACTCCACGGCGTCCTGCTGGAGGACAAGACTCCGATCGATTAACGATTGCAGATCATCGAGGTAGGGTTTGCGGGAAACATTGTCTTTCGTTAGTTGACGCAACCGAGCCATCGTGCGAGGGAGATCTTCCAGCTGCGAACGATAGTTCTTCAGGAAGGCTTCATCACTGGTGATGGTATACCCTCGGCGGGAAAGCTCGGCGCCCATGATGTCGGCGCGAATATCTTCCAGACACGCCTGAACTTCCTGAGTATGCGCAACCCAGTTTTCGCTGGTGACCAGCAGGTTTGTGGCGTGGTATGCGACGAAGCCAATGGCCACAAGCAAAGCTAGCGCAAAAACGAACGCCAGCCAGGCAGCCTGACGGAACGAGATATGAAAGGACAACTCCTCCTCCCACAACGCGGTAGAGGATTAAAGTTTAAGACGAAGCGCGGGTTTGCAGTTAGAGCTAATTTGTCAACTGGGCAATAATTATATCGGGTTCGGGCCGGAACGGCCCCGCTTCGTGAATCGATCACACCACGTGTAAAATCAATAGAATCAATGACGACCGGTTCCCAACTCGTGCAAATCGATCTCCTGCCGCAGGTCCGGCAGCCAAAACCAAGCTGGCTCAAAGCGAAGGCGCCCGCGGGGGAAA
>DASPSE010000291.1:0-3082 GCA_035624085.1 Terriglobales bacterium
ATGAGCCCGGTCAAAGATCTGAGTCATCGCGACAAAGACGACGAGGATGAGATCTAGAATTTACGCGAGTGTTCTTTCGCCCAGCGTTCGATAACGATCTTCTTTTCGGTGTAAAACTCAATGGCATCGCGGCCTTGCGCGTGCATGATTCCGAAGAAGCTGTCTTTCCAGCCGCTAAAGGGGAAATAGGCCATCGGCGCAGCCACCCCAATGTTGATGCCGATGTTCCCGGCCGGCGCTTCGTAGCGGAATCGCCGCGCTGCTGAGCCACTCGACGTAAATAACGACGCCTGGTTGCCATACGCACTGTGCTCCAAGAACGCCAGCGCTTCGTCCAGATTCTTGGCATGAATCAAGCTCAGCACTGGTCCGAAAATCTCGGTATCGACCAGCTCGCTAGTAGGCGGCAAATTGTCGAGGATCGTCGGCTTCACAAAACTTCCCGCTTCATGCTTCGGAATTCTGGCATTTCGCCCGTCCAACAGGACTTTCCCTCCCTGCTTCTCGCCCGCTGCAATCAGAGATTCGATTCGTGACTTACTCTGCTGGGTGATCACCGGTCCCATCTGCACGCCTTCATCGAGCCCGTTGCCGACTCGCAGGCTGGCGGCGGCATCCGCGATCGAATCGCGAAAACTTTTCTGCGCTTCGCCGACGGTGACTGCAACCGATACAGCCAGGCAACGCTGGCCGGCGCAGCCGAAGGCGCTGTCGCTGATGATTTGAGTCGCCATGCCCATGTCGGCGTCAGGCAGAACGATGACGTGATTCTTGGCTCCGCCCTGGCATTGCGCGCGCTTACCGTTGGCTCCGGCTCTCGCGTAAACGTGCCTGGCAACGGGTGTTGAGCCAACGAAACTGATGGCCCGAACCTTGGGGTGATCAATCAGCGCATTTACAACATCTTTCCCGCCATTCACCAGGCTGACCACGCCCTTCGGCAATCCAGTTTGCTCGAGCAACTCGAAGATCCGGCGCATGGTGAGCGGAACGCGTTCGGAAGGTTTGAGGATGAAAGTATTTCCGCAGGCAATGGCATAAGGCAGGAACCAGAACGGAACCATGCCAGGAAAATTGAACGGCGTGATCGCCACCACCACGCCCAGAGGCTGCCGGATCATGGTTTCATCGATTCCGCGTGCGACATCTTCGAGGTTGTAGCCCTGCATCATTACCGGAATGCCGCAGGCGACCTCGACGTTTTCGATGGTGCGGCGCAGTTCGGCCTTGGCCTCTGAGAATGTCTTGCCATTTTCTTCTGTGATGGTTCGTCCCAGCTCATCAATGTGATCTTCCAGAAACTGCTTCAGTTTAAAGAGTGGCTGGATACGGTCTTCGGGAGGTGTGCGGCGCCATTCGGGGAACACGGCCGCCGCAGCTTCCACTGCGCTGGCGACCTCATTCGCACTGGAGAGTGGCACCTTGGCGATTGCCTCGCCTGTGGCGGGATTCGTCACGTCGAGCCACTCGGAGGCGCTGGAGTCGACCCATTGGCCGTTGATGTAGTTTGGGATCTTCGTGAGTGGTGGAGCTGCAACTGTCATTGTGAGCTACCTCAGAATCGTTAAGAATTCTCACACGGACTGCGCTACGGCTCCAGTTTTTTCGCAAACTGTTTGGAGCGCAGCTTCGAGCACGTCGAGCCCTTCGTTTAGCTGCTCGTCGGTCACGACCAATGGCACCAGAACTCGGATCACATTGGAATAGGATCCAGCCGTAATCGTAATCAAACCGTGCTCGTAACAATACTGCGTAACTTGCTTTGTCTCGTCAGTGGCGGGATCGCGAGTGTCCGGTGATTTTACCAATTCGATGGCCTGCATCCCGCTCAGGCCGCGGACATCACCGACAATCGCCCAGCGTTTCTGCCATTCTTTGGCGCGCTTCTGGAAATGACTCCCTACTTGATTCGCCCGCGCCAGGAGGTCTTCCCGCTCGAACAGATCGAGCACCGCCAGCGCAGCCGCACACGATACCGGATTTCCGGCGAAGGTTCCTCCAAGGCCGCCCGGTCCCGGCGCATCCATGATTTCGGCGCGGCCAGTAATCGCCGCCAGCGGCAATCCACCGCCGAGCGATTTTGCCGAAACCAGAATGTCCGGTTCGATTCCATAGTGCTCGCTCGCGAAAAGTTTTCCGGTGCGACCGAAGCCGCTCTGTACCTCGTCCGCAATAAACAACACGCCGTGCTTGTGGCAAATGTCGATCAACACACGAAAATAATCAGGGGGTGGAACAACAAACCCTCCTTCTCCTAGAACCGGCTCAGCGATCAGTGCCGCTACGTCTTCGGATGCGACCACGCGCTTGAAGGTGTCCTCCAAATGACGCGCACAGTAGAGATCACACGATGGATATTTGAGTGAATACGAGCAGCGATAGCAGTAGGCATACGGAATGCGATACACATCGCCCGGGAACGGCGCGAAGCCTGCTTTATAAGGATGCGTCTTGCTGGTGAGCGCCAACGTCATCATGGTGCGGCCGTGAAAGGCATCTTCGAACGCGATGATTCCCGGTCTGCCGGTGTGGGCACGCGCGATCTTAACCGCGTTCTCCACCGCTTCGGCGCCACTGTTCACGAACAGAGTTTTCTTGGGGAACTTGCCCGGCGTAACGTCATTCATGCGCTCAGCCAGCCGAATGTATCCTTCATAAGGCGTAACCTGAACGCAGGTGTGCAGAAATCGGTCCAACTGCTCACGAATCGCTGTCAGCACTGGTGCGCGACGGTGCCCAATGTTGAGGCAGCCGATGCCGCCGGCAAAATCGATGTAGCGATTGCCATCCACGTCCTCGAGCCAGGCGTCTTGAGCTTTCGCAACGTAAACGGGTGTCCCGTGCGACAGGCCCCGCGGGACGGCAGCCTCTCGTCGTTCAGACAGGGCTTTCGACTTGGGGCCCGGAATAGGAGTTCGCAGTTGAATGGTGCTCATCTCTGATTACTTCCTCCCCTGTGAACTTCTGTGCCCTCTGTGGTGAATGATTTCTTAACCACAGAGGACACAGGGGAACACCGAGATCCTACTTCTCAGTACCAGCCGATTGGAGCTTCGTTCAAATTAATGTGAACCTGCTTGGT
>DASPSE010000311.1:0-20432 GCA_035624085.1 Terriglobales bacterium
GAGAAACCCGAACAAAATCTAACCGCTTAGTTGCTGCCAGCGCTTATAGTTGCATCGGACCAGTTTTGTCAAGTATTTTGCGGGTCACTCGCGTGCCCGGCTCGGCTGCGCCGCGGTCCAACGCGCGTCAACCAGGATGACGGAGCGAGAACGGCCACAAACCGGCTCAGAAGCGTTGTATACTAGCAGGCCGGGAGGGTGTGTTTTCGGGTCGGCATGGCGAGCATACCCAAGGGTACTCCGGAGCCTCAGCAGGGCGGCAAACCACTGGATCCTGCTTCTCCCGATAACCGCGAGCCAGCCGCAGTACTCACTCCGCCACCGATGGACCAGTCGTCCAGCGCGGTGGAACCATCTGATGCGCCTACCCTTATCGATCAGCCCTTTGACGCCCCCACGCTGGTGGATCCGCCCGCTCTGACGCCCACGCGGGCTGACGCTCCAACCGCGATTGACGCGGGACCGCGCCGAATACCGGGCCCGGTGTCCGATTTTTCGCTAGTACCTGGAGCGGTTTTGGGCCAGCGTTACGAGATCTTATCGATTCTGGGCGAGGGAGGCATGGGGGCGGTCTACAAGGCGATGGACCGGGAGCTGAATCGGCCCGTGGCCCTCAAGGTGATTCGCCCGGAACTGGCGAAGAACAAAGGCATCATTGCACGGTTTAAGCAGGAGTTACTGCTGGCCCGCCAAGTCACGCATAGAAACGTCATTCGCATTTACGACCTGGGCGAAGCAGACGGCGTGAAGTTCATCACGATGGAATTCATCGAGGGTGAAGATCTGCGCACGCTGATGCTGCGGGAAAAAAAGCTTTCGCCCACAGAAGCAATCGAAATCATTCAACAGGTCTGCCGGGCTTTGGAGGCTGCGCACAGCGTAGGAGTCATCCACCGTGATTTGAAGCCGCAGAACATCATGCGCGACAAGGCGGGCCGCATTCTGGTCATGGATTTCGGTTTGGCTCGGACGATGGCATCCGACGGCATGACGAAGACCGGAGCCTTAGTCGGGACGATGGATTACATGTCGCCCGAGCAAGCGCTCGGTAAAACCCTCGATCAGCGCTCCGATCTTTATACGGTCGGATTAATTCTCTATGAGCTGCTTACCGGAAAGATGCCGTTTGCGGCCGATAGTGCTATAGCCAGTCTGCTCAAGCGCACACAGGAGAGGGCTGTTCCAATTTCGGATCACGACGATTCGGTCCCGCGCTCGGTGAGCAACATCGTCGGCAAGTGTCTGGAACGTGATGTCAGCCTCCGTTACCAGAACGTAGCCGAGCTGCTGGCCGATCTCGAAGCGTGGCAGGGGAACCGGGCGGGAGCGACGCTCAGTTTTCATGCCAAGGTTGGACCGTGGGGACAAAGCTTACCGTGGCCAGCGATTACGGCAATCGCTATGGTGATAGCTCTGTCGGCAAGTGCCTGGTTGTTGCGTGGCCGGCTGTTCGGCCCTGTGAGCCGCCCGCACGTCAGCGTGCGACCGCAGGTTTCCCTGGCAATCCTGCCCTTTCGCAACGGCTCCGGTGACCCCACGCTGGATTGGCTTGGTCCCAGCCTGGCCGAAATGTTAAGCACAGATGTTGGGCAGTCGGCGCAGTTGCGCACGGTTCCTCCCACCAGTCTCCACCAGATATTTACCGACCTGCGCATTTCCCCCGTGACCGTACTCGACCCTGCGATGATCCGTCGCGTAGCGGATTTCAGCAGTGCCGACCGCGTCATTTGGGGGACATATGCCAAGTTCGGCGATCAGATCCGCATCGACGCTACCCTGCAGGACATCAAGAACGATCGCAGTATTCCGCTGAAAATCGACGTCCCCAGCGAGAAGGAGATTCCCGGCGCGGTTGACCAGCTGGCCGAATCCATCCGCCAGAAACTTGCCCTGCCAGAAGATGTGCTCAAGGAGTTGAAGGCGAGCTCGTTTCAGCCGAATTCAAGCTCGGTGAACGCGCTGCGCGATTACAACCAGGGCATCGGCTTTCAGCGGGACGGAAAGAATCTGGAAGCGCAAAAACAATTCGAGGCGGCGACCAAGGCAGACCCCAACTTCGCACTGGCCTTCTCGAAGCTGGCGCAGACGTACAGCAGTTTGGGCTATGACGGCGAGGCCGAGCAGTCGGCGCAAAGAGCGGTAACGCTAAGTCAGGACCTCCCGGAGGCGGAGAAATACTTGATTTCTGCCATCCGTTCACAGGTCACGAAGAACTACCCCGAGGCCATAAAGGCTTACGAAACCCTTGCCAAGGTTTCGCCGGGTAACTCTGACGTACAGGCGGCGCTGGCCGACCTTTATGAGCAGACGGGTGACTTTGCCAAGGCCACCGAGCACAACCAGAAGATTCTGGCCGCCAGTCCCAATGACATCGCCGCAACTCTGGCGCTGGGGCGTCTTGCCCTCAATAGCGGTAAGCCGCAAGCCAGCCTCGACCCACTCAACCGCGCTCTGACTCTATCAGTTCAACGGGATAATGCGGAGCAGCAGGCGGCCGCGCTGCAGTACCTCGGTACTGCCTATCGGATGTTGAACAAGCCCGAAGAAGCCTTGCGCAACTATCAGGAAGCGCTCGCCATCCGGCGCCAGCTGGGCCAGAAAGCCGGCATTGCTTCCAGCTTGAATGGAATGGCGAGAATCCAGGCTGCGATGGGCAAGAACAAGGATGCCCTGGCCGGCTTCCAGGAAGCGTTGCAGATTCGGCGCGACATCGACGACAAGCGCGGCCTGGGTGACACCTTGGTCGATATGGGGAACCTGTTGGATGACCTTGGGGACCATGACCAGGCGCTGAAAATGTACAAGGAAGCGTTGCAAGCGGAGCGCGATGTCAGCAATGAACAAATGCAAGCCACCTGCCTGAACAACATTGGCGCGGTCTATTTTGAAAAGGGGCAATACGAAGACGCACGCACCTATTACCAGCAGGCGCTGGAGCTGCGCGAAAAATCGAAGGTGCCTGGCGTCATCGTGGAAAGCATCCAGAACTTGGCTTATGTTTCGGTGCGGATGGGCGAGTACGACCAGGCCGTGACACAGTACATGCGCTCTCTGGAATTACACCGCAACATGGAGGATGTCCGTGGCGCAGCCCTTGATTCCTATTCCCTCGGGGTGATGTTCGATTACCAGGGGCGGTTTGGCGCTGCCGTCAACTCGAAGCAAGCCGCGCTCAAGAGTCTTCAGGATCTGAAAGACAAATCGGCCACAATGACCGAGATCGAGAGCGGCTATGCAAAGTCGCTCATTCTCGCTGGCCGCAGCGAAGAGGCCATGGCATCCCTGGATGACGCGCTCAGCCTGGCGCGCGAGCAGAAAAACGATGGCTTGGTATCGCAGACGCTTGGGTTCCAGGGAGACGCCGCCTACTACCGCGGGGACTCGAAATCTGCCCGCACGTTGTATGAACAGGCCTTGCAGGCTGCTGTCCGCAGCAAAGAACCGGACAAAATCCTTACCGCGAAAGTCAATGTCGCGAAAGCCAGCTTGCAGGAAGGACACGGGCTGCAGGCCATCCCTAACCTGCGGGAGTTGATGCAGCAGGCAGATGAGCAGGGCGTGCAGAACATGTCTGTGGAGTGCGCACTTTACATGGCCGAAGCTATGCTCCAGAGCCACGACAATGCGCATGCACAGCAGGAGCTGGGGCGCGCGTTGTTGCGCGCCGACAAGATTGGCCTGAAACCGCTGAGCGCCAAAGCCAATTACCTGCTGGGCATCGCGCTCCGCGACTCCGGTGACCAGGCCGACGCCCAGCAGCACTATCGCACCACGGTTCAGTTGCTGGACGATATGCGTAAGGAGCCGGGTGCCGAGAAAATCATGCAACGCTCGGACTTCAAGGCGATGTACGACGAAGCCACCCGTGAATCGCAGAAGGCCACCCGCTGAGCGACCACCTCCAGCCTGACGCCGTGTCCTGAAACCAATCTCACGCTACGAATTGCGGCCGGCCAAGCATCGGGCGGGCCCGTAAGCAAGGCCACGCGCTTCGCAGGTCACGAACAAAAAAAGGGTGCAGGCCGTAGCCTGCACCCTGTCAAGAACAGCAGATCAGTAGGCGTACACGAACGTCGCCGGGGATACGATGGTCCCGTTGCTGAATTGCAGCACCGGGGTGACTTCACAGCCTTTCGGGTTGTTTACAGGCTCCCAAATGAAGCTGTACTGCCCCGGGGCGGGCGGTTTCAGATTATTCAAGTTGGTGAAAACCCCGGAGAGCGGGCTCTGTCCAGTGAACGCCCCACAGCCAGACACTGGAACCAACGACAGGTATACCCAAGGCGGCGAGACTCCTTTCGTATTGCAGGTTCCACCTGTCACGCTTGTACACAACGCGAGATTCGTGATCGGAACGTTCGCAGTAGTTGTGTAGTCCCAGAGGAGGACCCACGGTACACGGAACCCCAGAACCTCGAAAAGGCAGTTCACCGGCGCCGTGGCAGTCACCTGTTTTCCAGTTGGGAACAGGAGATACTGCGCCGACTCAGGCGGGCAGCTTGGGGTGGTGGTGTTGGAGGTGTCAGCGGCAGGAACAGGAAATCCACCCACGAACAAGGCTTCAAATCCAGGGAAGCCGACGGTGACCCCGGGCGGAATCGGGTTAGTTTCAGATTGCGCCGGAGAGAAGGCTGACACGAAGACCGATTTCCCATCCGTGCCGCCGCCCTTTGCGGGAGGAGGATCTTCTCCCGGTACGGCCCCGGTGTACGAGGTGATGGCATTCACGCTGAAATCGGTGGCTCCCACTTGCGAGAAAGGAGCTAACCCATTCGGATCGGTTGGACCGGGAACACCGGGCGCAAACAGAATAGCAGGACCACCGATCGGACCCGCGATACTGTTGGCGTCAAGGTCATAGTCCATCCGCAGGGTCCAGAGCAGGCTCTGGCTCGTGCAATCCGGACCATTGCAGTCCCGTTCCAGCTCTACACAAACCGGGTCGTCTAATGAGCTGTAATCGCTGTAGGCAACGCAGGCCAGGGAGTTGGCGTTCGGGTAGGCCACAGGGAAGTTGGTAAAGAAGTCCGGCGGTCCATACGATAAGCAGTTTGACGGCGCTTCCAACCCGTAATCCCCCGTGCTAAAGCCGAAGGCGGGAGTCCCTGTAAAAGGTCCGAAGGGCGACTCGCCCAACGGCCCTGCGCACACAGGCACAGGAAGGAATGTCCAGTAGTCGGCGCCGGTGACTCCACTGACAGGTGTGAACTGGAACTCGTCGCCGTTAACCTGCTCCGTCCAGATCCCCGAACCCTGACTACACCCTCCTTCTGAAGTGCACGCGAAAGGGCCAAATGGGAATAGATTTGGCACCCCTGTCACCAGTTGCTGGGTCTCCCCTATCGACACAACCGTGACTAGCGTAGTCTCCTGAGCGAACCACGTGCTCCCACCCGGTGGAATTGGGGTAATGAAGCTGACCGTCCCGGTTGTGTAGTCCGGGCTGATGCCAGTAAATGTGTTATCCGGACCCTGATAATCGAAGGGGTCGTCGCCGGGGTTGGCAGTAGGTTGGGGATCGTTGAAGCAATCGGCAGTAGACTCCGGTTCCCCGTAAAGGTAGTTGGAGAATTGAGCGTAGTTGCAGGGCCCATCGCCGTCGAATGCGAACGGCCCGCTTAGTGGCGTGCTGCCGCCGGGTGCAGTGATGTTGCCTGAAACTGTTAACGTGCCCCCCCAAGAATATAGTTGGCCTTCATTACAGCCTTCGACCTCCCCAGTAGCTTGTATCGCGACCGTGTGCAAACCTGCAGCGAGCGGCGAAGTTACGATTGGCGGCGTACTCTGGCCCGGGCCCAGAAATGCGGAGGTGTATATCGGTGTGCCGTCGACGAAGATCTGAGCTTGGACATCAGAGCAGTGTTCCGGAGAAGCCGTGTACATGATAATGATTGGCCCAGACACGACGTTCACGCCGGCCGAGAACAGAGGGCTGCACACCTGGCCCTCTGAAGTACAAGTTACAAAGAACGGTACGGCAAATGTAGGTGGCGTGTTCAGTCTAATGGCGCCGATGGTCACGGCCCCAGTCAGAACGCCGTTCACTATCGTGCCGGTATTGTTTTGAACTCCGACTAACTCGTCGTCTGATCCGTCATAGGGGTTTCCATTCGCCGTTCCGCCCCCCGTGACAGTGGCCACGAGATTGCCCGACGTACCTGTTATGGTGATCAACACTCCGCAGCCGGTGGCGGTACCGACGGGCAGCGCCGTTGTCCCTATCGTCGGCGCAGCGCAAGGGTCAGCCTCCACCACCGCCCAGGCAGGTGCACTGAGAAGCATGAGCACAGCGCAGCAGAAAATCGCAAGCAACATCTTCTTCGCGCTGGCTAAAGCAACAACTGACATAGGATTTCTTTTCATGGGAGCTCTCTCTTTTCTCTCGTAATTTCTCTCGTAAGGCCGAGAAGATGTGCAGGCATGGCACATTTCCTGGTAAAAATTTTCCGACCAAAAATCAAAACGAAAATCTGCGATCAAAGTAAAGCAGGGAGTCTGGAATTTGCCCTCCGCCAGACTCCGGCTCCAACAGGAGCAGCAAGTCGGCAGGATTTTATGCTCTCCGGCGGAAATGGTCAATCACTTATTACGCCAAAAGCCGTGATGTGCAAGGGTTTGCAGCCTATGCAAGAAACCTCAACTTGACCGTAGGGAGAGGGTCATAAATGCTGTTCACAGAGCAATAGCAACCACGGTGCTGCAGGCACTCCTTAAAGGCTCCCTCGCTAGAAACTTAACTTCATCGCCACCTGCATCTGCCGGGCGGAGGTGGTGCCATCGGGCTCGGTATAGGTGTTGGTGATGACTCCAAAGATGCTGCTTCCAATCAGGTTGCCCACACCGGCACTGTCCGTGCCCGGATTCAGGAAGTGCGGGTGATTGAAGATGTTGTAGCCCTCAAAACGCGCCTCCAGTTGGAAACGTTCGCTCAGCTTCATTTTCTTGGCGAAGGCCAGATCGAAATCGACGAAACCCGGTCCGTAAATCGAATTCCGGGGACTACCGGGCGATCCGAAGGGCGGCGTGACGAAGGCGCAAATGTTCGTTACGTAGATCTTGCCGATACCCGGACTCGGGGCACACGAAGGACTGGAAGGTGGAGCGAAAGGATCCCCCACCTGCAGACCCCAGGCGGCGATGCCGGTTCTTTGAGTGTCGGTGGAGCTGCGAACTTGCCAGGGATGCCCGGTTTGCAACGTAGTGATGCCGGAGAATTGCATCCCTTCGAAGATTTTCCCCAACACACCACGGTTCGCATAAGCCCTGCCCCGGCCTAGCGGCACCTCCCACACGTAGTCGATGACCCCGACATGGCGGGTGTCGTTATCGGAATTGCCCCGGTTCTCCGCTATGTCGCGGGAATTGCGCGGAAAGGTATGGGAGCCGACTGCGGGAGTTATAGCGTCGACACTGTCATCAATCGCATGCGACCACGTGTAGGCGCCCTCCACCTGCAAGCCGTGGCTGAGTCTATGCGTAAACTTCGTTTGCAGCCCGTGGTAAATGGAGTTGTACTCCGTCTGGTAATAATACGGTTGGATCAAGGCGTTATTGTTCACCGCGTTGAAGGGCAGATAACCGTAATTAAAACCCTGGTAGAGATTGTCGCCGCTGACGGTGGCTGGGGTGCAGCCGTAGGCGTTGTTCGGATTGCTGCAGTAAGCGACTAACTGCTGGACCAGGGCTGGAACTGGCGGATTCCCATCTCGGTTGCCCCAGACGTGGACTCCCATTGCACCGACGTAGGACACATTCAGCGTGTTGCTTCCGGGTAGTTCGCGCTGTATTCCGATGTTCCAGTTGTTGCTGGCCGGGTTGGGGAAGTGGACATCGAGGGGAACCGCCGTCATCAGTCCCGTGCCGTCTGGAACCGCCGGCGAGAACACGAAACAGGGTGTGCCCAGCGCGGCGATGCATTGGCTGTCTGACAAGACGGCAGGGACGGGCTCAACACATGCCGGGCAGGGGCCACCTAAGCCGTTGTAGTTGCCGCCAGCGGGCAACGCCTGATTGATCGTGTTGAGGGGCTCCTTGTCGTAATCATTTTCGAAGGGCGGGTTGCCGCGGGCATTGCCAAAAATGTTGCCGAATACGCGATCATGGAATATGCCGAAAGCTGCCCGGACTGCCGTTTTTCCGTCGCCCCACGGATCCCAGGACAACCCAAGGCGAGGTTCGATATCGGAGTAATCGGGCTGATACATGGACTTGCCCGTCCCCGGCCCCACGATCGTGAACACCACCGGTTGTCCAGCCGCAAACGAACCCGGATCTTGCAGCAGGTTGGAGAAGTTGCCGTTCTCCTCATAGGGAACGCCGTTCAACTGGTAACGCAGTCCCAGGTTAAGCGTCAGGTTGCGGCGTACCTTCCAGGTGTCTTGTCCGTACCAGTCAAACTCGTGCTGCCGAAACAACTTGTCGTTCGTCCCTTGCCGGGCGCCGGATTTGTTGAAGAATCCCGCGTTTAGGTCACTTGCCACCAGACCATAGAACGCGGAAGCTGCGTCGTCCAGCTCCTGGGTTGAGTTAGGTACGTTGATCGGGCTGTAAAAGTTGGTGACGAAAAATTCATCTGGATCCAGCATCAATTGGCGGCGTGAGTTGAAGTTGAGGGCTCCATTCTCGCCCACGTCGCGGAAATCAAAACCAAATTTGAAGGTGTGGTTTCCATGAACCCAACTGAGGCTCTCGGTGTAACTGACCGTCCCCGTCTTTCGAAATTGATCGTTCGCCAGCAGACCGTTGGAAGCACAGCCGAAACTGGTGAAAGGATCCATTGTGTAGTCGCGGCCCGACCCGAACTGGTCGACTCCACCCGGGCTGTCCAACACGTTCAATCCTGTACAGGCGAAGTTCCCGTAAATATGGTTCCAGCCAAACTGGAGATTATTGATGAGAGTGTTTGTGAGGATGGAGGTCAACTGCGCACTCAAGCCCTCGGTAATCGCCTTTTCGGCCACACCCCCTATGTCTCCGGGAAGGATAGCCTCAGTCGGGTACGAATTCGGGTCGTATAGGTAATCGTAACTGTAGCGCAGGCTGAGGCTTTCGTGATCCGTGAAGTGATGGTCAATTTTGATGGTTGAGTCAGAAATGTCGTTTCGCGACTCGCTGGGAAAGAAGTATAGCCCGCTGAATCCGTCGCCGCTCGCCACGGTTGGATTGGGATACAGCGCGAACACTTTCTGCATGGTCGGGTCCATGGGCAGGTTGTTGAGGTTCTGCGCCGAACCGGGCAACAGATTTACCGCTTGCGTTTCGTTGAAAGTGAATACTCCCGTCTTGAATGCCGGCGTTGGTACCGTATCCACTCCTGTGAGCGTTGTGCGGAACCGATGAACCTCCTCGTTGAAGAAAAAGAATGTCTTGTCCTTGATGATCGGGCCACCGATCGACCCGCCGAACTGGTTTCGCACGTAAGGGTTCATTCTCCCCTCGCTGGCGGGGTTGAACCAGTCGCGCGCGCCGCCAAAACCGTTCCAGCGGCCGAACTCATAAAGGCCTCCATGAAACGAATTGGTTCCGCTCTTGGTGACCACGTCAATGATTGCGCCGTTATTGCGGCCGAACTCGGCGTTAAAGTTGTCGGTGATCACGCGAAACTCTTCGGTCGAATCCGGATTTGCGGTGAGCGCACCGCTGGAATAACCAGGTACGGAAGTATCGTTGTTGTCCACGCCATCCAGCAGGAAATTGTTGTTTCGGTCCCGCGCCCCATTGACGGAAAACCCTTCATTGCTGCTGTCGGTCTGAAAGGTTCCCGGTGACAGCAACACCAGGCTGTAGGGATCACGCGTGATCAGGGGCAGATCCTGGATTTTCCTGCGGTCTACAAGGTTGCTCAGTTGTGCGGTTTCCATGTCGATGTCCGCCGCCTCATCAGCTCGAACGTTGACCTGTTCGCTGGCTGTCCCCGGCTGCAACTGCACATTCAGAGTCAGCATTTCGGCGACTGAGAGGGAGACCTCGGCCACGTGGGAAGCGAAGCTTGCCTTTTTCACGGTGACGTCGTAGGTTCCCACCGGAAGGTCGGGAAGGCTGTAAGTTCCAGTCGCACCGGTAGTCACACTGCGCGATGCATTAGACTCGACACTTCGTGCTGTGACCTCGGCCCCCTGCACTACCGCTCCCGTGATGTCGGTAACCGTCCCCGCCATCGAGCCCATCTGGGCCGACGATGGGAGCGAGCAAACCCCGACAAAGAGCAACACGTGAAACAACACATTAAGTGTACGCATGCTCGGTCTCCCATTGATGGATTTTGCAGTTGTAGGTTTTCGCTACCGAAGGGATTCTAGCCTCTGTACCAATTCTGTTCAATCTCGCTGAATCCGCAAGAATCTCTTAGTGAAATCGCGGAAGCAGGAAGCCGGTGCGTTGGCGGTACTGCTGATAGTTGCTTCCGAATTCCGACGCCAGCAACGCCTCCTCTTTGGCCGCTTTGCGGGAAAGCTCAAAGATGGCTACTAGAAGGCCGGCGACGCAACGCCACCTTCCCACCACCAGCATCTTCCCGGCGAATGCGACCAAGATCCCGGTGTAAATGGGATGACGCATGTAGCCATAGAGACCCGACTGGATGAGCTGGTGGTCCACCTTGAGCGTGACTCGCCCGCTCCAGTACTGGCCGATGCTGTAGCGCGCCCAGACGGCCAGCGCGACACCCAGGTATGTGAGAACAACACCCACGCTCTGTACGTAGGCTTCCTTTGGCAAAAAGCGGGATCCCAGAGGGCCGATTCCCAGTCTCTCCGAAAACAGCAGATAGCACGCTAACACCATGATAGCGATATGCAGCAATCGTCCTCCGAATTCCTCCGTCACCTTGGTCTGCTTTACCCGGAGCGCACTGATCGTCCAATAGACGAGAAACACGTACCACGGGAAAAGTTCGATCTGCGAAAGTGTGAGTTTCACTAAGAGCCACCTCCACTGCTGCCGTGTACCGCCGTGCCAGCGGCAACCGGAGACACTAGCAAAGCGAATGCTCGTTTGCTGAATCCGTCAGCCATCCTTTAGAATCAAATCACCCGCACAGAGGTTCAGGAGATCATGAAAGCAGCTATCCATCCCGCTTACCACGAAGTCCGCGTCATGTGCGCATGTGGCAATAGTTTTACCACCCGCTCAACCCATAAGGGCGATATTCACGTGGAAATCTGTTCCAATTGCCATCCGTTCTTTACCGGCAAGCAGAAACTGGTCGATACCGCGGGCCGCGTGGAGCGCTTCCGCCGCAAGTACGCCAAAGCTGAGACGGCGAAGAAATAGTTTCACATTAGCCGAGTGCAACGAACCTCCCATTGGGGAGGTTTTCGTTTTAGAGAGGACATCGCCAACCCATCCCTGCTTTCACTGATCATCTTCCGTCGGGTTGATCGGTTCGCCGACGATGTTGTAGTAAACCTCTTTGGGCTTTTCGGGCTTTGGAGGTTTTTCCGGCTCGGTTGGTTTCGCAGGGGCCTGCGCCGAGATGGTGGGCCGTGTTGCTTCGGGCGGAGGGGTTGCCTTGGCAACTTGCGATGGCGGCGTGGCGGCGGGAACTGCGGAGGCGGCTGCCGCCTGCGCCGTGGCGGTTACCGGCTGAGGCGCAATGGAGAGCGCTGGACTTGCAGCCTGCCTGCTGATCTTTACCGGGCGCAAGGTTTTCACTCGATCTGCCTTTGTCATCCACGATTTTATTAGCAGGAACACGATGCCCGCCAAACAAAACTGGAGAATCGAGCCGAACAGATCAGGAATGTTGAGATCCCCTTTGCCCAGGTACAAAGGAGATTGGGGATCTCCGCCCATTACTCTCGCCAGCAGGGGCAGAAGCAAACTCCGGGTCAAAGAAATAAGCATTCCCCAGACACCTGCTGCCAGAATTACGGCGGCTACGGCCAGTCCCGTCCATTTGCCAAGGGATGGAGTCGCGGGAGCTTTTGCGCTTTCGTCCATACTTTGTCTGATGCAGATTGTGGCACATCAGGGAATAGAAGGCCATTGTGCCAACCAACCACGCGTCGCAGGAATCCATTTAGACAGTCTGAATCAGTGGATGACGATGCCGTTCCCGCTGTCAATTTCCTGCCGCCGATTGGCTCTGCGCCTTCGCAATATGCTGGAAAGGCTGAGCGGCGCTGTCCCCACTCGCCGCCAGCAAACGTTCGACGCCATCATGATCGACTGGCTTGGAAAAGAAGTAGCCCTGGCCGAATTCGCAACCTAGACTTCTCAGGTGATCGATGTGAGCGGTATTTTCAATTCCCTCCGCAATGACCTGCAGATTTACGGTGTGAGCAAATTCGATGATCAAGCGAGTGATCTGGCGAGCTTCCGCGTCGCTATCCATGTGTGTTACGAACGAGCGGTCGATCTTCAGCACGTCCACAGGAAAGCGTCGCAACCGGCCGAGCGAAGAATATCCAGTTCCAAAATCGTCGAGGGATATCTCGATACCCAGGTTTTTCAGCTGGGAAAGTATCTGGTTGGTTCTTGCCGGATCAGCCATCGCAGCACTCTCTGTGAGTTCCAAGTGCAGCCGGCTTGGATCGATGCCCGTCTCATCAAGGGCTTCATTTATGTCGCTCACTAACTGAGGATCAGCGAATTGTCTGGGAGAGACGTTCACGGTCACACTCAATGCCGGATCTTGTGGGTAGCGCGCCTGCCAAAGCTGGGCCTCGCGGCAAGCCTCGCGCAATATCCATTTCCCAAGAGGGACAATCAAACCGGTGGCCTCGGCAATACCAATAAAGCTGTCGGGAAATACCAGGCATTGCGGCGTGCGCTGCCAGCGCACCAGAGCCTCAAAGCCGGCGATGCGGCCCGTCTCCAGCTGCACGATCGGTTGATAATGAAGACGAAATTCCTGCTCGTCGACCGCTCGACGCAGGTCGGTTTCCAGATCAAGCCGCGTGACCGCTTTGGTGTGCATCTCCTGGTCGAAGAACTCACAGCGGGACTTGCCGAGAGTCTTCGCCCGATACATCGCAATGTCGGCATCCCGGAGTAACTCTTCGGCTGTCGCTCGAGGTGTGGTGCTAAGCGCGATCCCGATGCTGGCGGAAATGAAAACTTCACGCCCTTCTACCGTAAAGGGTCCCAAGGCGTCCTGAATGCGATTCGCCACTCGCATGGCGTCGCTCGGATCCTGAATCGAACCGACAAGGATAGTGAACTCATCTCCGCCGAGCCTTGCCAAAACCTCGTCACCCTGGTGAAAACCACCGCCTGGCTTCGCGGCTGGACGGGAAAGAGTGTCCTCGAACCTGAGACAGTTGCCCAAACGGCGGCTTATCTCGATGATCAGTCCATCGCCCACGCCGTGGCCCATCGTGTCGTTAAAGACTTTGAAACCGTCGATGTCCACGAACAACACCGCGAACCTGTAATTGGGATTTTTCCGGGCGCGGTCAAAAGACCGTTGCAGTCGCTCCAGGAAAAGAGTGCGGTTGGGCAAGTCAGTTAACCCGTCATGCAGGGCGGTGTGTTCTAATCTTTCCTCGGCCCGCTTCCGCTCCGTGATGTCGCGGTTCACAATGACCAGCTTCTCGACTTCGCCTTTCTCATTCCGAATCGCGCTGGCGGTGGATTCGAGCACCAGCCAGTGCCCGTCTTTGTGCCGAACCCGGTATTCCAGCCTTTGGCCCACTCCCGTACGCCGCGCTTCTTCGGCCGCAGCCCTGACTTTCGGCAGATCGTCTGGATGGATCTGCTGAGACGAGGACGTAGTTAGCAACTCTTTCGAAGAATATCCCAGCACCTTCCTGTAGGACGGGCTGTTGTACAGCCGTCGGCCGTTTACATCCACCAACGCGATCATGTCGGCCGCATTTTCGCTGATCAGACGAAACAGTTGTTCTCGTTGACTTAACTGCCGCTGCAATTGCTTCATGCGCAGGTGCTGATAGACAAGGAAAAGAGGTGCGAGCCAAATTGCCCAAATCGTAACCTGAACAGCCTTGTGGAAGACGGAGGCTGAGACTACGATCAAAGCCGTTAGACAAGTATCCGGGAGGAGCAAGGACACCTCAGAATGGACATCGGCCGCTTGCCCCAACTAATTGAGCGTGCTCCGGCGCGGAACACGATTCTTTCGTAACCTGGGATGCAAATCTCTCGTACCCTGAAAAGCGCCTTCTAGTAGATGGTGTAGCCGGGCGCAGGATTGCGTATCTCTGGTTTTGAGGCCATCAACAGCAAAGCGCCGATCCGCTTAAAGGCGCGCAGGTCTTCCACGCTGTTGAAGGACTGGGTCTGATAGTTGTCGGGAGTTGGCGTATCGTCGGGAATCCGCCGCGCCTCAACATTTTCGAACGCGTGTTTCTTCAGCAGGTCAACGTATTCCGCTTCAGACCGGACGTGTACCGGCACTTTCAGCGTGTCCACCCACTGCAGCGAGTAGGGATTATCTTTATACAAATTAATGAGAATGAACAGCCGTCCGCGCGGAGCCATAACGCGAAAAAGCTCTGCCAGCGCCCGTTCCTGATCGGGGTAGTAATAAAAGGATTCGACCGAGAGAACTTTGTCGAAGAAATTCTCCTCCCAGGGAATCTGCTGCGCCGAGCCCCAGACGTAAAGAATGTTGTCGAAATCCTTCGAAGCGGCACGCGCCCGCCGAATCATTTCGTCCGACAAATCGACGCCAACCGCTTGGCCGAAACCCTCCGGCCCATCGCCGATAAGGCGCGCCAGCAGCCGGGTTGCCCATCCCGCGCCGCATCCCAGATCCAGCACACGCTCGCCGGGACGGAGATCCATCAGCCGGACGGTTTTTTCGGTGATATCGAGGTGATGGCGCTCCATCTGCTCGCCTCGGCCCTCGGCGGCCCAGCGATTGAATTCCGATTGCAGTTTTTCATCCGGAGTGGGTTGGTTTTGTGGCATATTTGGCTAAATTGTCATCCCGAGCAAGCCGCCTTTGCGTAGCGAGGAATCTGGGCGAGCCGCGCGAATCGTCGCGAGCTTTACGAGCGACGACCCGATCGCGCGCTTGGCTCGCTCCCCTGTCAATGCGCCTTCGAGCCGTTTACACATTCCAGAATTTCAGCTTCGCTCAAGGTGTGGTCGGATGCCTTGGCGCGCCGGTAAATCCTTTCGACGACATCATCCGAATCAGCCATTCCGTGCCGCTCGAGCCAAAAATGAATGTTCGATTTGCCGCTCATCGGGCCAATGTCGATCACCTGCTCCAGGCCGAATACGTGAGCAGGCACGCCGGAATAAACCGTGTTGGCCAGTTCGACGTCATTCTTTTTGTAAGCTTTGATGACAGCCGCAGCATGGACTCCAGTGGCAGTGCGGAACGCATCCTCGCCCACCACCGGATAATTTATAGGAATGGGAACACCGGTTGCCCGTGAAACTGCCTCGCAATAATCTTTGAGCTTTGAAAGATCCTGATCCGCCCACGGCGGAATGCCCATCAGCCGCAGATTCACCAGCATCTGGTCCATCTGGGTGTTGCCCACGCGCTCTCCAATTCCTAGCGCGGTGCCATGAACGCAATCGGCGCCGGCAACCAAAGCCGCCATCGAGTTGGCAATTGCCAGCCCGCGATCACAGTGGCCGTGCCAGTCCACGCGAATCTTTTCGCCCGACGGTTTGACCACTTCCTCCATCACGAATCGCACCAGGGCGAACGTGCCCATCGGCGTGGCATGTCCGGCTGTATCGCAAATTACGATCGCGCGCGCGCCGCAATTGATCGCCGTGGCGTACAGCCGCCGTACCATGTCAGGATCGCAGCGCGTCGTATCTTCGGTCACGTACATCGAGTCAAGCCCCAGCGACACGGCGTACTTGACGGCGGTTTCGGTGGTCCGCAGCAGAAAGTCGTCGGTCCAGCCTTCGGTGTAGCGGCGGATCGGGCTGGAACCAATAAACGTGGCAGCCTCGATCTTCAACCCCGTCCGCTGCACAATTTCCGCAATCGGTCGAATGTCATTCTGATGAGTGCGGGCCGCGCAGTTGGCGCGAATCTTCATCTTGTGCTGGACGATCTCGCGGGCCAGCGCCTCAGTATGTTCCATGGCACGCGGGCCAGCTCCCGGCAGGCCCAGGTCGAGAGAGTTGATTCCCAAGGCCTCCATCAGGTGAAGAATCGGAAGTTTCTCTTCGATCGTTGGATCGCGTACCGACGGCGACTGCAGTCCGTCGCGCAGAGTTTCATCGTTGAGCAGCACGTGGCCGGTCGGCCGTAAGGACGCGGGATGAATCCGGTTCCAGTCGTAGATGAGTTCGGCTTTCACGATGTTTGTGCAGGGACGGACGCCTCGCCTGTCCAAGCCGAGCGCAGCTCGGCAGCTATTTTTCTTTCCCAGGAATCGTCAGTCCGAACACCGAGGTCTGTCCCTCACCCGCCACACTCAGACCTCGCGATTCCTCGGGATTCGGCAAGTAGAGCGTCTTGCAATGCTCGCAGCGATACACTTCGGCGTCGCGACCCCAGGCCTTTTCGACGTCACCACATTCCTGCTCCAGAACGTCGGTCAAGTAATACCAGCGCTTCAGATGCCCGCCGCAGAACTTACCCTTGGCGTCTTTTTCGTTGCAGGCGCGCTGCCCCAGCTTCTTGATTTTGACCTTATGATTCGGTAACTGCGGCGCGGTTTGTGTTCCAGGAGCGGTCGTGGTGGCCAAAGAGTATCCCTCGTCGAAGCGGTCAATCGCCGCCGAATTCTGCGGCAAAGTTGTATTCTACTCGAAGCTTTTCGCGGGGTGCCACAGAAAGCCGGGCCGTTTTCGGTCGACGATGCCTCTGCCGCCAACCCGCAATGTAAGATGACTTCCAGGCTGTTGGGAAAAGTGGTTCGTCGGGAGCAAGATAACGTTTGTCGGTTTAATTACACTCATAACTAGAATTGGCTCATCCTTTGGAAATACCGAGCACCCAGCGTGAGCGCGTGTTCGACGCCTTTCGCCGCTGGGGGTATCTCGAGGCTGACCTCGATCCATTGGGCTTTTTCCGCCCGACGCAGGTCTCCGAGCTGCAGATCGAAGGAGAAATCGCACGAGAAGCTCGACGTGTGTACTGTGCAACCGTCGGCGTCGAATTTCTGCACATCGCTGACCCGGAGCGCCGCCGCTGGATTGAAGAACACATGGAAGGACCACAATCGCCGGTTGATCAGGAAGCTGCGCTGGATCAACTCCTGCGTGCCGAGCTTTTCGAACTGGTCTTGCAGCAGCGTTATCTCGGAACCAAACGATTCTCTCTGGAAGGGGCAACTGCTCTCATTCCGCTGGTGGACGAAGTCCTGGAAGCTGCGGCTCAGCAAGGCGCGATTGAGTTGGTCATGGGAATGAGCCATCGCGGTCGGCTGAACATTATTGTCCAGGTGGCAAAGCGCGCTCCCGAAGAGGTTTTTGCCGGCTTTGAGGACGTCGATCCGCGCAGCGTTCTGGGCAGCGGAGATGTGAAGTATCACATGGGCGCGACCGGCGAATACATCACCCGAAATGGGGCGAAGGTCCACATTCATTTGGTTTCGAATCCGTCGCACTTGGAGGCAGTGGATCCGGTGACCGTGGGGCGCAGTCGGGCGAAGCAGGATCGCGCAGGTGCGTCGGGGAAAACAAAATATTTGCCGCTCCTTGTACATGGAGATGCCGCCTTCGCGGGCCAAGGGATTCTCGCTGAGACCCTGAACTATGCCGACTTGCCGGGTTATACCGTTGGTGGCACCATCCATGTAATCGCCAACAATCTGATCGGATTCACGACGGTGCCGCAGGAGGCGCATTCTTCCCGCTTCTCCGCTCAGATCGCGCGGCGCCAGTCGATCCCGATTTTTCACGTGAACGCGGAAGATGTCGATGCGGTGATTCGGGTCGGACGCATGGCGACCGAATACCGCTACCAATTCAGCAGCGATGTGGTGATCGACCTCATTGGTTATCGGCGTCACGGGCACAGCGAAGTCGACGATCCCACGATCACTCAGCCTTTGCTTTACAAGGCAATTAAGGCTCATCCGCCCCTGTGGGAAATCTATGCCGAAGACATCGGCGCCGAAGATGCGCAGGCGCGAGCCCGGGCAATCCGCGAAGAATACGAAGCCGGACAGCAAAGAGCCGGCACGCTCACCAAGAAGCCCACCATGCGCGAATTGCCCCGTTACTGGAATGGCTACAAGGGCGGACGCTATAGCCAGGACTATGCGGTTGAGACCGGACCATCTGCGGAAGAACTGGGTGAGATCACGGAGCGGCTCACCAGCTATCCGGCAGACTTTCACATCCATCCCAAGGTAAAGAAGTTGCTTGAGCAGCGCGCCGAGATGGGCAACGGCAAGCGGGCCGTGGATTACGGCATGGCGGAGGCGCTGGCTTTTGCAAGCCTGGTAAAGTCCGGGACGCCCGTGCGCCTTAGTGGACAAGACAGCCGTCGCGGCACGTTCAATCAGCGCCACTCGGTTCTGGTTGACATCCAAGACGAACACGAGTACGTGCCGCTCGAGAACATTTCCTCTGATCAGGCCCGGTGTGAAATCTATAACTCGACTCTTTCCGAGGCCGGCGTGCTCGGCTTTGAATATGGCTACAGCCGCGATTATCCTGAGGCGCTGGTGCTATGGGAGGCACAGTTCGGCGATTTTGCCAACGTTGCCCAGGCAGTAATCGACCAGTTTGTGAGCGCCGGCGAAGACAAGTGGGGACTGCTTTCGGGCCTCGTTCTGCTGCTGCCCCACGGATATGAAGGACAAGGCCCGGAACATTCCAGCGCCCGCATCGAACGCTTCTTGCAGCTTGCCGCACGCGATAATTTTCAGATCTGTCAACCTTCCAATGCGGCGCAATATTTCCACCTGCTGCGGCGGCAGGCACTTTCGCACTGGCGCAAACCGCTGATCGTGTTCACGCCGAAAAGCATGTTGCGCCATCCCGACGCTTCCTCGCCTATCGAGGATTTTACCCATCGGCGTTTTCTGACCGTGGTACCCGACATAGAAGTCAGCAATGCCAAGCGCGTGCTTCTTTGCACTGGCAAGATCGGCCATGAATTGCGCGAGGAACGAAGGAACCGGAAAGACACGTCAACCGCAATACTATTTGTTGACCAGCTCTATCCGTTTCCCGAGGCCGAATTAGCGGCCGAGCTGCAGCGTCATTCGACCGCACGTGACATCGTTTGGGTACAGGAAGAACCGGCGAACATGGGGGCGCTGTTCTACATGCTGCCGCGGCTTCGTCATATTGCAGGAGAGCGGTCGGTGCTTTCGGTGAAGCGGTCGGCAAGTGCGAGTCCGGCGACCGGTTCGGCCAAAGCCCACGAAATGGAGCAGAAGACGCTGCTTACGCTGGCATTTTCCTGTAAAAGCTAGGCCGCCCGATTGCAGGCTCCAAAAGCTGGATCACCGTGTTGCACGCTCTTCAAGATGGTACCCTAACGTTCCAGTTCTGAACGGCATGAAACGGCCTACTTCCTCCCAGTCTATTTGCGTCGCGATCGACACCGGCGGCACCTTCACCGACTGCGTTTGGGTGGAGAGCGGCCGGGTGCGGATACTCAAAGTATTCTCGACGCCTGACGATCCCTCCCGTGCGATTGCTGAGGCTTTGAGAGAAATTGGGGTGCGTGGTCCGCTGATCCTGCTACACGGAACGACCGTCGGCACGAACACACTGCTGCAACGCAAAGGTGGCCGCGTGGCTTTGGTCACCACGGCCGGTTTCGAGGATGTGATCGAAATTGGCCGTCAGGCCCGACCGAAACTTTACGATCTCTTCTTTGACCGCGTTGAGCCACTGGTGCCTCGTGCGCAACGCTTCGGTGTGAATGAACGAACGTCTTGCGATGGCGATGTGCTGCGCCAGCCTTCACCGGCAGACTTGGAGGCGTTACTTGAGACAGTACGCAAGGCGAATCCGGAAGCGATCGCCATCTCGCTGCTGTTTTCTTTCGCAAATCCGCAAAACGAAAAGAAAGTCGCGGGAGTCTTGGAAGCCTTAGGGAAGCCTCTTTCCGTTTCGCACGAGATTTTGCCGGAGTTTCGTGAGTATGAGCGAACCAGCACGGTGGTGATGAACGCATATCTGCAGCCGGTGATGCAAAAGTATTTGGAAAATCTTGCAGGGCAAGTACTGGGTCACGGCAAAACTTCTCTGTTCGTTATGCAGTCGAGCGGTGGGATCACGGCTTTGAGGGCCGCGGCTCGGCAACCGGTACGCACCGTGCTTTCAGGACCCGCGGGAGGTGTGGTCGGCGCGTCAGCGATGGCGCGGCGAAGTGGGTTTGAGCGAATCATTTCCTTCGATATGGGAGGCACTTCAACCGATGTGGCTCTAGTCGACCGTGAAGCCAAGCCCAGCAGCCAATCTGAAATTGCGGGTCTGCCGGTGGGCGTGCCGATGCTGGACATTCACACGGTGGGAGCGGGCGGAGGGTCGATTGCCCGCTTCGACGCCGCTGGCGCCTTGCGCGTAGGGCCGGAATCCGCTGG
>DASPSE010000332.1:0-5459 GCA_035624085.1 Terriglobales bacterium
GTTCCCAGCCAACTCTCGACCGGAGCTCGCATCCAGAAGATGGCGACGGTGGCAACGACCAGCAGCGGCAGCGCAGAGATGCGTCCGCCTGCGAGAAGCCCAACCGCCGCGCCGGTCGCCAAAGGAACCAGCAACATGCCCCAGGCTCCGTGTTCGCGTGGAACAACAAGCGAATGCAATCGAGCGCGGGAATTACTGCCGGTCGAAAGCGCAGCCAGTCCGGTCACGTGTTCCGCCATGTTTGCAATTCCCCGGCGTTGCCCATCTATCGAGCAACAGGCAGCGACTCTTTTTGCTCTCCCTTTCGGGTGGTCATGCGGGGTTCATAGACGCAAAAGGGTTCTTCATCCAGATAGTCGCCACTCGCGGCAAATGCGCGCGCCCGGCAACCCATGCAGATATTGCGGAATTCACAGCAGCCGCACTTCCCTTTCAGGTTGTCGGTGTCGCGAAGCGCATTGAAAACTGCGGCATTCTGCCAAATGTCCGCGAATGTCTGCTTACGCAAATCGCCCGCAATCACGGGCAAATAGCCACAAGGAAAAACTTCGCCTTCATGGGAGATAAAGCACACGCCCGTTCCCGCAAGGCATCCCTTGGTCATGGCGTTCATGTCGGAGGGATGACCTCCGGGATGGCCGCCAGGATGACCTTGCGGCTTCAGCGAAATTCCCGTCCCGCTGGGCATCAGCATTTCAGTCGGTCCAATGCTGGATGGATCCGGCATACTTGCCGCCACTGCCCTCGCTGCCGCCTCCGCCGATCGCCGCTCTGCCACGCGCCGCTGCCTCACAACCCGGAAGTAGTGCGGCGCGCAGGTGGCTTTCAACTCGATGCCACCTTCCAGTGAGCGATCGTAAAACCAGTTCAGCATTTGCTCGTACTCTTCCGGAGGAACCATCTGCTCGGCGGCGATATCCACTCCGCAACCCACCGGCACGAGCAGAAAAGTGTGCAGCGCATCCGCGCCCAACGACTTTGCTAGCCGCAATACCTCCGGAAGCTGCTTCGCGTTGTGTCGCGCAATGGTCATGTTGATCTGCACTGACATGCCCAACGCCTTCAGATTGCGCAGGCCTTGCACCGCCGCATCGAATGCACCCGGAATACTGCGGAAGGCGTCATGGGTCACCGCATCCGCGCCGTCCAGACTGATGGAAACTCGCTTCACACCCGAGTCCACGATCATCCGCGCAACTTCCTTGGTGACAAGCGTTCCGTTGGTGGCCAGCGCGACACGCAGGCCTTTGTCGCGAGCATACGTCGCTAACTGGAAGATATCGGAGCGGTACAGCGGTTCGCCCCCACTCAAGACCAGGATGGGTCTCGCAGCCTCTGCGATTTGATCGATGATTCCGAGCGCGGCATGAGTCGAAAGATCTCGGGGAGAGCTCAATTCTGTGGCACTGGCACGGCAATGAATGCAGCGGAGATTGCAGCCTTTGGTGACTTCCCAGAAGATAAGGCGTGGCTTGTTTTCACCTGCAAGCGGCGCATGTCCGTTGCCATTGCCGGAGGCCATGAGCGATCTCCTTCCGTTCCGAAACCTAGGGATTTCCACCCCTGGGGTAAACGATAGAGGAGTGGTGAACAACCAGCCGTGACTAGTGTCACGAGAAGTTGTGACGTTGATCACAAAATTCAAACCTCTGAAAAACTTGATCCCTCACGGAAAGATTCTAGGTGGAACCTGACTTCAGGTTTATCATGCCTTTTCGGATGCAATGAGGCACGGTTCTTGGACTCGCCTACGTGGGTCAAGAAAAAATAGTGCTACGAGGGAAGATTGGGCACAACGAATCAGGGGATCATGAATCCGAGCGATGGGACGTCACCTTCACTACCGCGCAGACGTTTTGCCGAGATACTGCTGGGCACAGGGTTTCTGGCCACCGCCGTCGCTTTCATCTACCCCGTTTTGCGCTACTTGATTCCTCCCAAGACATCGGACCTGGGCAGCGATTCTGTGGTAGCCGGCCACGTCGGCGAGTTGAAACCGAGCACTGGCAAGATCTTTCGCTTTGGCAGCCGGCCGGGACTGCTGATTCGCACGGCCAGCGGCGACTACCGGGCCATGTCTGCGACGTGCACCCACCTTTCCTGTACGGTGCAGTATCGCCCGGACCTGCATGAAGTGTGGTGTGCTTGCCACAATGGGATGTACGACCTCAACGGCCGAAACATTTCCGGACCTCCTCCGCGCCCTCTGGAACTCTACGATGTGCAAGTGCGCGGCGACGAAATTTTCGTGCGGCGCCGCCGGGAATCTTAAAATGATCTCTCTGCAGAACGTGCGGAAATGGCTGGACGAGAGGTTTGACTGGGACGACCTCATCGCTCCATTGCGCGAGAAGGCTGTTCCACTTCACCGCCTCTCCTATTGGTATTTTCTGGGAGGGATCACTCTTTTCCTCTTCGTCATTCAGGTGCTGACGGGGATTTTGCTGCTGCTCTACTACCGGCCGGGAGCGAACGAAGCGTTCGAGAGCGTGCAGTACATCATGACCCAGGTGCAGTTTGGCTGGCTGATTCGCTCGATTCACTCTTGGTCCGCAAACTTGATGATCTTTACCGCTTTTGCCCACATGTTCAGCGTCTTGTTTTTGAAGGCGTACCGCAAGCCGCGTGAACTGACCTGGGTGAGCGGAGTGATTCTGCTTTTCGTGGTCATGGGGTTTGGCTTCAGCGGCTACTTGCTGCCGTGGAACACCTTGGCCTTTTTCGCCACCAAGGTGGGTACCGATATTGCGGGCCAAGTACCGGTCATCGGCAAGCCCCTCATGATTTTTCTTCGCGGCGGCGAAGAAGTGACCGGCGCGACCCTGACCCGCTTCTTCGGATTCCACGTTGCGGTTCTGCCGGGGCTGGCAACTTTGCTGATTTTCGTGCACGTCTTGCTGGTTCAGCGCACTGGTATCAGCGTGCCTCCGAGGCTGGAAATGGAGTGGACGGCAAATCCGGCTGAGCGGCGTGAAATGAAGTTCTTTCCCAACTTCTTGCTGCGCGAACTGATGGCGTGGTATGTCGCGCTGGGCGTGCTGGGAGTATTGGCTGCTCTTTTTCCCTGGAACCTGGGCGTTAAGGCAGATCCTTTCTCGTCTGCTCCGGCAGGAATCAAGCCGGAGTGGTATTTCCTCTTTATGTTCCAAACGCTCAAGCTGATTCCCGCTAAAGTTTGGTTGATCGATGGGGAAGTTCTCGGGGTGCTGCTTTTCGGTGTGGTCGGCCTGGTGTGGCTTCTGCTTCCGTTCCTGGAGAGCAAGGACCCTTCGCGTCCGAAGCCGTGGATTACGGGATTTGCTTTTTTTGCTCTTGCGTACGTTGCAGGCATGAGTCTTTATGGGTATTTGGCAAAATAGAAAAAAAATTGTCATTTCGAGGGGATTTATCCCCGAGAAATCTGCTGTTCTGCAGTGCCCACGGATAACAGATTCCTCCCGGCTAAAGCCGGTCGGAATGACAGGGGCTCGGTCAAACGCGATAAGCGGACTGTGCCTGGCGGCCCTCGTGTTGCTCTGCACCCTCACCTACGCTCAAACCAAGGACTCCTGCCTGGATTGCCACTCTGCATTACCTGACCCACTGGGAGTGAGCCAGGAAAAATTCAGCCACGACATACACGCCCAGAAAGGTCTGACTTGCGCCAGTTGCCACGGCGGCGATCCAAACAGTGACGATGCCGACAAGGCCATGAGCCGCAAATCGGGATGGAAGGGCAAGATTGATCGCAAGCAAGTCCCGCAGTTGTGCGGCAGCTGCCACTCTGATCCATCGTACATGCGGCGGTTCAATCCCAGCCTGCGCACCGATCAACAGAGCCAGTACAACACCAGCGTTCATGGCAAGCGCCTGGCTATTGGTGACGACAAAGTTGCCGTGTGCACCGACTGCCACAGCGTGCACGATCTGCGTGCACCCAGCGATCCCGCTTCGACCGTCAACCCGGTCAACGTGGCGAATTCTTGTGCTCACTGTCACGCTGACGCCGCTTACATGAGCGCGTACAAGATTCCGACCAACCAATTCGCGGAGTACAGCAAGAGTGTCCACCACGACGCGCTGGCAGTGCGGGGAGATTTGAGCGCGCCGACCTGCACGACCTGCCACGGCAATCACGGCGCCACCCCACCCGGTGTCGTGAGCGTGGCTAACGTCTGTTCAACCTGTCACGTGTTTCAGGCGCAACTTTTTGATTCCAGCCCGCACAAAGAACCCTTTGCAGCTGCCGGTCTGCCGGGCTGCGTAACCTGCCACAGCAATCACGGCATCGCGCATCCAACCGATGCATTCATCGGCACAGGTGACAAGTCGGTTTGCAAGCAGTGCCACAGCGAGGGCGACGCAGGTTTTGCCACAGCAGCAAAGATCAAACAGCAACTGGCTCAGTTGTCCTCGGCGATTGACAGTGCTGACCAAATCCTCGGTACCGCTGAGCGCTCTGGCATGGAGGTGAGCCAGGCTCAGCTTGATCTCACACAGGCCAAAGATGCCCTGATCAAGGCCCGCGTAACTATTCACAGTTTCAATGTTGGCCGGGTAGGAGCAGAGATCAAGCCAGGCCTGGAAACCGCTGCCAAGGACTATCAGGCAGGACAGAAGGCCCTGGCCGAGCGCAATTACCGCCGTCTCGGGTTGGGGTTTTCCCTGGTGGCAATCGCTCTGGTTCTGATCGGACTCCGGATGTACATCAAGCAGATTGAGGGCTAGGAACGACCCTCGGAGTATGGAATGAATTTTTCGGCATCGTCGGCGGATGAACGAGTCTTAGGCGTCGAATTTGCCGACGACGCGCTAAGCGTGACTCTGCGCGATGGTCGCGTGATCTCCGTGCCTCTGGTTTGGTATCCCCGCCTGCTCAACGCCACGCCGACGCAGCGCAAGAACTGGAAGGTTGCCGGTGGTGGTTACGGGATTCATTGGCCGGACTTGGACGAGGATCTAAGTACGGAAGGATTGTTGCGGGGCGCGCCTGCGCCGAAGACGTCGGTCAGAGCGAAATAGGCTTGCTTGCCTACGGCCCCACTCCTCCAGTGTGGCAGTCACTGCAACTGACCTGGGTGAGGTCGCCGATATCCACCGGGTGCTTGAAAGGCACTCCTTCCGACGAAATCAGTCTGGTCGCTCCCTCCTGCTGTTCAAGAATACTGTGGCAGATGTCGCAGTCCTTGCGGATCACCCTGCCATCGGAGCTCACGTGCTGGCCGTCATGGCAGCGGAAGCAACCGGCGAAGTAGAAGTGGCCGATGTTGTTGGGATGGGTCTTCCAGTCCAGCTTCATTTCAGGAAAGGTCGTGCTGCGATAGATGCGCTGCACTTCCGCGATGGCGTTGCGGATTTCATTCTGCTTGTTCTTATCCACGTCGGAATACTTTGTGAGATAGAACTTGTGCAGGTCCGTGGCGATGCCTTCCATAGCCGCTTCAGTGGTGGGATAAGTATTGGTCAAAACCGTGACTGCC
>DASPSE010000376.1:0-32950 GCA_035624085.1 Terriglobales bacterium
GATCGATCGCGTCGGCAGCGGAGAAGCGGAATATTTGATGCTGGTGAAAACGCGTCCGAACAAGCAGTACGGGATAAGCCGGGAGCTGCGGCGGTGCATTAAGGAATATTTTGAGAAGAACAATGTTCAGACCGCCGGACCGGGACGGATGTATGTGATCGATCAGGGAGGGGCGAAAGCGTCCTAGAGCTTGGCGCCGCGTGGCCAATGCATAGATCCTCCGCTACGCTCCGAATAACAAATGAGGGTATTGGGAAGAAAAGCTTTTTAACGCTGAGGTCGCAGAGATTTTCGCCGAGACAGTGGAGAAAAAAACCGTAGTTTAAATCAGGGTCGGTCGGTGGTTACCGTGAGCACGGCCATGGCGTAGATGATCAGGTATCCGATGTCGGGCTGACCATGCAGTAGGTGAACCACGGCCGCGGCTGCAATAGCTGCCAACAACAGACGTCCCCCGGCGACGAGCGTTGGCGGGATGAGAAAGAGGATTGCCCCGAGCAACTCCGCTGCCGCGATGGCTCGCACGACGATAACGGGTAAGTGGGATTTCGCCAAAGAATGGGCGGCGGTAGCTGAGAAGAGCAAGCGTGAACACTCATAGATGAACACGAGGCCAAGAGACCATTGCAGCCCAATTCGAGGTAGCTTGTTCGCGGCGACTTTCATGGGGCGTTTCTCCTAGATCGCTTTTTCCCTTTTCTCGATGGGCGACGACTGGATTTGCCGGACAACTCCCTCAGTTGGTGACTGGCACTAGAGTCCAGATCAAGACCGTAGAACTTCTTCAAGTCCGCGATCCGACGCAGGGAGTCTTCGCTGAAGGGCGTCATGCCGTCGAAAGCATGCAACACGATTCCCTCGAGCAGATCGCCGAGTGACATGTCTCTATATTCCGCAAAGGCTTTCAGGACTTTCAGCAGACGTTTTTCCATGCGCACGCCGGTCTGAACACGCTCCACGATCAAATTGGCAGCATTGGGCATTCGCAAGTATTGTACCACGGTACATTGGTACGCATTATCGCGCAGAGGGAACTGAGTAAAATGCCTAGGACGATACTTTCAGCCTAGAGGAAGCCTGCCGTCATTCGCAGGCCTCGGAAAGCTACGGAGAGCACGATGTTCGAACGCGACCTGCTGCGTGACAGACGTATTCTCATTACCGGCGGCGGGACAGGGCTGGGCAAAGGCATGGCCCAGCGGTTTCTCGAACTCGGCGCCGCGGTCTACATCTGCGGACGCCGTCAGCAAGTGTTGGAAAAAACAGTTGCCGAACTGGATCGCTTTGCACGGGCAAAGATCCGATCTTTCTCTTGCGATGTGCGCGACGTGTCACGCGTGGAAGAAATGATCGCTAGCATCTGGCAGGAGGGTCCGCTCGACATTGTGGTGAACAACGCCGCTGGAAATTTTCTCGCTCGCACGGAAGAGCTTTCTCCGGGCGCATTTGAGGCCGTCATCGGCATTGTGCTCATGGGCACGATTCATGTCACCATGGCCTGCGGGAAGCGATGGCTGCAAAATAGGCACCGTGGCACCGTCCTAAACATCGCTACAACTTATGCGGAAACAGGTTCGGCCTATGTCGTGCCATCGGCCATTGCCAAAGCGGGAGTGGTCGCTCTCACCCGCAGCCTGGCTGTGGAATGGGGAGACCGTGGCATCCGCATGAATGCGATTGCGCCGGGTCCGATTCCAACGGAGGGTGCTTTCTCGCGGCTGATGCCACACCCGGGACTTGAGCAAGCAGCCCTCAACCGCATTCCTGCAGGACGATTTGGAACGATTGCAGAGCTCGCCAATCTTGCGGCCTTCCTGGTGAGCGACGGCTCTGGCTACATCAACGGCGAAGTGGTCACCATGGACGGTGGCGAGTGGCTGCAAGGAGCGGGGGAATTCAGCGCGTCGGGAAGGCAGCTCAGCGATGAAGATTGGAAACGGCTGAAACCGCGCAAACCGCCCGTGGCCGGTGACAATCGCTGAGGTCAGACACGTTGACGAGGGGGGAGTACCAACCATTTGAGCAGCATGTTTACCAGCATCAGCACGATCGCGCCCAGAAACGCTGCTTTGAAACTGGCAATGTGAAAGCCCGGAACGAAGACCGACGCAAACTCCAACATCAACGCGTTAATGATCAGCCAAAATAGTCCCAGGGTGAGGAGCGTAAGCGGGAAGGTGATGATCTTTAAAATCAATCCCAACGTCGCGTTGACCAACCCGATCGCGACTGCAGCGATGAGCGCGGCGGCAACACCGCTCACTTCAAATCCCGGCACTACGCGCGAGGTGATCCACACCGCCAGCGCACTAACGATCCAGTGCAGGAGCATTCGCAGCATTCGTTCTCCGGTCTCTCTAAGCTAGCACAGCCGGACCAGGCCCCGCACGCTCACTGATCGACGACTCGGGTGTTGGTTCACAATTCAGACTGTGCGTTGATCAAGACCGGCCTGCGGCCCTTGGTCTGCCTTCGCAAAAGCGCCGTGGATCTTTGCGGTGTGACTGGGGTCACTGAATTCGTCGCAGGGCTGAGCTAAATAGTATATATCGTTCCCCGAAGGGCCTTTCCCGTCACCTGGTGCTGGTCCTCCGCTGAGTCGACAAGGAGTCTCGTCATGGCATCGTCATCAGTCGCCATTGAGTCAACCATTCCCCAGGCCGAAGACGAATGGATCCGGCAGTCCTACGGATTCTACGCATGCCCCGCATGCAAGCAAGATCTGGAACCGGTGCACGACGGGCTTTCTTGCCGCGTCTGTGCGAAGACCTACCCCATCCTGGGCAGGATTCCCGACTTTAACCTGATCAACCTCGAAGAGAGCAGAAACCGATCCCTGCGCGTCGTCGGAAAGAAGGACTCTCGCCCGCTGCTTGACTTTGTGGCATCCGTCTACGAAACCTGGGTGTATCCGGCCGTGTGCAACCTGTATGGGGGATGGCACAGCACGTCCTTAAAACAGCTGGCACGTGACGTCTCCGACATTGTGGGATCGCGTGACGGGGTCATTCTGGACGCGGCCTGCGGGCCGGGAACCTACGGGCGCCGCATTGCTTCTGCGTCAAGGACGGTTCTTGGGATTGATATCTGCATGAGCATGCTGCGGCGGGGCGCCGATTATGTCGAAAGGGAACATATTCCCAACGTTCACTTCGCCCGCGCTACGGTGGAGGCGCTGCCGTTTCGGGCTGGTCTGTTCGACGCCGCCATCTGTGCCGGATCGCTGAACCACTTCTCCGACGTGCTCCTGGTTTTGCGCGAGATCAACCGCACCATGAAAGCCGGAGCGCCGCTGGCGGTGATGTGCTTTGCCCTCATCAACTCGGGCCTCATCCAATACAAATCGATACGCGACCGCGTGGAGAAAGGCGGCGGTCACATTTACAGCGTCGCTGATCTCGAGCGGTTTGTGGCCGAAGCAGGCTTTGAGGGCTTTTCTCCCCATACGTATGGCTCCATCGTTGTGTTCGGCGCCCGCAAAAGGCCAGCAGCGGGCCAATGCAGTCATTGATGAAGTTCTGGGCAGATCGTCGGCAAGCCGGAAGCGGCAGATGTCTAACACACGCGGCTAAGTCCCGGTGAGTCGGCCATTCGGAAGCTGGAGAGTCCGTCTGGAGTCTGCCCCTAATTTCACTCCCACGCGGCCGAGCCAATCTTTCTTCCGGTGCGTAAATAATGATTGATGGCCACCTCCCAGCTCTGCATTTTGTGGCGAAACCATGCGTCGTTGTAACGCTCCACTTCCCTGTTACCTCGTTCCGATAGGCTGGTATAGATGTAACGGATGTGCGCGGTCGTCTCTTGCGCAGACTTGACCTCGAGGCAAATGCTGATTTGAGCAGCGACTAATCCGGGACTCACCCAGGCAAATGCGACCCTGAACGCGACAGGATCGTACTCAGTCACGAGCCAAATGGTTTCCGAGCCATCCTCATTCGGAGTAGTAAAGACGCAACCGGCTTCTGCGACACCGGATTGTGAGTAGATCATGCGATATTGCCAACCAGGGACCCAGTCCGCCTCGCGGACCGGGCATAGGAGCGGAACGACCTCTTCTGGTCGAGCACAGTTGGTCTGCGTGTATTCGTGGGTGACGCGCGTGCTTTGGAAGTCCATACTTTCTCTCCTTAAAAGAAAATGGCCCGCGCCGACGCGCGGGCCGATTCTTGCATTTAATGAAAAAGCCGAACTGAGAAACCAGCTCGGCTCCAACCTTCGATTATGTTATCACACAGCCACGCTCCGGGGGCTTAACACTTCAGTCATTTGACCCTCACTTTTCTTGCCCACAGTATAGAGTCATCCCCCAACACTATTCTGGAGGAAGTTGTGCGAAAACTCTGGCTGTTTGTGGTAGCGATTCTCGGTCTTTCTACCGTTCTCCTGACTCCTTGTTCCGCTCAGGCCGGACCCAGCTCGACCCCCAGCTCGGATACAGCTGCTTCGCCCGCGGTCGAGTCGACCCCTGCGCCCGCGCAGGGCGGCCGTATGATGCTCGGATCCAGCCTTGGAGTGGGCGTGAAAGTGTCGCTGTTGGGCGCCGGCATCGAGGCAGCTACGCCACTCACTTATCACACCAATCTTCGTTTTGGCTTCAACGCTTTCAGCTACAGCCGGGGCTTCACCAACGACGGAGTTGGCTACAACGCGGACTTGAGCTTTCGTTCATTCGAAACTCACTTCGATTGGTTCCCGTTCGCCGGTGGCTTCCATCTCAGCCCGGGCTTGATGGTCTATAACGGCAATCAGATCAAGGCGAGTGCTGCAGTCCCTGGCGGGCAGAGCTTCACGCTTGGCGGAACTGGCTACGTTAGCGATGCTGCCAATCCCATTACAGGCTCGGGGAAGATCGGGTTCAACACCGTAGGACCCACGTTTCTGCTGGGATGGGGTAATCTCGTGCCGCGCAGCAACAAGCACTTCGTAGTTCCCTTCGAGTTCGGCATGCTGGTCCAGGGATCGCCGAAGGCGACCCTGAGTTTGGCGGGAAATGCTTGCGATTCGACCGGCGCGAATTGCCAGAATGTCGCCGGCGATACCAACTTCCAGAACAACGTGATTGCGCAGCAGAACAAGCTAAACAACGACATGTCGTTTTTCAAGGTCTATCCCATTATTTCTCTGGGCTTCGGATATAAGTTCTAAAGCTGGAGAAGCACAACAAGGCCACGCCGCTGGCGTGGCCTTTTCTGCTGCGAGTTGACTGCAGATCCCTCTTTGCTTCGCTCCTCGGGATGCCAACAACAAGAACTAAAACAGATTCCACAAAAACTGGTTGTAAACCTCGTGGTGGAATTGCACCTCGGGCGCTTTGACGACGGTTCCTAGCTGACGCGGGCAGCGATCGGCTGAAGCCACTTTCAAATCTGCGTAGCGTCCCTTGACATCTTCGCCCAGTAGTGTTGTGGTCCATTGGGCTTTGCGGAAATTGTCGAGCGCCGCGTAAATGTTGTCTGGCAGATAGCGCTGCGCCTGGCGCAGGTTCTTGATCTTTGCGATGTCTCCGTCGAGGCCGGTCTTGAAGATCGAGTGCATGACCAGATACGGATTGGCATCGGGAGCAACGCAGCGCACCTCGACGCGCATGCTCCTTTCGTTGCCAATGGGAATGCGCACCATGGCGCCGCGATCAGTGGGCGACGCCTTGAGCTGGTTGGGTGCTTCGAAGTGCGGATCCAATCGCCGATATGCGTTGACGCTGGCATTCAGCAGCAGGCAGATGTCGTTGCCGTGCGTGAGCAGGCGGTCGACAAAATCCCAGCCGAACTTGCTCAGCTTTTCTTCGCCCTTTGCATCCCAGAACTGGTTCTTGCCGCCTTTGCTGACCGAAACATTGGTGTGCATGCCGCTGCCGTTCACCCCGACCACCGGCTTCGGCAAGAACGAAGCCGTGCACGCCATCTTGGTGGCCACCTGCCGGCAAACCAGCTTGTAGAGCTGAATCTGGTCCGCCGCCGCTACGACTTCTCCGTATCCGTAGTTGATTTCGAACTGCGAGGGCGCGACCTCTGGGTGGTCTTTCTCATTCTGAAATCCCATCGCCCGCTGTACCTCCGCGACCGTGTCAATAAACGTGCGCAGCGTGTCGCCGGGCAGCGAGTGAAAGTAGCCGCCGGTATTTACGTATTCGAACTTGCCGGTTTCATGGTAGCGGCGCTCAGCGTCCGCTCCCTGAAACAAAAATCCTTCAATCTCGTTGGCCGCGTTCAAAGTGTAGCCGTGCTTCTTGTGCAGGCCGTCGGCATATCCTTTCAATATTCCGCGAATGTCGGCGGCGTAGGGCTCGCCGTTCTTGTCGATGACGTCGCCGAACACCAGTACCTTGCCGGGGCCGAAGACGTCGGCCGGCCCCCAATAGAATGCGCCCCAGTCGATGCCCAGCCGCAGATCGCTTTCCCGCTGCGCAGTGAAGCCGCGAATCGACGAGCCATCGAACGTGAGGTTGTCGTAGCTTTTAAGCAGGAATTTCTTGTCGTAATCCAGCATGTGCAGCCGGCCTTCGAGGTCGCTGAATAGCACGGTTACAGCCTTGATGCGCTTTTCGCCGCCAAGGTATTCCAGGCGTTCCTCTTGAATCTTTGGTGGCGCGACCCGCGTTTGGCGCTGCTCTTTGGCGTTCAGGTTCAGCTCTTCCAACTCGTCATACGGGATCGCCAGGAAATTTCGCAGTTCGTTCGACATGAATCTCCTTAAGTTTTCTATTTAATTCGGGACACAGCGATGAGCTATGGGGGACGAACAAGTACCAGTAAGATTATCGCGTAGCTCGCAACCCTGCCAATCAAAAAAGATAATCAGGAAGATAGAGGGAATTTATAGCGTCGGCCAGGAGGCGCTCTACGGTGCGATCACCTCGTCCGCCGTACATCCGCTCTCTCGCAAGTGCCGGATGCTGAGCGCGTCGTGGCGCTTGGCGAGGCGCGCGCCGGAATCATCCAACACCAACTCACAGTGATAAAATGCGGGCGGAGTCCAGCCGAACGCCCGGTATAACAGCAATTGGCGCGCGGTAGATTTGAGAAGATCGGCGCCGCGCACAACCTCGCTGATCCGCATTGCTGCATCATCGGCGGTGACCGCCAGCTGATAAGCAGGCACATCATCACGGCGCCACACGACGAAATCGCCGAAGTCACGATCCGCTACAAAACTCTGCCGGCCTAGATGAAGATCAGTGAAGCCGGCTGCTTCACCATCCGGCACTCGGAAACGCCAGTTCACGCCGCCTGGTTCGGCGAACTTTGTAGCATCGGTGCGGGAGCGGCATCGGCCGGGATAGATTGGCTCGTCATCGTTATCGTTCGGCGCGCTTGCGGCTTGTGCCAAATCTTTGCGCGAGCAGGTGCACGGATAAATGAAGCCACCATCTCGCAACTGGCGCCAGGCCTTCAAGTAATGCTCGCGCCGCTGGCTTTGCGAATATGGAGCATAAGGTCCGCCGCAATCCGGGCCTTCCTTCCAGCGGATCCCCAACCATTGCAGATCTTCGATCATGGCGCGGACAAATTCCGCGTTGGAGCGTTGCGGATCCAGATCTTCATTGCGGAGGATCAACGTTCCGCCGTGCTCGGTGGCTCTCTGTGCGGCGATCCAGAACGTGCGCGCATGACCGAGATGCAGAAGGCCGGTCGGCGAAGGCGCCAGGCGACCACGGTAGGTATTAGGACACACGGCAGCATTCTACCTGTGGTGGGGGTCAGAACCATGTGCGCGCCCGAAGGACCCTAGTTAAGACTCAGAGGCCCAGAAATACTGACAAAAGTACTAGAGCCAGACTTCGGGCTCGTGTCATATTATTTCGGGCTTCAAGTGATGGGCATATCCAAGCCAATACTGGTGCGAGTGTTGATTGGGGCTCTGATCGTTTGGTTGGCATTCGTCGGACTGATCTGGTGGTCCATGCACCAACCGCCCGAAGTCTTTGGGCGTGTAATGTCCCGCATGCCTGGTCCTGCGGTTTTTCTCTTCGCGCCGTTCGAGACTCTCTGGACGCATGCGCGGGCCGGAGCTCTGCATCCGGGGGACTCGGCTCCTGACTTCGCGCTGATGAAGCTCGACAAGTCGGAACGAATTCAGTTGTCGTCGTTGACTGCAAAGCAACCGGTCGTGCTCATCTTCGGCAGCTACACTTGACCACCTTTCCGGCGGGAGGTTCCTGCCCTCAATAAACTGTACGACCAATATGGTGGCCAAGTCGCCTTTCTCGCGGTTTACATTCTCGAGGCGCATCCCAGTGACGTGTGGCAGATGGAAAGCAACATTCGCGACAAAGTCGTGTTCGCCAGCCCGAAAGATGAAGAGGGACGAGCGTCGCTTGCCGGCGCCTGCGTACGTAAGCTGGGAATAAAATTCCCCGCCGTGCTCGACGACTTCGGCAATGGTACGGAACGAGCTTACACGGGTTGGCCGGACCGCATGTACCTGATCGACAACCAGGGCAAAGTCGCGTACAAGAGCCGGCCCGGCCCGTTCGGCTTCAACACGGACGAGTTGCGAGTGGCCATCGAGCGATTGGTTGGAAAACCACAAACTACGGCAGCTGTCGTGTCCGAATTGCCTCGCTGACTACCTAATCTTTTCCGCTGATAAAATAGTTCTGCGCCTATGTTCGAGAACCTTCAGGAAAAGCTCCAGCGCGCGTTCAAGACCCTGCGCGGGCAAGCCGTCCTCAATGAAGAGAACATTCAGGAAGCACTGCGCGAGATTCGCCTCGCCCTGCTCGAAGCCGACGTCAATTTCAAAGTTGTCAAGCAGCTCATTGACCGCATTCAGGCCAAGGCCGTCGGTCAGGAGGTCATGACGGCACTTTCGCCGGGCGAACAGGTGATCAAGATTGTCCGCGATGAACTGGTCGAGACTCTCGGCCGCGATACCGCACGTCTGAGATTTGCTTCGCAGCCTCCGACCGTGGTGCTCATGGCGGGACTGCAGGGGTCGGGCAAGACTACCACGTCGGGCAAGCTGGCCTACTGGCTGAAGAATGGCGGACACCGGCCGCTGCTGGTTTCAGTTGACGTGTATCGACCTGCCGCCCGCGAGCAGCTCAAAGTCGTAGCACAAGGAGTGAAGGCAAATATCTATGAAGGGGAAGTTTCCGAGGCCAATACAACGACAGTGGAACGCCTCGCTAAGGAAGCGCGCCGCGAAGCGGTGAACGGCGGTTGCGATGTGCTGATTGTGGACACGGCCGGCCGCCTGCACATCGACGACCGGCTTATGGAAGAGATGCAGTCGCTCAAGCGACTGCTCAATCCGCAGGAGATTTTATTCGTCGCCGATGCCATGACCGGACAAGACGCGGTGAATTCGGCCGACGAGTTCCACAAGAAACTTTCACTGACCGGCGTCGTGCTGACAAAAATGGACGGCGATGCTCGCGGCGGTGCCGCGCTTTCCATCCGCCAGGTCACAGGCCAGCCGATCAAGTTTATCGGCATCGGCGAAAAATATGACGCCATCGAACCCTTCCATCCTGACCGCGTTGTGTCCCGCATTCTGGGGATGGGCGACATTCTGTCACTGATCGAAAAAGCCGAGCAGCACGTCGACAAGAAGAAAGCTCAGGAAATGGCCAGCCGGGCGATTGCCGGCGATGGCTTCTCACTCGAAGATTTCCGCGACCAATTACGCCAGGTCAAGAAGATGGGATCCATCCAGAACATCATGGGGATGTTGCCAAGTGTCGGCCCATTCGCGGGCCTGCAGAAACAGGCCGACAAAGTGGACGAGAAGCAGATCAATCGCGTGGAAGCCATCATCAATTCGATGACCGCGCACGAACGCATTCATCACGAGGTTATCAACGGCAGCCGGCGCAAGCGCATCGCCCGTGGTTCCGGCACCAGCGTCCAGGAAGTTAACAACCTGCTGCGGCAATACGCCCAGATGCGAAAAATGTTCAAGCAGATGGGTAAGGCAAGTTTTGCACGAAAATTGGCCGGAATGAAGTTGCCGGGGATGTAAGTCAAGTTGCGGCTAAGCCTGGTAGTGGTGCAGTTTGACAAGGAAGCGAGCCCAACGCGCGATTACTCTGTCGCCAAAAGCGCGACAGTTCGCGCGGCTCGCCCAGATCCTTCGCTGCGCAAAAGAGGCTTGCTCAGGATGACAATCAAATTGCACCACTACCCTAAGCCTCGGCCGTGACTATCTCGAACGCCATCTCTCCGACGCCAGAAAGCGGTCTGCCCCACACCATGGCAAACCTTGCGGAACCATCCTGCCGGATAATTTCCATTTCTGTTGCGTCGAACGGTTGGGACTGCCGCATGCTCTCGCGCAGTTTCGTCAGGTCCCCGGCCCGGCGCAGATTCGTGGGAATTATGTTCTTGCCGATGATGGCCTTGATATCTTGACCAAGCAGTTCCGCAAAGACTTTGTTGGCCCGCAGCACATTTCCATTCCGGCTCAGGCAAGCGACGCCGAACGGAAGATTGTCGAGCATAGTGCGCCATCCGTGAACGATGCTGGTCAGCCGATCCTCTTTTCCCAGGAATCGACGCGCGATGCGCACCTTGGCCAGGAGTTCGTACTGGTGCACCGGCTTGGAGATGTAATCGTCAGCTCCAGCATCCAGAGCCGCCAGCTTGTCGGCCCGATTGGTCCGCTCACTTAACAAAATGATGTAGGTGTAATCTGGCGCTCCACGCTCTCGAATGGTTCGGCAGATTTCCAGACCATTGAGTTTCGGCATCATCCAATCGAGGATAGCCAGACGTGGCGCCTGGTCTCCACTCAAGCGTTCCCATGCCTCGGCTCCGTCGGTGACACAACAGATTTCCAGGCTGGTGTTCGCCAGGGTCTGAACGATGATGTGCCGCGACATGGCGTCGCGATCTCCAACCAACACTTTCATGCGCGCGCTTCTCTCATCCGCTCTGGCTAATGTCTGGTTCTCCAAAACACTGTCACAGCTTCTCATCGGCAAGGTTTTCAAGGAGATCAGTGCAGCGGCTGAGGTGAGAACTCAAGGATGGCTTGCGCCTTAGAAAGTTCTAATCTGTAAGCGGATGGACTCGGTTTGGTCGTTGAACGGCGCCCCACCTCTGACGCAGAACGCGAGAAATGGGGCACCTCGCCGCAATCACACCCGGCATCAGTACTGCAAGCAGATGCGCAACTGACGATCCGCTTCGTCAATGGCCCGGATCGCGTCCACGCGATGGCCACCGAAATCATGGGCAGCATGCTCCAAGTGGTCCTTCGCATTGTGCAGTGCACGTAGCGCATCTTCGATCTGTGGATGTCTTCCGGCAGCTGGTGATGGCGACGACAGCGCCAGCATCAACGCGATCAGAGCAAAAGAACTCATCAACTTGTGTTTCATGGATTCCTCCTTTGATCCACTGTCCGTGGAAAAAGTTCGTGGGTGCGGCTAGCCTATCGAACCCAAGGGACTTGCGCAAGTTGCGAGCTGTGGACGTTGTAAATTACGCAGGTTCTCGCCATCGGGGAATTGCCCGCCTGACATCTTGCCGGAACGTTATGACATCGTTATCAGTGAACCGAGGGATCCTACGTGCCAGTTCCGGTCAGCGCGATGGTCTGCGGGCTGCCACCGCCGCTGTCGCTGATGGAGACGCTGGCGCTCCGTGTCCCGGTCGCAGCCGGGGTAAAGTCCACGTGGATTACGCAACTCGCCCCCTCCGCGAGAGTCGCTTTGCAAGTGGTCTTTTCTGCGAAGTCGCCCACATCTGTACCCACAATCGTGATTCCCGTTATGTTCATGGTGCTGGTACCCACGTTGGTCATCGTAACCGTCTTAACGCTGCTGGATGTTCCGACCTTCTGATTTCCGAAAATGATGCTTGTCGCTGAGAGCTCTACCTCGGTCCCTGTTCCGGTTAGCGAGATGGTCTGAGGACTGTTGGGAGCATTGTCAGTCAGAGTAACGGCACCTGTGAGAGTGTTAATCGTGGTCGGCGTGAAGGTAACCGCGATCGTGCAATTGGCATTCAGGGCCAGGCTGGCAGGACAGGTGTTCGACTCGGCAAAGTCTCCCGATGGAACAATAGAAGTAATGTTTAGAGTTTCATTGCCAGTGTTCGTCAGCGTGACGTTCTGCGATGGGCTGGTCGTATTAAGGACCTGAGGAGCAAAAGTCAGGCTGGTGGAAGAAAGGGTCACCACCGGCGCCAGACCCGTGCCCGTGAGCGGGACACTCTGAGCGGCACTCGCGACGTTGTCCCTAAGCGTGAGGTTGCCAGTCCGTTTGCCCTCGGCCGTGGGTGTGAATGTAACACTCGCCTGGCAACTGGCTCCCGTCGATAAAGTCGAGGGGGAAACCGGGCAAGTGTTCGTCTGCGAATAATCGCCCGAGGTCGAGACGCTCGAGATTTTGAGTGGCGTCACGCCAGGGTTGCTGACGGTAACGGCTTGCAGTGGACTCGTGCTTCCGACCTGCTCCCTGGGAAAGGTGAGCGTCGTGGGCAAGAATGCAACCACCGGATCATTCAACAACACCGATGCCGCGTCGGCCGGTTCTCCATCGGCGGTAGCAATATCAAGGGCGCCGGCATTGTTGAAATCAGCAGCGGTGATGCCGTATGGGGTCTGGCTGGTCACGTAGCTGAGCTGCGTTGGAAAGGTTCCATCGCCCTGACCGAGCATCACGGTTATGAATCCCGGGAAGTTTCCGTTGTTGGTAACCGCCACGGCAAGATCGAGATTGCCGTCGTTATTGAAGTCACCGGTTGTGACCGAGACGGCGTTGTTGCCGGTGAGGTAAGCAACAGGGGCCTGGAAAGTGCCATCGCCATTCCCCAGCAGGACCACAACGCCGGGCGAATATGTATCGGTCGCCACTGCCAGATCAAGGATGCCGTTGTTCCGAAAGCTGGCGGCCGCAATTGAAACAGGACTGCCTCCCGCTGTGAAATCCCCCAAATGTGTGAAGGTACCACTGGATTTCTTGTTGTTTAGGAAGATAGAGACTGTGCCGGATTCGTTCGCCACCGCCACGTCAGGCCAACCGTCGCCGTTAAAGTCGCCCACGGTCACACCCGTCGGCAAGCTGCCCGTTGTATAGTCCACATGGGTTTGAAATGTTCCGTCTCCATTGCCCAGCAGCACCGAAATCTGGTTCGTGGTGAAGTCTGTGGCCACGATATCCAGATTGCCGTCCTTGTTGAAATCCGCTACAGCCACCCCAGCGGCTTCGCCCGCGATCGAGAATTGAGTAGCAGACCCAAACGTTCCATTGCCGTTGTTCAGAAGCACAGAAACCGCATCCGCGCCGCTCTCATTGGCAACCACCAAATCAATGTGGTGGTCCTTGTTGAAGTCGCCAGCTGCCAAGGCAACGGGGTCACTGCCGGCTCCGTAGTCCACATGGGGGTTGAAGGTTCCGTTTCCTATACCCGTCAGCACAGACACCAAGCCGGCATAATTGTCGGCGAGAATCAGGTCCGGCTTGCCATCGCCGTTGACGTCGGCACTGATGATCGCGGCTGCCGCGTTGCCGATGCCATAATCCGTGCGGGAAGCAAAAATGCTGGCGCCGCCACTGAGCAGAACCGAGACGTTGCCGGAACCGGCATTAGCTGTGACCACATCCAGCTTGCCATCGCCGTTAAAATCTGCGGTCGCAATGCCGTACGGAGATTGTCCGGTCCCGAAACTTACGCTGGCCTGCAGGGTTCCGTCGCCATTTCCCAGCAAGACGGAAACGACTCCTCCAACCGTCTCGCTGGTCACGGCGACATCGAGTTTGCCATCGCCGCTAAAATCGCCAACCGCAACAATAGCGGCAAACCCCGCGCCGGCCTTGTACGACACCCCACCCTGAAATGTGCCGTCGCCGTTGGAAAGCAGCACCCACACCTGTCCGAGATCTTGTGTCCCCGCAACCAGGTCCTGTCTGCCGATATGCCGCAAGTCGCCGGCAGCGACGCTGATGCATCCTGAGCCGGTGGGGTAGTCCACGTTAGTTGCGAAAGTGCCATTGCCATTATTTAGCAGGACCGAGACTGACGCGCCGAAGGAGTTCGATGTGGCCAGATCGGGGAATCCATCGTTATTGAAGTCGGCCACTACTACCATCCGAGGACTGCTGCCTGTGGTGTACGATGTGGGACTTCCGAACCCGCCCGTGCCATTGCCCAACAGAATTTCCACGTCGCTGCCGCTCTCGTCCGCGACGGCCAGATCCAGGTTGCCATCCTTATTGAAGTCCCCCGTCGCAATCGCCCAAGGAGTGCCGGTTGTGCTGTAGGAAACGTAGGGCTGAAATGTGCCGTCGCCGTTGCCGAGCAGAATGCTCACACCGGAGAAAGTCGACACCGCAATGTCCAACTTCCCATCCTTGTTGAAGTCCCCTACCGCAACACCCGACGGAGAGCCACCCACGGCATATTGCACCTGAGTCTGAAACGTTCCCTCGGAATTGCTGAGTAAAACAGAAACGTTATCTCCGAATTCGTTGCCGACCACTATGTCAGGACGGCCATCGCGGTTGAAATCGCCGACGGCCACGGCGATCGGGTCGTTGCCGGCCGCATAGTCCGCGCGGTTGAACATGTAGTCCTGTGCCACGGCGGGCAAGGTCACGATCGTGAACATGAAGGCGGCAAATAACAGGGTGAAGTTGTGCAGGCGCGCGGTGTTCATGGCGTGACTCCCTTTCGCGAGCAAACTGGTTCGCCAACGATCATCAGGAGTTGACCCAGGGCCGGACTGTGTGGAGAAGTCCTTATAATAACGGACAAATCATTGCAGGAGCCATTCAGGAAGACAGCAGCGGCGAAGCCCCCGCTGGCCTCGGAAGTATATTGCAACGATCAAGAGCGCGGGCAGAGCCTTTTGCCCCTATTGAGGGGATGCTTCGACAGCACTTCCCATGGAGTGCTCGGCCAACACAAAGCGGTGCGTGTTGCGTTGACCTACGCTGACGACCTCCGGCACTGCGAGAGCAGTTTCGTGCATGCGTACACCGTTTGGGTGTGTGGCATGGGAACACCGACGCGTTCTCCCAATTCCACGATCGCGCCCACCACCGCTTCCAACTCCATCGGGCGTCCCGCTTCCAAATCCTGCAGCATGGAGGTCTTGTGTTCGCCGACTTTGGCTGCGCCCGCAATTCGCTGCTCAATCGACACCGGCAACTCCAATCCCAAACGCGCCGCTACGGCTGCGGCTTCGCACATGATTTCCCGAACCAATTTGCAGACCTCCGGATCACGGGTCATTTGCACCAAAGTGGCTCTAGTGAGTGCGCTGACCGGATTGAAAGCAGCGTTGCCCAGAATCTTGACCCAGATTTCGTTGCGGATGCGAGTGGTGACCGGCGCGCGCAAACCTGATGCGATCAAGGCTTCGGCAATTCGGCGAGAACGGTCGGAGCGGGTTCCGTCGGGCTCGCCGAGCGAGATGCGGTTCCCTTCGATGTGCTGAATTACTCCCGGCGTGATGATTTCGGTGGAAAAATAAACAATCGATCCCAGCACGCGCCGCGCTTCAATGGCGGATGAGATGACCCCGCCGGGATCCACCCGCTCCAGGCAGAGCCCGTCCCATTCTCCGCCAATGCCCTGGAAAAACCACCAGGGTAATCCGTTCTGCGTGCTGACAACGGTTGTGTCTGGGCCCAGCACCGGCGGCAAGTGCGGCGCCAGTTGGGTCAGGCTGTGGGCTTTCACGCCGAGGATGAGCACATCGACGGGGCCAACTTCCTCGAGCGTGCCGGCAATCTTTGGGTGAGCTTCAAAATCTCCGGCAGAGCTTTTTACCTGAACGCCGCGTTCCCGCATCGCTTTGAGATGCGGCCCACGCGCAAAGAGAGTGACGTCAAAACCTGCGCGAGCCATGAGCGCGCCCATGTACGCCCCGATGGCGCCGGCTCCCGCAATCAGGAATTTCATCCCTGCTCTTCCAGCACAGCCGCGGCTACCGCACGTCGCCGGATCTTCCCTGTTCCTGTGGTCGGAATGCTTTCTACAAAATAAATTTTCTTTGGGGTTTTGTACTCTGCCATATGCTCACAGCAATACTTCAGCAGGGAGGATTCCGTCAAGCTGCCCGGCTCGTGCAGCACCACCGCAGCCGCCACCTCCTCGCCCAGCGTGGGATGCATGAAACCGAAAGTGACCGCGCTGGCGATCGCCGGGTTCTTCAATAACACCTCGTCGACTTCGTGGGGGGCAATATTTTCGCCCCCGCGGATGATGATGTCTTTGATCCGGCCGGTCAAATGCAAATAGCAATCTTCATCCAGGAACCCCTGATCGCCGGTCCGGAACCATCCGCTGACAAATGACCTGGCATTGGCCTCGGGATTATTCTCGTATCCGCGGAACACATTTGCGCCTTGGATAACGACTTCGCCGCGCTGTCCGGTTCCCAGATGATTGCCCAGCGCGTCCATGATGCTGATGCGCATACCGGTCCCCACCCCGACTGAACCCGGCTTGCGATGCCGCGGAGGTAGAGGATTCGAGGTCATCTGGTGCGCCGCTTCGGTCATGCCGTAGGCTTCCACAAAAGGCACGCCGAAGATTTCTTCCATCTTGTGAATAGTCTCAGCGGAAAAGGGCGCGCTGCAGGAGCGGATAAAGCGCAGAGAGTGGGGATCGCTGGGCTTCTCGCGCGTACGCGACAGCACAAGCTTGTGCATGGTGGGCACTCCGGAATACCAGGTCACGCCATATTCGCGCACCATGCGCCAGAAAGCCAGCGGGTTGAACTTGGAGGGAAGGATCACAGTCCCACCGGAAAGCAGCGTTGCCATGGTGGAGGCCATAATGCCGTGAATGTGATACAGCGGCATAATGCACAAGGAAACATCGTCTTCCGTGAGCATATAGGTGTTGGCGATGTTTGCCGCCGACACCGCCAGGTTGAAATGGCGGAGTGGCACACGCTTCGGCCGTCCGGTGCTTCCGCTGGTATGGAGAATCAACGCAATGTCGTCCGGGGCTGGTGGAGTCGCCGTCTTGCCTTTAGGGGCATCTTTCAAATGAACCCCACCCTGGTCGTTGATCTCGACAGGAAACACCGGAATTCCCAGATCCGCTGCCGCGCTGCGTGCATATTCAGCTTCGGCCGGAGGACATAGCAGCAGGCGCGCGCTGGTGTCACGAAGGAAGAACAGAAACTCCTCATAGGGATATGCCGGATTCAGCGGTGCGGCCGTCCCGGCAATGGATGCCGCCAGAAAACTCACCACCGCCCGCAGACCGTTTGGTAAAGCGATGGCCACGCGATCGCCCCGCTGAACGCCAGCTGACGCCAACGCGTCGGCCATCGCCAACACCTGGCTTCGGAGCGCGTCGTAGGTGAGACGGATTTCCAGCTCAGGAAGCACGATCGCGGTGTGGCTGTCCGCAAAGTGCAGAACGTCGAGCAGCGTTTCCACAGCTTTCAGTGTCATTGGCATTAGATATTACCCTGCATCGGGGTTCGTTCGATGGCGGAACTGCTTTCTCTGTTGTCCGCACGGCCGCGGGCAGCAAGGCGGGTACTGGACCCCAAACGGCGCAGAATTTGCGCACGCCTATAAAACCCTAGCCGAAAATGCGCGGTTCGGCCAAGGTTATTCTTGTGATCTGCCTGATAAAGGTTTTCTATCAGCGACAGGCGTTTGCGGGAAGAAACTCTTATAACCGACGACCCTCCTGTTCCTCTGCCTCTCCCCTATGTGACGGCCATCACTGCGAAGCGCGAGATTCTATCCGTAGGATTCCTGCCTCGTTATTTTCTTTCCGTAAACCGAGTTTGGGACACGCGCCCTTCGCGGTAAGAGCCTTTAACCGCGAAGCACGCCAAGGCTCGCGAAGGGCGCAAAGTATGGGTTGTGACATCGTGAATTCAGAGATTAGGACGCTACCACAAAAAAGGTTTTCTTGACAAAGGTCATTCGGTCATGGTAAACCGCAGCCCTACGGATTGGTCCGCTTTTCATACCGGAGCGGCCTTTCCGCTCTGTCATTCGTCGCGTGATGGTCGCTTGGCTTTACCTGCTGTGACAGGCATTGGTCGCGGCATGGTGTCGTTTTGTCACCTTACCTCGGGAGAGGAAAACATGCGCTCGCTAACAACCTATGTTGTGCTGGGAATGTTATTTGTGGCCGGTGTACTGGCTCAGGCTCAACAAACTGCGGATAACTCGTCCGCTTCTTCCGGGGCAACCAAGCAGGAAGTCAATGAGCTGCGTAAGGAGGTTCTCGAGCAACGCAAGACGATCGAAGAGCTAAAGGCGATCGTCCAGAAACTCGCCGAGAGCAAGTCCCAGGCAGGCGATGCGGGGTCGACGGAGATTAAGCCGGTAGCGAACGTCACTCCCGCCACCACCGATTCGCCGGAAGCTGCCGCCGGCACCGCCCCGCACCTCGTGAACACGGTGCTGGTACAACCGGACCCGGCGGACGAAGCGGCAGTTGATCAGGCCCAACCCGCCGCAGCGCCCAAGAAAGACGCCGCCCCGCTCACTGCCGGTTGGAATGGCGAGCACTTCTTCATCAGAAGCCCGGATGGGCAATTCAGCATCAGCCCGTACGGCTATGTCGATAACGATTACCGTGCTTACAAGGGCGACGGTGCGCCAGCCGACACCTTTCTGGTTCGCCGTGCCCGGTTCGGCTTTCAGGGGAATTACGGATCCCATTTCGACTTCGCGCTGCTGACGGATGCCAACTCGACCACGGGCGCCATCGTCCGAGACGTTTATCTCAACGTCCGGATCAGACCCGAGTTCCAGTTCCAAGCCGGCCAGTTTAAGGAGCCTTTCGCCCAGGAAACCGGAATCGGTGCTACCAACCTCGACTTTGTCGAGCGCGGCTTGCAATCTCTGCTCTATCCCTGTGCGGTAACTGCGTATCGCTGCCCCGGCATCACAATCCACGGGGATATTTCCGGAGGCGTATTGCAGTACTGGGTTGGCGCGTTTAATGGCCGTGGTGGCGTCACGTCGAATGTGGTTAATGAACCCGAATTCGTCGGTAGGCTCCGGCTTTACCCGTGGCGGAAGACCAGCAACAGTTGGCTCAAGGAATTGGCTTTTGGCGGCTCCGTCTCTCACAGCCGCTCCCGGGGTCTGTCAGGTGACGTGAGCTTCAGCGGCGCAATGCCCGACGCTGCATACACTTTCTTTCCGCAACTCCCTATCAACGGACCCATTGAGCGATACGAAGGCGAATTCACTTACATCAAGGGGCCGTATGCCCTGCGCGGCGAGTACGTGCAGATGCAGCAGCAACGTTACGACGTAGGTTCGGAAGCGGTCGGCGGACTGGGATTCCTCACCCTGCCTGGCGTCGGCGCCAAGGCGTGGAATATCGGCACCACTTACCTGATCACGGGCGAAAAGCGGCCGGAAAACGGCACGCCGCGAGTGAAACATCCGCTGTTTGGTCCCGACACTCCCGGCGGCACAGGACGCGGTTGGGGAGCATGGGAAATCACTGCCCGCTACTCCGGCATTCAGGCGAACGCGCCCGCGGGTAACTTCCTGAACTTCTACACGCCGGGTTTCGTCCCCCAGTACGACTTTCACACTGATCAAATTTCGTTCGGCTTCAACTGGTACATGAATTATTGGATCAAATACCAGTTCAACGTGAATATCGATCAACTGCACCAGCCCAGCACCACCGGGCAGTTGCCACAGAACTTCTATGTACTGATGCAGGAGTTGCAGTTCAGATTCTGATGCATCCTGCAGAACGGCGCCGTTGTTTTCGGAATTTGTAAAACGATGGAGTGATGATCGCTTGGCCCTGTCCAGAAAATTGCAGGAGGAGATTCGATGAGATCGAGGATTCTGCTTACTGTTCTTCTCACCGCGCTGTTTGTGATTGCGAGTGGCTGCGGCAACGTGCCTGGTTGTCCGGTTTGCGGCACCACCACTGCGGGCGGCTATGCCGTGATTGATGTTATTCCGGTACCAGAACACAATCCGACCGGAGAACCCGGGGGTCCATTCAACTCCTTCGACATAAGCACGATCGCCCCGAATCCTGCCGCCCCGGGCCATTATCTCGATTATATTTCCGATCGGATCGGCTTGGCCATGGTAGTGATCGATACTTCGCAAAACGTCGCCGTGAATGCCCTTCAGGGAGCCAATGCGGTCACGGACAATGGTGATAACGCCAGCCTGTGTTTTCAAATACCGCAGCCCGGTAATCCCACGGTCATGTTAGACGTTATTCCGCCGGACATCGACGTGTTTGGGAACTTTACCCGGTACGCGTGCAGAACGGATATGTCGACGGCCCAGCTGCAGGTCCCGTCTCAGCCTCCCGGACCGACCTTCCATCTAAATACGGGCTTTGGTCCGAACCACCTGTTCGGAGGATTTCCCGGCGCCCAGTGTTGTGCCTCGCGCTCCAACGGCGTAAACCCCATGTCCGGACCAGACGGCAACACTACCACACCGGATGGCAAGTTCCTTTTCGTGGGCAACGGTAGCTCAAATGTCGTCGTTTTTGATCTGACCACGATGAACCTAACCACTATTCCGCCCACTCCGCCAACCGTTGTGGCGAGCATCCCTACGGGTGTTTCGGCAGACTACGATGGTCCCCAGGGCATCTCGGGCTGCATTGCCTCGTGGCTTGGTGAAGCTGGTTCAGCTACGGATTGCGGCGATGATCGGTCTGACGAAATGGCCTATGACCCGATCCATCAGGTTCTGTCCGTCATCAATGGCGACCCTGGGCTGCCATTCGTCACGTTCATCGATGTGTCGCACATCGTGAACAAGACGGGAACATTGCAACAACAACACTGCTTGCCAATTGATCAGACGCTGGGCTACGGGCCTTACCCTGCGGGGTACAACCCGGCTACGGCTACCTACCCTTTTCCTTCCGTGGCAGGAGGCCCTTTTCCCTATCCTCTTCAAGGGTCCGGAACCGGAATTCCAGGAACTGGGGTTTCGGGGGGTGGCACGCTGCTGCCTTCGCCGGTGCTGGATCCGAGTGTCGGAGGCTCGTTTAATCCTCCCAGCTGCATCATCGGCCAAATTTACTATGACGGAGCCGGAGCCCCCGGAGCGGGTCTCAGTTCAGGAATCCCGGTGGACACGGTCGGCGGCACGTTTGCCTGCCCGGATCCATCCAGCCCACATGTCTTCAGTGGCGTATCGGGATCCGCGGCTGACGGCGCGGCTGGCTTCCCCGCCTTCGGCACGACTCCTAACGGCACGCCCTACGTAATTCCTTGTCATCACGGACCCATCCTCAACCAGACGACGGGAGTGTTCTGCAGCCAGACTAACCCGGCAGCAGGTTGCGCCGGTGCGGTGGCGCCAGCTGGGTTGGGCGGGATGGCGTACAATCCCAACTCCGACAAATGGCTGCAGTTAAACTCAAATTCCATAGCCACCGCCACCAACATTGGCAACATTGACGTGATCGACCTGCAGCTGGGAACGGGCAACGGTCCGGTGGTCGTAAACAGCTTCGTCACGCCGAATTGCATGCCGACCAGTATTGTGCAGGGACCAGGGAACAACTTCCTGGTAGGCTGCGCAGACCATGATGGCGAAGCCTTCCCGCCCAACGAGTATGTTATCGATGGCACCTCCGGTAACATCCTCGCCGATATAACGAACGTCGGAGGCGTAGACGAGATTTGGTACAACCCTGGCGACAACAAGTATTACACGGCTTCCCGAGACATGCCGAACGGGCCGGTTATGGGTGTTATCGACGCCGCAACCAACACATGGCTGGTGAACGTTCCAACCAACACCAACTCGCACAGTGTCGCAGTGGATCCCAGCACGAACCACGCCTTTGTGCCCATGCAGTCTGGCGGCATCTGCACAACCCAAAGCAGCAACGGTTGTGTCGCTGTCATAGCGGAACAGTAAGGGTAGCGAAGGCTCAGGTCGATTCCTTGATCTGGGCCTTCAGAATCGCAAGAGGAGTCGATCGCAGTCGGGCGTGGTATAGTTCGCTGAGTACGTCAGCCCGCAAAGGAAGTACGGGGTAAAGAAGTTATGAGAATCGTGCGGCAAAGTCTTGTTTTAGCAATAACAGTTTTCGCGCTGTCGTTTTCGTCAGCAACTGCGAAGGATCAGCCGCCTAAACCGACTGATGTGCCTGCAACCGTGATCGCGCACTTGCCGCTTCCTCAGCCTACGGGAAACCAAATGCTGCTCCAGAAGGAGAATGGAAGAAATTATCTCTACGTGCAGCAGGCTTCAAAGCAAGGTTTCATGATTGTGGATGTCACCAAGCCTGAGAAGCCGAACTTGCTTAAGCGGACTGCAGAGTCGAATCAGGCCACCGCCGGCAATCTGGAAATGGTCAGCCCGGACGTAGCCATTGCCGAAGCGCCCGAAAAGAAACCCACCACTCTCACCAGCAGCAACCATCCCACGGAGACGATTCGCATTCTCGATCTCAGTGATCCACACAACCCCAAAACACTCCAAGAGTTCAATGGAGTCACCAGTCTTCTGCCGGATGGCGGGCACGGCCTGATCTACCTTACGAACAACCAGGGCTTGTGGATTTTGCGCTACAACCGTCCGGCCTTGCTGGAGCCCGCTAAGAAGAAGCCGCCTTGCGATTCCAACGCCGAAATCATGGCCATGCCGCCGGATTGCGAGTAGCTCTGTCGCACAGCCATCAATCTGAGCAGCGCTTAGCGATGGTCTTGATCGATTTCACCGTGATCGTAACCGGGCTGGCAGAGCCGGACCTTGCCAGAAAATCAGAACTGGTGCTCAGGGACGGCGACTGCACGCCGCTTACTTCAACTTCCTGTCCCAGATAGCGCGCAAACCTCATCCCCTGTAATTCATAGCTGTTGCCTTGGTCCGGCTGGGTCAGGATGTAATCCGTGCTCAACTTGCCGAGACAGCCTCTCACCGTTACTTCGTCCTTGGCCTTCTTGGAACTTTGCTGATTTGCAGTGCTCGACTGATTCGTCTGTGCGGTTACCGATAGGGCTGCACACAGCACCATCAGGAAAATCGTTGTCTTCGTCATTTGTCACTCCCGCGTGTAGAGCCACTGTCTATGTAAAGTGTGATGCCAAACCTGTGTGCCTGGGACCTAGAATATTTCGCGGTTCGACGCCGCTTCAGCTCGTGCCCTATTCTTGACGGGCAACTTAAGGCCAGGTTGCCGTATCAAAGTTGACATAGCCTCGTTACCAACGTTACAGCTCGGGCCGGTGTTGGCCGTGATATATAATTTGCGCGCGTACTTTACGCTGTCTGCAACCCCATGCCAAAGCTGAGAGACCGCAGGACCGGCAGATATGGCTGTCCGGGCGCAGTGGTTATGCTGCTCATCTGCGCTTTGACCGTCAGCTTGGCAACTCGCTTTTGCGTTCAAGCTACTTCCCAGGTCCATACTTCAAAATCGCTGGAACGTAGATCCATTGAACCCAAGCGCCAGCATCTCAACCGGGATGCGATCCGTTGGGTAGCGTCGGTTGACACTTCCACCCTCGGGAGACCGATCACGTTGTACTCCCGTGTCGCTCCTGCAGAAACTCCGCGGCCAAGTCACGTCTTTGACAAGAGCCTGTATAACCGGCCCCCGCCTCAGCCTGAACTCTTTCTCTAACTATTCGGGCAGTTACCTCATGTTGGTTTGAGTTGGTTTCCCGTTGTGATTGTCTGGGTATTGCCCGTCGCGTGCAGGCTCGATGTGCTTCCCCAGACATTGAATTGCCCAGGCAGGTCGAAGGAGGAATCCACTTGGACCTCGATCCTTTGCTGTCAAAGGAGCAGCTCGATACGCTTCGGCATCTGGACACATGTGTGGTCTCGAACGCGATCGAGACTTTCAACGTGAGGTTGCGGAATACCGGCTTCGCTGATGCCAAGATTCGCTGCATGTTTGAAGATTTTCCGCCGATAGCCGGTTACGCCGCGACGGCACGCCTGCGCACGGGCGAGCCGCCCATAGCAGGACGCATTTATCACGACCGCTCCGACTGGTGGCACAGCATCCTTCAGGTTCCGGCGCCGCGCATTGCGGTTGTCGAAGACATGGACAAACCGCCTGGGGTCGGGGCTTTCCTCGGCGATATGCACGCGGCCATTTTGAAAGCACTCGGCTGTGTTGGATACGTAACCGATGGCGCCGTCAGGGAATTGCCGCGTGCACGCGATTTGGGCTTTCAACTCTTTGCCGGAAATGTCGCCGTGTCGCACGCTTATGCCCACATGTTCGACCTCGCATGTGTGGTCAAAGTCGGAGGGCTGGAAGTGAAACCGGGAGACCTGTTGCACGGAGACCGCCACGGGATCCTAACTATCCCGAGGCAAATCGCGGCCGAAATTCCCAACGCTGCGGCCCGATTGCAGCAAGGCGAGCAGAAGGTCATCGACTTCTGCCGCTCGAAGGAATTTTCGGTGGAGAAGCTGAGTCAGATGATGAAGGATTTACGTTAGTCGCATGATTCTGGCGGGATGCCAGAGAAGGCTGATGGTTAGAAATTGACGAATAAAGATTCCACGTTTCTGGGGGTGCGCGGACGAAGTGGCAAGCTGAACTTCTCTCTCGTCAGCGTCACGGTTCTTACGGCAATGCTCGCGGCCGGACTGTCCTCGTGCTCAGGGCGCAGTTCACGAGTCGAGGCGGATTCGCAAAACCTGATTACCGTCGGCGTCACCAACGTGGTGCAGAAAACGCTCAGCCGACACCTTACCTTGTCCTCTGAATTGGTGCCGTTCCAGGAGATCGATGTTTACGCCAAGGAGGCAGGTTACGTCCAGAAATTGAACGTGGACTACGGAACGCACGTGAAGGAAGGTCAGGTGATGGCGGTCCTGGAGATTCCCGAGTTGGAAGCCCAGCTCCAGGAAGATCAAGCGGAAATAAAGAATGCAGCCAACGAGGTCAGCCGCGCAGAAAACGAATTGAAGCGTTATGAAGCCCAATACAAGGCGCTTCACCTCGAATTCACGCGCTTGAACGGAGTCTTTGAGACCCAACCCGGAATCGTGGCGCAGCAGGAAGTCGACGACGCGCAGGGTAAGGACTTAGCCGCGGCCTCCCAGGTTGACGCCGGGAAAGCGGCACTGGAAGCTGAACAGAGCCAACTTGCGGCAGCCAAGGCAAAACTGATTCACGACCAAACCTTATACGACTATTCCAAGATCGTCGCTCCATTTACAGGGGTCGTCACGGAAAGATTTGCGAATCTGGGAACACTGATGCAGGCGGGCACCGGTTCCAGCACGCAAGCCATGCCTCTGGTGAGACTGTCGGAGGACGACTTGTTTCGTCTCGTCATTCCGGTTCCAGAGTCTTATGTTCGCTACATTCGGGTCGGAGATCCAGTAAACGTTCGCGTTCCCTCGCTCAACCGGACTTTCCCAGGGAAAGTGACACGATTCTCTGTGGATGTGAGAGCCGATACCCGCACCATGCACACCGAGGTGGACGTTTCCAATCCCCAAAGAGTTTTGCTGCCAGGTCTCTATGCCGAAGCGGAACTGCAGCTCGACCAGAAAGAGAATGTTCCAGCCGTGCCGGTACAGGCGTTGGACCACGAAGGCGATAAAACAACAGTTTTCGTGGTGAATCGTGACGGGACATTGGAGAACCGTGTGGTGCAAGTCGGGCTGCAGACGAGCAATGACGCCGAAATAATTTCTGGATTACGCGAGGGAGAACAAGTCGTAGTCAGCGATCGCAACGGTTTGAAATCCGGTCAAAAAGTTCACCCTCAAACGGTGGCGGTACTGCAGTACCAGGAGACAAACACACAGTGAGGAAGCTATCTGGCTCCTTTGACATCCCTCTTCCGCCAATAGAGCTTGTCATTCCGACCGGCTTCAGCCGAGAGGAATCTGCTGTTTCGCCGGAAAAAGAGCAAGCAGATTTCTCGGGGATGAATCCCCTCGAAATGACAATTCTAGGGCTTGTCGGGGATGTCAACAGAGCCAAGCTATCCCATAAATGGTTTCGGGTACTGCCTGGTTTCAGCATGATGGGATAAAAGTTTATGCCTGGGTTTTCCATTCGTAATCCGTACTTCATCATCGTGCTCTGCCTGGTGCTGCTGGTCCTCGGAGTCACCAGCGTGGCGCGCATGCCGGTGGATTTGTTTCCGCCGATCAATTTGCCAGAAGTCGTGGTGGCGACCTTTTACACCGGCATGCCGCCCGAGGACATCGAGTACGACATCACGGATCCTCTCGAGCGTTTCTTTACTCTGGCTGCCGGCGTCGATCACATGGAGTCGCGGTCGCTTCTGGGGGTCAGCATCATCAAGGTATATTTCCAGCCCGGAACCAATGCCGACACCGATGTCAGCGAACTCTCCAACCTGGCTCTGGCCGACTTGAAGCGCTTACCGCCGGGAACGCTTCCGCCGGTGGTTTTGAAGTTTGACGCGTCCAGCTTGCCCGTGGCCCTGGTCACGGTCAAGGGTGAAGGTCTCAATGAAACGCAGCTTCACGATTACGCTCAGTTCCAGATTCGCAACCAGATCGCGCTCGTGCCCGGCGCCGAGATTCCCGGCGTCTTCGGCGGCATTTACCGCCAAATCATGGTCTACGTCGATCCGTACAAATTGCTCTCCCGCCAGCTCAGCCTCATGGACGTGGTAGGTGCAGTCAACGACTCGAATCTGATCCTGCCCGCGGGCGACGTAAAAATGGGGCCCTACGACTACTACGTCTACTCGAACAGCCTGGTCGATAACATGAACGAATTGGATCAGGTTCCTGTCAAAGTCAGAGGACATTCCTGGGTCACGGTCAACGATGTGGGAAAAGCAGAGGACGCGCACGGGATTCAAACCAACATTGTGCGCATTGACGGCCAGAAGTCCGCTTACATCCCCATCATGAAGCAAGGTGGCGATACCAACACCATCGCGGTCGTGGACGGAGTTCGGCAACTCATCAAGCATCTGTACGATATCCCCAAGCAGATGGTCACCAGCATCGTTTTTGACCAATCGGTGTACGTGAAAGAAGCCATTCACACGGTCTTGCATGAGGGTTTCCTGGGGCTGATTCTTACCAGCCTGTTGATTCTAATTTTCCTGGGAAGCTTTCGCGCCACTTCAGCTGTGCTGCTTTCAATTCCGCTGTCTGCGCTCGCTGCATTCGTGGTACTGGCACTGATGGGCAGCACGGTGAACACCATGATCCTCGGGGGAATGGCGCTGGCTTTCTCGCGCGTGATCGATAACTCAGTGATCTCTCTGGAGAACATCTACCGCCATCTGGAAATGGGCGCGGCGCCGCTGGTCGCGGCGGAAGCCGGCGGCGCGGAAGTCGATCTGGCGGTGCTGGCCGCGACGCTGGTCGATGTGGTTGATTTCTTCCCTGTAGTTTTTCTTTACGGTGTGGCCAAGTTCCTGTTTTCAGCATTGGCTCTGGCGTTCTGCCTTTCGCTGCTGGCCTCGTTTGTTGTGGCGATGACGGTAATTCCGCTGTTCTGCTCACGATTTCTTAAGGCGGTGCCCCATGCCGCGGAGCGCAAGGCCGAAGGCTATGAAATCGAAAACACCTCACCAGCCACTCATTCCTGGATGGACAAGTTCAACGCCCGCTTCAACCGAATGTTCAACCAGATTCTGGATTATTACGAGTATTGGGTGAGGCGGGCATTGCAACGCCCCGGGCTCACGGTGGCAGCTTTGACCGGCGTGTTCCTGGCGAGTTTGGCAATTTATCCGCTCTTAGGGTTGGCGTTCTTCCCGAAGACCGATGCCGGACAATTCACCATCAACCTGAAGGTTCCCACCGGCACGCGCATCGAGGTAACGGACCAATACACCGCGAAGGTGGAAGACCTGATACGGAACACGGTGGAACCCAAAGATCTGAAGAGAATCGTCTCGAACATCGGCGTGGTTCCAGACTTTTCTTCGCTGTACACCACCAATTCCGGTCCCTACACTGCGACCGTTCAGGTGCAGTTAACGGCAGACCACCGGCTGAGCAGTTTCGAATACATGGATCGGGTTCAGAACCGGATGGCAAAGCAATATCCCGATATTCGAACCTTCTTTTCCAGTGGCTCGATGGTCGATGCCATCTTGAATATGGGCAAAGCGGCGCCGATTGACGTGCAGGTGAGCAGCCCGGATCTGAATCAAATCTATGGCATCGCGCAGAACCTGGCTGCGCAAATTCGATCTGTGCGCGGGGTGGGCCAGATTTACATTCCCCAGGACCTGGATTATCCAGCCTTGCGCCTGGATGTCGATCGCGTTCATGCCGGTGAAATGGGCCTCAGCCAAAAAGACGTGGTGGATAACGTCATCACCGCACTCAACTCCGACTATATGATCGCTCCTAACTACTGGGTCGATCGCAAGACCGGCAACGATTATTACCTGACCGTGCAGTTCTTCGAGAACGGCCACGCCGCGATTCACAACATGACGGACTTAGGGCAGATTCCGTTACGTGATCCGGGCGATGGAGCCGCAATGAGCTGTGGCCCGGCCACGCCGCCGCGGCCCGGCGGTCCTCAGCCCGCATGGGCCTGCAGTGGCGGGGGCAGGCCGATCACGGTGCTCAACAATGTGGTAAGCATCAAACAGATCCCGACTCCGACCGAGGTCGACCACTACCAGATCCAGCGCGCCATCGATGTCTACGTCACTCCCAGCGGAGAAGACCTGGGCGGGGTCACCGATTCTATCCGGAACGTTCTTGCCAGAACGAAAATTCCCGGCAATGTGCGCGTGAATCTGCGCGGCATGGTGGAGGGCATGGAAGCATCATTTAAGAGCTTTGCTCTCGGTTTCACGATCTCCTTCATTCTGCTGTTCCTGATCTTGACCGCTCAGTTCAAGTCCTTCGTCGATCCTATCCTGATCATGCTGGCCATCCCCATGGGATTCGTGGGTGTCCTCATAATTCTGCCGCTCACCCACACCACATTGAACGTGATGTCTCTGATGGGAGTCCTGATGCTGGTCGGAATTGCCGACTCGAACAGCATTCTCATTGTCGATTTTGCGCACAATCTGGAGCAACAAGGATTGTCGACGATGGACGCCGCTATCACCGCCTGTCGCGTCCGCCTGCGTCCCATTTTGATGACGTCCCTGGCCACCATTATCGGCATGACTCCGATGGCTTTGAGATTAGGCACCGGCGCAGAGCAGTACACGCCCATGGCGAGGGCCATTATCGGTGGCCTCACTTCATCGGTTCTCCTGACGATTTTCATCGTGCCAGCCGCGTATGTGCTGATTTACGGCAGGAAGAAGAAGCAGACCGCGGAGACTGAACGCGTGGAGCCAGCGCAGTGAAACAGAAGGCAACCCGATGATCAAAGCGAATACCTTGATAGTTCGCACGTTACTGTTGTCCTTGTTGGCGGCTCTGCCCCGCCTTGGCCTGGCACAGACGCCTGATAATTTGCAGGCAGTGGCAAACCTCCCGTCTGCTCCTAACCCGCAACTAGCGCAGAGCCTGAACGCGGTTGTGATGACTTCAGAAACTCGAACTGCACTGGTCGCGGCCTTTCCGCAAGCCGAGTCGCTAACGGTTCCCACAGTTAATCCTCGAGCCCCAGCTCAGGCCAGTCTGCCAACAAGTGGCGTGATGCGGTTAACCCGCACGCAAGCCGAACAACTGGCGATCAAGAACAATCCTCGCATCAGCGTAGGGCGCCTGCTCGCCTTGGCGCAGCACCAGATTTATCGCGAAACCCGCTCGGCGGAACTGCCTACTTTCAATGGCGCGATCACCGCCGTCGACGCCAACGAGGGAAGCCGGATCGGCGCGGGTGCGCTCAATGCGCCTCGTCTGCTGGATCATGCTGGCGGTGGGGTTACGCTCAGCCAACTGATCACCGATTTTGGCCGCACTACCAATCTTGTCTCGTCTTCAAGGTTGCTTGAGAAGGCGCAAAACGCCAATGCGCTGGCCACTACCGAGGACATAGTTCTCGCCACGGATCAGGCCTTCTATAACGCGCTGCAGGCGCAGGCTCTGCTGAAAGTGGCGCAACAAACCGTAACGACTCGGCAATCGGTCGAACATCAAGTCAATGAACTGACAAGAAACAATCTGAAATCAACTTTGGACCTAGCCTTTGCCCAGGTGAATCTGTCGCAAGCAGAACTTTTGCAGCTCGATGCGCAGAACAATGTCGACTCAACCATCGCCGCGCTTACCGCCGTGCTGGGTTTCGACCAACAAATCCACTATGAATTGGCCGAAGAAAATACCCAGCCACCGGCTCCGCCTCCAGATGTAGACGTGCTCACCAATCTCGCTTTACAGCAGCGTCCCGACTTGCAAGCACTCACTTATGATCAACAGGCGGCGGAGAAATTTCGTCGCGCCCAGCACGAACAACTTTTTCCCACGCTTAGCGCACTCGGTATTGTTGGCGGAACGCCCGTGCGCCCCGACTGTGTCAACGGCTGCTCTCCTAATTATTTCGTTTCCAGCTGGTATGGTGCTATCGGCGTCAACATGAGCGTGCCGATCTTTAACGGTTTCCTGTACACTGCGCAAGCTTCGGAAGCAAATTTCAAGGCGAAAGCCGCTGCGGAGACGGCTCGGGATTTGCGCGACCGGATCGTACGCGACATTCGAACTGCCTGGCTAGCTGCGAATACGGCGTTTCAACGCATCGGGGTCGCGGCGGAGCTCGCCAAAGAGGCCGACCTTAGCCTAAGTCTTGCCCAGAGCCGTTATCAGTTGGGCTTGGGATCGATCGTCGAACTCAGCCAGGCGCAACTGCAGCAGGCCGATGCCGCCATCGGCTACGTAAATGCTCAGTACCAGTACCGGCTTGCTCTTTCGACCTTGAACTATCAGATTGGAGCGCAGCCGTGAGGTTTGATCGCCAAGATTGCCCTGGCACCCCGTGCTGTCAGATGAGTCCCGCTGCGTTCAGGCGGATCCTTGGCACATGTTCCGCGTCAAACGCCTGATTTTCGGCAATCTTGGAGTTAACCGGAAACAATGTTATCGGGAACAAGATTAGGTATTTGCTGTTCTCAGGGTGTCAACAATCTTTACTTTCGTCTCTTTCGCGGCCAGATTTGACCGGGTCGCCAATGGCCTCCACACCGAGCCATTCCAGTGCCGCGTCTCGATCAGAAAACACACGGACTTCTGCGTGCTCTCCCCAACCGTGATGCGAGGCTTCATATAGCCGGCACATTCCGAAAACGGCTGGGTTGGTCGCGACGAAAGCACGCCGCGACGAAGGAGCGAAGACTGTGCGGCTGGCAAGCGCCTTGGTCTCCTCCGTCGACATACCCAGCCCCGTTAACGCGGTTAGATCTATCAGTTGGTTGAACTTCGGGTCGAAGTCGGGATCGTTCAGCAATTGGTCCTGAAGGGATTTTGTCTGAGCGTACGTTAGACGATCCCAGCCAGTCGTGAGCACCAATCGCCGTTCCTTGTCGATCACGTAGCGGAGGGGCATGGGAGTTCGAGCCAGAGTCTAGCACGATCCCACGTCACATGTTGCAAAATCTCGTTAACGTTAAGACGAGGCCGGTCACTCGTCACGCCGGAGCAAAATTGGGCGCTGCATGCCCATGGCGGTCCATAGGTTGACTGCACCTCAAAGAAAACTAGAATGAAGACTGTAAACTTTTATTGCTGCGCGGGAATCTGCCTCGTTCTTACTGCCGGCAGGAGGACAGCATGATTGAGAACCTGTATGAGTTGATCGGCGGGCATGCGACTATCAAGGCTGCTACGGAACGCTTCTATGAGAAAGTTCTGGAGGATGACAGGCTGCGCGATTTTTTTGGGCAAACGGACATGGCGCACCTCCGCTCGCGGCAGATTATGTTCCTCAACATGCTCCTCGGGGGAGGAGTGTATACCGGCAAAGATATTCATCTCGCACATACTCAGGCCAGAGATCAAGGGCTGAACGATGCGCACTTCGATTTGTTCCTCCAGCACTTTCGCACGGCCCTGGAAGAAGTGGGAGTCAAGCGGGAAAATGCCGAGAAAATCGTGAAATCTCTGGAAAGGAAGCGTAAGGCTGTCTTAGACACATAGGGTGGTTTTGATTAACAACGGACGATAGATCTTTTTCGGTGGCGAGCCGATAGGGCGCTCGGGATAAATTCAGATGAATTCATACAAAGTGCATTTCGTAATCGACCTCACGATCCTCGAAGGCAAGTTCGAAGATTTCGCGGCCACGGTCAAGTTAATGACCGACGACACCGCAAAAGAGCCCGGAGCGCTGGAATACGAATGGTTTCTGAGTAAGGATCGCAGCCGCTGCCGGTTGCTGGAGACCTACGCGAACGAGGATGCAGTGCAGAAGCATTTGGCGGGCGCGGTGGTGCGGAAGCTGGTTCCGAAGCTGCTCACATTTGCGACGATCAGCCGCTTCGAGGTGTATGGCATTCCCGATGCGCAATCGGCTGCGGCGTTGACATCTCTCGGAGCGGAGATTTACCCGCACTGGCACGGACTTGGGTCCCGGCAGTCATCGACTCCCAGTAGCGGTGCTCGTTAACTTCAAGACCGCCCCGCATACCTCTCCTTTTTCGAACCAGAAAAGGATGGTGGAGCTAGTCGGGCTCGAACTGTCCACCCACCTTGAAAATAGGCAAGTTATTGAATCGCGGTAGATCGCACAATGCCCAGAATGCCTAAAAAAACCGCAATCCCGAATTCATTGTACGCGATGCCATCGAGACGCGATCGTGCGAACAATCAACAACCCTTGAGATCGTCGAAGACTCGCGATTGCCCGCGAGTGCCTCTCCTTCAGCAGGGGCGAGGGGTTGACAAGCGAGATGAAATCGTGCCAACATCGTTCGTATATTAGCTAACTTACTAACATGTTCCAGGACAGAAGCGTGGCGGTTGCTTCCGAGTTGCCATGGCCTCGGCACCCGAGGCTCACCGCTGAGTCATGGAGGCGGGCGCCCGGGAAAAACGCCCTCATTCGCTAATGGAGAAGCTGCAACCGCGCGTTAAGGGGTCGCGCTGGTTGATGCCGCCGGCTGGCAATTTGTAGGGGAGGTGTATGCGTAAAGTCGTTTGCACGAATGATGCCCCCGGCGTCGGTCCCTACTC
>DASPSE010000377.1:0-18079 GCA_035624085.1 Terriglobales bacterium
GGAATTCACCCAGCAGAGCGAGCCGCAGAAGTGATCCTGCAGCTCTTAGCAGAAAAGAAGAAGATGTAGTTTGCTCCATCTCTGTAACAAGATTGTCTAACCCTTGTGCCGCCAGCATCTTTTGCGTCACAATCAGAATCATATTAAGGGAATTCACGGGAGACGTCTCTTTCATGTACTGTCAACCCCGGCGCCAGTTTCGGGCCGTCATCTGCGCTTTTGCTCTTGTACTCGTGTTGTTTTCCTTGCCCGCTTGGGCAGCCGAAAAAACGCGGTTGCGCGTAACGGATTACCAAATTGACGCCGAACTCACGCCTCACACTCACCGATTGGCCGCCAGGGCCACAGTGAAGTTCACTGCGCTTGAAAACATCAATGCTGCTACTTTTGAGCTGCACAATGACTTGCGCGTCACCAAGGTGACCGATGACTCTGGCCAGCCATTGACTGCGGAACGCATCACCCAGGATTCCAGCGTCCGTGTCGAACTTCCGAAACCGCTCAACAAGGATGAGTCCACCAGTCTGACCTTCGAGTACGATGGCGCGCTCGAATCGGCCGATGACAGCCCAGTGCAAGGGCTCAAGCTGGCCTACATCGGTGATGACACAAGTTACCTGCTCTACGCCGGGCGCTGGTTTCCGGCTGAGGCCTATGGCATTAATCGCTTCACCGCGACCATGAACATTACTGTTCCTGCGCACATGGTGGTAATTGGCAGCGGGCAGGAAAGCGAGAGCAGTACTCCGGTTCTGAAGAAAACTACAACGTCGGGTCTGGTAAAGACCTACACCTTCGTCTGGAACAAACCGAGTTTTCCGGGAACGATCATCGCAGGGACATTCCAGGAATTCAAGAGCGACGAAGGCGGTGTCGATCTGCACGTTTTCTTTAAGCCCCTTCACCAGAACCTGGGCGCGGAGTATGCGGAAACTGCGATCAAAGAATTTACCTACTTCATCACGTTGTATGGGGTCCCTCCATCGAGCACCCTCCGGGTTGTAGAGATTCCGGATGACACCGTGCCCTCGGCGTGGGCTCCGTCGCTGGCAGCAATCGCCGGACGCGCCGTGACCGAGAAAGTGAACTATCGGCTGCTGGCAAACACCATCGCTCATCAATGGTGGGGTACCGCGGTGAGTCCGGCCTCGATTGATGATTGGTGGCTGTGCGACGGCTTTGCTCGTTACTCCGAAGCAAGGTATATCGAGAGTGCTGCGGGACAAGCCGGGTTGCAAGAGGCGGTAAAAGACATGTCTGTCGGCGCGCTTGCCTACGACACCGTACCGCTTGCGACCGTCGGCAAGCTCGACATGTTTTCACCCGAGTTCCAGTCGCTGGTGACTGACAAGGGCGCGATGATTCTGCACATGCTGCGCTGGGTGGAAGGCGAGCAGAAATTCGATCAGACCATGCGCACGTTTTACGCGAAGTATACCGGGAAATCGGCCTCCATGGACGATTTTCGCGAGATCGCCGAGCACGACTACGGCGACAAGCTCACGTGGTTTTTCTCCCAGTGGCTGGATTCAACCGGCGCTCCCGAATTCAAAGTCAAGTACACCGTCTATCGGCTAGGCAATACTGCGCCGCCGAAGAATGCCAAGGAGAGGCCTCCAGGCTTTCGGGTGGTCGGCGAAATAACCCAGGATCTGGATCTCTTCCGCATGCCAATCGATTTGAAGATTGATACGGACGGGAGAACCGAAGAGAAACGGATCGACGTGGTGGGCACAGATTCCGCGTTCACAATCGAGACGTTTGGCAGACCGCGCCGCATTTCGATTGATCCCAACGACCAGGTGCTGAAGAATTCTCCGGACATCAAGCTGCGCGCTTCCATTCAGCGTGGACAGGGGCTGGTACAGCAGGGAGATCTTGCCGGTGCGCTCGCCGAATACAACAAGGCGTTGGAAGTAAATAAGAACAGTTCGCTGGCGCACTATCGCATCGCCGAAGTATTTTTCCAGCAGAAGAATTATCAGGCCTCCGCGAATGCTTATCGGGACGCCCTCAATGGTGATGGAGAACCGCGTTGGACCGAAGTCTGGAGCCACATCCAACTCGGCAAGATTTTCGACATCACGGGGCAGCGCGAGCGCGCCACTAACGAATACCGTCAGGCGCTGCAGACTAACGACAATACTCAGGGTGCGCTCGACGAAGCCCGGCGCTACCTGCAGAAACCTTTCGAGCAGCAGAAGAGCAAACCGGAACCGGGAGAGTAGCGACGGATGATCGACTCGAGTTGCTTTATCGTGTTGGGCACGGCCCCAGTCTAGGGCTTCCGAACGATGATCGGCGTGGGACGGTAGCAGACCCGTTGCTCAGTATGCCCATCGCAACAGCGTGGTGCCCACGGTGAATCCTGCGCCCACAGCCGCAAGCAGAACCATGTCGCCCTTCTTGAGCTTGCCTTCCTGACGCGCCGTGTTCATCGCCAGAGGAATCGTGGCGGAGGTGGTATTTCCGTAGCGATCGATGTCGATAATCACTTTCTCCATCGGCATTCCCAACCGGTCAGCCGTGGCCGTGATGATCCGCTTGTTCGCCTGGTGTGGGATGAACACGTCAATATCTTTGCCGGTGAGGCCGTTCCGCTGCAGAAGCTTTTCGCAGAGTTCCGCCATTTTGCGGACTGCAAATTTGAACACCGCCTGGCCATCCTGATGCACATAATGCATTCTTTGCTCGACCGTCTCGTGGCTGGCGGGATTCAAGCTGCCACCACCCGGCATGTACAGCGAACAGCCTCCCGAGCCGTCCACCTCGTTCAGGAAATCGATCACTCCCAAGGAATCGTCGGCGGGCTCGAGGATCACCGCGCCGGCGCCATCGCCGAAAATAACGCAAGTTGCGCGATCGGTGTAGTCGATGACCGACGACATTACATCTGCGCCGATCACCATCACTTTCTGGTGCGCTCCCGAGGTGATGAATTGGGATCCCACCTGCAGCGCGTAAACAAAGGACGAGCAGGCAGCATTCAAATCGAATCCCCAAACGTTTTTCGCTCCCAGTTTGTGCTGCACCAGGCACGCGGAGCAAGGAAAAAGCATGTCAGGCGTCACCGTGGCAACGATGATCGCGTCCAGATCGTCGGAAGCGATGCGCCGCTCGGCCAAGGCTTTCTTCGCGGCTTGCAGTCCCAGATCGCTGGTGGCCACTCCTTTGTCGGCGATGTGCCGTTCACGGATTCCGGTGCGATCGAGAATCCACTGATCGGTGGTCTCGACCATCTTTTCCAGATCAGCATTGGTTAACAAACGCGGCGGTACGTAGGTTCCAAGAGCGCTGATTTTTGGGCGCACAAGTTGGGTCACTCGATAAGTTCTCCAGTTGATATGAAGTGTCTATTGTACGCACGCACTGGGCAATGTCCAAAATGTGCAGATCTCAGGTAGTGTCCTTGCGCGATTTCACGACCTAGACTTTGCGCCCTTCGCGATCCTTTGCGTGCTTTGCGGTTAGAAGCTCGTACCGCAAAGGGCGCCAAGAAATCGCAAAGTTCGCAAGAAAACTGGAAGTTGAAACTGCGACACTACCAGATCTCAGAGAAGCTTCCCTCAACATTACAATTTCGGGGAGGACTGCTATTCGATCTGCACCAGATCACCGGCAGGCGCAACCGGCGCTGGCGAGGGATACTGCGGGGCGCGCCAGGAATCGAAGATCGAAACTTGATGTACGCAGGAAACCGTGCAATGGGGCGCGCAGGATTTCTCGGTCACGTACTCCCGGCGAAGATCGTGCACGGTATATTTCTCCAGCGGGATAGCCGGATAACCACGCTGTTGCGAGCAATAGTGGACCAGACCATCCTCGCAAATGTACAAGTAGCGTGATCCGGCACGGCAGCGCCACTGATTGGGCCGGCCCTGCGCAATATTGTCCTGGAAGGCATTAATGCGGGTGAAGCTGCGCTTTTCCATCGCCTTCATCTCGTGGTATACCCTGCGCTCTTCGCTGCCCAGTGGCTGTAACTGGCCGCCGCCGTCGTGGATGATGCCCACGGTCGAGCTGAACCCCAGCTCCAGCGCCCGCTTCCCGATGGTCAGGGCATCCTGGGGGTTGCGCACACCGCCGCCGACCACAGAGTTGATGTTCACGTGGAATTCAGCATATTCCGCCAGCAGCTCTAGTTTCTTATCCAGAACTTTCAGGCTTTTCTTCGAGACATCGTCTGGCATCACGTTATCGATGGAGATTTGAAGCCACTCAAGGCCCGTGCGGTTTAGCCGCTTGATGCGCTCGGGCACCAGCAGATATCCATTCGTGATCAATCCCGCAACCATGCCATGCTTGCGAATGCGGCCGATGATCCCATCCAGTTCGGGATGCAGCAGAGGTTCGCCGCCGCTGATGGTAATCACCGACGTGCCCAGTGCGGCCAGCTTGTCCACCCGCCGAAACATGGTTTCGGTCGGAACCGGATTAGAGAAGTCATCGAATTCGTTGCAATATTTGCAAGCCAGATTGCAGCGGCGGATGGGAATGATATGCGCCAGCAGGGGATGGTCACTTGAAAGCAGAGCCCGGATCACCTCACGGAGTCCGCGGACATCGCGAACGAAACCTTTCACACTGCGACGCAGAATTGTGCTCGTAGACGGCATTAGCTTTTGAGATTGCTCTATTAAACCACAAGCGCTCGTTTTGAGCGCGTTTTTCGCAGTTTGCGGCGGTTTTCGCGGGTTAAATGGGGAATGATCCACTTGAAATTGCGCGGGCCGGCACTAAGTTCAGACAATACCAGTGTCGCTGGCTAACTGTTCTGCTCCGCAGAGCAAGCTATAATCGACTGTTAGGCCACACCATCAGCAGGTTTGCACCGTCTGCCGTCGTGCCATCACGGGGGAACTTTTGGGGTGGGAAAGCCGTATTTGATAGTGAGCACTTCGCCGTGCCCAAAGCGAGCTTCTGCCCGGAGTGATCGGTGAACTCAGTTGATCTGATGGCCCGGTGTTGGCTAACTTAACGGGGAAGACAATGAAGACCTGGAAGAAACTCGCGATCGGAGCCGGCGCAGTTTTGCTGCTGGCCGCTATCGTCGGCTTCACTGTCTACCAAAGTCACAAGAACGTGGTGACGGTGCAGACGGCGAAGGCGCAGCGGCAGGACTTGGCTGCCGTCGTGAGCGCCTCGGGAGAGATTAAGCCGAAGAACTACGTCAACATCGGTGCGAATGCTTTCGGCAAGATCACCCATCTTTACGTAAAAGAGGGCGAGCGGGTCAAGAAAGGCCAGATGCTGGCGCAACTGGAAAACGTGCAACCCGAAGCGGACCTGGATGCGACCGAAGCTACCCTGCAGGCGGCGCGGACTGACGCTGTGGCGGCGGAAGCGGCGCTGAATACTTCTCTGGCTGACCTCAATCGCGCTAAGTCAGATGCGGAGCGTTCTGACCTCGACTGGACGCGCGCCCAAGGTTTGTACAAAGATGCGCTGATCTCCAAGCAGGAGTACGACAGCCAGAAAGCGGCTCATCAGACGGCAGTGGCAGGCTTGGCGCAGGCCGAAGCCCGTGTGGCGCAGGCTAAGGCGCAGAAGGAATCTGCCGATCGCCGGATCAACCAGGCCAGCGCCAACCTGACGCACGCGGCTGACGTTTTGAAGAAGACCACGTATCAGGCGCCGTTTGACGGCGTGATCACCAGTCTCCCGGTACGGGAAGGCGAAAGCGTCGTGATCGGGATTCAGAATGCTCCCGGCAGCGTGTTGATGACGCTCGCCGATATGTCGGTGATCACCGCTGAGGTCATGGTGGATGAAACCGACATCGTCTCGGTGCAACTGGGACAGCCGGCCGAGGTGAGTATCGACGCAATCCCGAGGAAAACCTTCAGAGCGGTGGTAACGGAAATTGGCGACAACGCCATGGTGCGTTCCACTGGCGTGTCGACTTCGCAGCAGACGACCGGCAGCCAAGAAGCAAAGGATTTCAAAGTAGTGGTGACGGTGCAGGATCCGCCGCAGGATTTGCGCCCGGGACTTTCTACCACCGCGAAAATCACCACCGCAACCCGCAGCCAGGCGCTGACCATTCCAATTCAGGCACTGGCCGTGCGCAAGCAGGAAGACCTTGTTCCGAAAAACGAAAAGAATTCGGTCCAGGCGGCGGTACCGCAAAAGCCAATGTCTAATGGCAAAGAGGAAATTCAGGGGGTTTTCGTCATTCGCAGTCACAAGGCAGAGTTCGTGCCGGTGGAGACGGGAATCGCCGGAACTACGGATATTGAAGTACTTAAAGGACTTAGGGAGGGCGACGAGATCGTGACGGGAAGTTACAAAGTCCTGCGCACGTTGCGTCCGGGAGCCGGGGTAAAAGTCGATAACTCGGCGCCCAAGAAGGAAGAAGAAACATAACCATAACGTTCGCCGGGACGGCTCGTCCAATGGAGAGCCGCCTATCGACCCCAGATCGCTAGAAAGGCTGGAGAAGCCCGCAGGTGGCCCAACAGGACCAGGAGAAAAGAATGGCAACGGCTGAGGTAATCAACTTTGCGCAGCCTGAGGGTTCGGCAGCGCCCGATTCCTCCATGATCAGCACGGTGGATTTATGGAAGACCTACGACATGGGTTCGGAACAGCAGGTGCAAGCCCTGCGCGGTATCAACCTCAATATTCGGCGCAATGAGTATGTCGCGATCATGGGGCCATCGGGTTCTGGAAAGTCGACGCTGATGAACCTGATCGGTTGCCTCGACACTCCCAGCAAAGGCCAGTACTGGCTGAATGGGCAACTGGTGAGCGAGCTGGATGACGACGAACTGGCGCGCATTCGCAATAAAGAAATCGGCTTTGTGTTCCAGACTTTCAATCTGCTGGCACGCGCTACGGCGTTGCATAACGTGGAGTTACCGCTGATTTATGCCGGCGTGCCTTCGGAACAACGTGTGGAACGCGCCAAAGAGGCTTTGGCTGCCGTGGGCATGGCCGAGCGCATGACGCACAAGCCCAATGAACTCTCCGGCGGACAGCGGCAGAGGGTTGCGATCGCGCGTGCGCTGGTGAATCATCCTTCGATCATTCTTGCCGACGAGCCGACCGGTAACCTCGACTCACAAACCGGGAATGAGATTATGGCGTTGTTCGATCGTTTGCACGCCCAGGGCAACACCATCGTGCTGGTGACGCACGAGCACGACATTGCCGAGTACGCCCACCGCGTGATCCATATCAAAGACGGTGTGGTGGAAAGGGATGAAGTGAAGAAGTAGGAAGCCCGGCCCGTTCGTGCCGGGCTTTCGATTGTTGCGAACCAGCTGCTTTAAATCAACCTTAGTCGTGCCATTCTGCAGGATACCCCTCAGCCAGAAGATAGACAGCGGCGCGTGTTACGAAAACCGGAATTTTTATGCGCTGGTGTTCTTCCCAACCATGTGTGTTGCCAGATTCACCTAAGGCTGCATAGCCAGTCCTCAAGCCGCTCCAGATCGACCGTACGTCCTTATTGGCAGCCTGTTCTGAATTCGTAACAAAAAGCAGATTGTTGTTTTGTCTTCCGCAGACGGGTGTACAAGACCCTTCCCCCAAGATGGGGCCCTGTTGCTTGCCCACCCCCTCACGCAGGCTGGCAAGGGCCCCACCCTTTTCCCATGGGTCAGGGCCGAGCGTGTCCCGCTCCCTGCGATTTGATCTCGGCGCGCTCCCGACGAAGCCGCGCACCAGCAGATGATACCCAAGGCTATAATCTAGGTATCGGCCTGATTGAGTACAAACATGAGGCGCCGGGTTTCAATCTGTTTATCCCTGCTGTCGATGGCGCTGGGGGCATCCTGTGGCACCTGCAACCTTCGCCCGGTGGTCACTTCAATTTCTCCCATCACCTCGATCGCTTTTGGTGAGCCGTTCGTGCTGACTGTGAACGGAGATAACTTTGTTCCCGGTTCGAAAGTGAGCTGGGGCGGAATCTTTCTTCCTACAAAGTTTGTCAGCAGCCATGAGCTTACCGCACAAGTTCCGGCGTCCAATTTGACTTCTCCCGGAGTTGTGGTGGTGCTTGTGTTCAACCCCGCCGGTAGTTCGACCTATGTTTTCGGCTTTACTCCGGGCGGTGGCTGCGGCGGATTCTCCAACGAGATCACCTTCACAATAACCGCATAATCGGCTTGCAGTGACTCGTCAATTCCAATACTCTCGCAAGGCGTAGCATTCTATTTGCCCGGAGTGCAGGTTCTCCATGAAATATTGCCGATTCGAATTCAGTGGCCGCGCCGAATACGGACTTGTTGAATCCGTCGCAGGCAACGATCAGATTACTCGTTTATTGCTGAAGACTCCGGAAGGGACGGGCGATCTGGAGGATCTCCCGACCAAGCCAATTCCGCGCACACCGCTTAGTGAAGCGAAGCTGCTAGCTCCGGTTCGTCCTTCGAAGATCGTCTGCGTAGGCCGCAATTATCGCGAACATGCGGCAGAATTAGGCAACGAGGTTCCCCAAGAGCCGCTCATTTTCTTCAAGCCGCCTTCAGCGCTGCTGGCATCCGGGGAGACGATTCGGCGTCCGAAAATTTCTCAGCGTACTGACTATGAAGGAGAACTGGCGGCGATTATCGGACAGCGCTGTCACAAACCTTCAGCTGCCGAGGACGTGCGCTCTTACATTCTCGGTTACACGGCTCTGAACGATTTCACGGCGCGTGACCTGCAAAAGAAAGACGGCCAGTGGACACGAGCCAAGGGCTTTGACACTTTCTGCCCGGTTGGTCCGCTCGTCAGCACTGAAATTGATCCGTGGGCGGGGGTCGATGTCGAGACGCGAGTAAACGGAGAGATTCGTCAGCACGGGAATACCAGAGACTTCATTTTCTCCCTTGATGTAATCGTCCGTTACATTGCCGACGCGATGACTCTTGAGCCCGGTGATCTCATTGCCACCGGAACCCCCGAAGGTGTTGGACCGGTCGTCGCCGGGGATACAGTCGAGATCAGCATCGAGGGCGTGGGTGTGCTGAGAAATGCTGTTGCGGAGGAGTGAGCACATTTTCGATGTACCGGCCAGCGGGAGGATTGCTTGCCCGTGAGCCTGCCGGATTGCAGCCCGCGAGTTCTGTAGAGGATAATCGCTGGCGCGTGCTATCCGCCGTTCTTATTGTGCGTCACAGTGATTAGCAAGTGGCACTTGGCATTTGGCCAGCGCAGCTTCCAAACTCTTCAGTGGCTGATTGCTAAATGCAAATCGCTGATTGTTGAAAGGAGAATTCCCGTGCAAAAACGCATTGTTGTTGTTCTCGCTCTGCTTGCTCTGACTTTTGCGACGTTTGCCGTTGCCCAGATGTCCAAAGACAAAAGCCAGCGTCCCAGCCCTCCGGCGCAAGCGCAATGCAAGTTTTCCGACGGCAAAACCATTACAGTTGATTACTCCAGCCCGCGCGCGAAAGGGCGCAAGATTTTTGGTGATCTCGTCCCGTACGGTCAGGTGTGGCGCACCGGGGCCAATGAAGCCACCACGTTCGTCACCACCGCGAATCTGAGAGCAGGGAATTTGAACATTCCTGCTGGCAATTACACGATTTTCACCATTCCGAATCAGGATAAGTGGACGTTGATCATCAACCGGAAAACCGGCGAGTGGGGTATTCCCTATGAGTACGAGTCCGACGAACTTGGCCGCGTGGACATGAAGGTGTCGCAGACTCCTGCGATAGTAGAGAATTTCACCATCTCGCTCAATCAGGTGGGCAACAGTTGCGTGCTGAATATGAGCTGGGAAAACACCAAGGCCACAACGGAATTCATGGAAGCAAAATAGCTGCTGGCTGGCCGTTCAGGCTGGTGGAAATCGCGGCTGGCTTGTAATTACTGTGGCTTCCATCGCAACACTGGTTTCCGCGCAGCGGCGACCTCGTCGAGGCGTGAAACGCGGGTGGAATGCGGCGCGGCCAACACCATCTGCGGATCTTCTTCTACTTCCTCGGCGATGGAGCGCATGGCCTCGATGAAGAAGTCCATTTCTTCTTTGGATTCGCTCTCGGTCGGTTCGATCATCAGCGCCCCGGGGACGATGAGCGGAAACGCCGTGGTGTAGGGATGGAAGCCGTAATCGATCAGGCGTTTGGCGATATCCATGGTGCGGACGCCTTTTCTGGCCTGCAGTTTGTCGCTGAAAACCACTTCGTGCATGCTGGGCGTCGAGTACGGCAAGTCGTAGGCGCCCTCCAATCCCTTGCGGATGTAGTTGGCGTTGAGCACAGCGTCATCGGTCGTTTGTCGCAAACCGTCCGGGCCGTTGGCGAAGATGTATGCGAGCGCGCGAACAAACATCCCAAAGTTTCCGTAGAAGGCGCGCACCCGGCCTACCGACTGCGGCCGGTTGTAATCGAATCCCAGAGTTCCATCCGGTTTAGTAATCACCACCGGTTTCGGCAGGAAAGGTTCAAGGAACCGCTTCACCGCCACGGGACCTGAGCCGGGGCCTCCGCCGCCATGAGGCGTAGAGAATGTCTTGTGCAGGTTCAAGTGCATAAGGTCAACGCCGAAGTCCCCCGGCCGCACCTTACCCACCAGCGCGTTCATGTTCGCGCCGTCCATATAGAGCAGGCCGCCCTTGGCGTGCATGATATCTGCGATCTTGTTGATCTCCTGCTCAAAAACCCCCAGGGTGTTGGGATTGGTGAGCATGAGCGCGGCCACGTCATCGTTCATCTGAGCGGCCAAGGCAGCGACATCGACCATGCCGTGCGCGTTGGATTTCAGATTTTCAACCGCGTAACCGACCGTAGCCGCGGTTGCCGGATTCGTCCCGTGGGCTGAGTCCGGAATCAGAATTTTCTTGCGCGGATGTCCCTTCGACTGATGATGAGCGCGCACCATCAGCAGGCCAGTCAACTCGCCATGCGCCCCGGCTGCAGGTTGCAGCGTGATTGCATCCATCCCGGTGATTTCGATCAGGCATTCACTCAGCGTTTTAAGAATTCGTAACGCACCCTGGGAAATTTTTTCTGGCTGATACGGATGCCCATTGGCCAACCCATCAAAACGCGAAACCACTTCGTTCACGCGCGGGTTGTACTTCATGGTGCAGGAACCAAGCGGGTACATGCCAAGATCGATAGCGTAATTCCAGGTGGAAAGACGCGTGAAGTGGCGGATGATTTCGATTTCGCTCACCTCGGGCATGTTGCCGAAGCCTTTTCGCTCTGACGCTCCTAAAAGCTTGCCGCTGTCAACATCTGGCACATCGAGTGGAGGCAGTTTCCAGGCTGCTTTTCCGGCTGAAGACTTCTCGAAAATCAGGCCTTCATTCTGGCTGACGTGCCGGGTGGCTTTGCGGGTCACGTGTTTCATAGCGCCACCTCCTCGACGTCAGCTTCGGTGGCCGATTTCACTGCGCCCTGGCTTTCGGCCACCAGGCCGACCGCCGTATCGATCGCAGTCCGCCTCGTCATCTCCGTGCAGCACCACAAGGCAGCATTGCCCAACTCGGGATAGAACTTCTTCAGCGGGAGCCCGCCGACAATCTTGTGGCCGAGAATTCGGCTGTTGATTGCGTAAGGATCTTCGCTGGTCTGAACCACAAATTCGTTGAAGCGCGGCGCACTTTGAAACAGCACTGTGGCGTGCTTGCTGAATTGCTGGACTGCATATGCGGTCTTGGCGAGGTTTTGCTTCGCCAACTCGCGCAGCCCGACTTTGCCGTAAATCGTCATGAAGATGTTGACCATAAGCGCGACCAGCGCCTGGTTGGTGCAGATGTTGGAGGTCGCTTTCTCGCGCCGGATATGCTGTTCGCGCGTAGCAAGGGTGAGAACGAATCCGCGCTTGCCGTTGCGATCAGTGGTCTGGCCGACGAGCCGACCTGGCATCTGCCGAACGTACTGCTCGCGGGTCGCGATCACGCCGCAATAAGGTCCACCGAAGCCCAGTGGCACGCCGAAGGACTGCGCTTCCATGGCAACGATGTCGGCCTGCCGCGGTGGCTCCACAATGCCGAGCGATATCGCCTCTGCGATCGAAACCACCAGCAGTGCCCCGTTCTTACGCGCGATCTCGGCAATCGCAGATACATCTTCGATGGTCCCGAAGAAATTGGGAGATTGAATCAGTACGCAGGCGGTTTCGGAAGTGACCGACTGTTCCAATCCCTTCAGGTCGAGTCGGCCACCGTCAGTGAAGCCCACCGTCGTCGAGGCCAGCTCTTGATGGCGAGCATAAGTGGAAAGCACGTCCCGATATTCGGGATGAACGCTTCGAGCGACCGCCACTGACCGTCGCCCGGTAATGCGCACAGCCATCATCACCGCTTCCGTTGCCGCTGTCGAACCGTCATACATCGAGGCATTGGCCACCTCCATTCCTGTGAGCTCGCAGATCATCGTCTGGAACTCGAAAATGGATTGCAGCGTGCCTTGTGAAACTTCGGCCTGATACGGGGTGTAAGCGGTGAGAAACTCGCCGCGTGAAATCAGAGAATCAATAATTACCGGCCGGTAATGAAGGTAAGCACCCGCGCCAAGAAAGCTGGCATAGCCGTCGCCGTTTTCCCGCGAGCGCTCGCGGAACCAGTCCACGATCTCCGATTCCGCCATCTGGCGAGGAACCTTGAGATCACGATTGAGACGGTACTCCGCCGGAATCGGCGCAAACAGATCATCGATCGAGCGCGCCCCTATAGCTTTAAGAATGGCTTCTCGATCGGCTGGAGATTTTGGTAAATAACGCATGGAATCTTGTTAGATGTGATCAGGCACGACTTGGATCTTCGCCGTCCTGAACTGGCGTCAGTGCCCGCCCTCCTCGGCAACGAATTTCTCATAATCTGCGGCAGAAAGCAGTGATTTCAACTCTTCCGGATTTTTCAGGTTGATCTTGACCATCCACGAACCGTGCGCGTCTTTATTGATCTTCTCCGGCGCGGTGTTAAGTTCGCCATTGACCTCGGTCACGGTTCCCGAAGCTGGAGCAAACAAGTCCGACACGGCCTTGACCGATTCGACGCTGCCGAAGGTCTTGCCAGCCGTGAGTTCGGCGCCGGGCTTGGGAAGATCAACGAACACGATGTCACCGAGCGATTCCTGGGCGTAATTCGTGATGCCGATGGTCGCGGTCTTGCCGTCAGCTCTGATCCACTCGTGTTCTTTGGTGTATTTGAAGTCGCTGGGATATGCCATATGGCTGCTAGCTCCTGGCTCTTAGCTTCTAGCTCCTAAGTTCTTAAGCTTGCTGGAAAACTCTGCATTTTCAGTATCCTCTGTGGTTAGTCCTTTCTAGGCCGCTTATAGAAAGGAGTGGGCACGACCCTCGCCTTCACCCCTTGGCCGCGAATCTCGACTTTGACCGCCGTGCCAAGCTCAGCGAACTCCGGCGGCACGTATGCCAGCGCAATATTCTTTTTCAAGAACGGGGCATAGGAGCCGCTGGTCACGTATCCAATCTCTCGCCCATCGTCGTCCAAAACCTTGTAGCCGTCGCGAGCGATACCACGCTCGACCATTTCCAGACCAACCAAAGTTCTCTTCAGACCTGAGGCTTTTGCTTTTTCCAGCGCCTCGCGTCCGATAAACTCCGGCTTCTCCATCTTGCAGAAGCGATCGAGGCCTGCCTCCCAAACATTGATCGTATCGGAGATCTCATGACCGTACAGCGGCAACTTGCCTTCCAGCCGCAAGGTATTGCGTGCCCCCAGACCGCAGGGAAGGACGCCGAACTCCTTGCCCGCGTTCAAGACTCGATTCCACACCATCGCGCTGGTCTTTTCATCAGCGGGCACGTAGATTTCAAATCCGTCTTCGGCTGTATATCCTGTGCGCGCGATCAGGATGTTCTTCAACCCACAGACCGTTCCTTGCGTGACCCAATAAAACTTCACCGCAGAAAGATTCGCATCCGTGAGCTTCTGCAGCAGATCAACTCCTTTCGGCCCTTGGATCGCAATCTGGGTAAAATCGTCAGAGAGATTCTCGCCCTTGCAGTTGAACTGCCGCGTGTTATCGCGCACCCAGTTGAAGTCTTTCTCGCGCGTACCAGCATTGATCACCAGCAAATAATCATCTTCGGCCAGCCGGTGCACGATCACGTCATCCACGAATGTGCCCTGCGGATAAAGCAGCGCCGAATATTGTGCCTGGCCAACCGCCAGCCGCGAAGCATCATTCATCGAGATATGCTGGACCGCGTCCAACGCCCGCGGCCCATGTAAACGAATGTCACCCATGTGCGAAACGTCGAAGACGCCCACGCCGCCGCGCACCGCATTGTGTTCGGCGATGATTCCGCCCGCAGAAGGATACTCGACCGGCATGTCCCAACCATTGAACTCGACCATTTTGGCGCCCATCTGGCGATGGACGGCATTCAGCGCAGTTTTGCGGATGGTCGGCGTGGTGGTTTCAACAGCGGACAATTTCTCCTCGGGCAAGCAGCGGCTCGGCCGCCGGATGGCAAGACTCATTACCCTAACATGCAGGCGGTGAGGCCAGCAAGGAACCAGTTTTAAGTCTCGAGTTTCGTCAATTGGCGGCTCTGACGGATAAGACTCGTTGCGGAGGGCCCTGTTTGCCGGATCGCCCGAAACTCGAAACTGGAAACTCGAAACTGGAAACTCGAAACTGCTCCGTTACCATCGGCACTTTCGCCGCGCCGATCCCCACGCTACAGTGGCTCATGCCCAGCAAGACCAAAACCCGCTGCGTCCAGTGCGATATGACCGAAGACCACTGCGATTGCGAAAAGTATTGTGTACTTTGCCAGTCGCAGATGGATATCCGTCTCTGCACCGACGGCTTGTATTACTGCCTGGCCTGCCGCGAAGCCTGCGAATACAGAGTCGCCGATTAGAATCGCCTCACATCAGCGTTTCTTCCTGCCAGTAGTGTCGTAATCTCTGACTGTGCGATGTCACAAGCCATACTTTGTGCCTTTCGCGATCCTTTGCGTGCTCCGCGGTTAAGAGCTCTTACCGCAAAGGGTGTCAAGAAATCGCAAAGTCCGCGAGGAAAGCTTCAAGTTGAAATTAGGACACCACCTCCATGCCAGCTTACTTGCGCATTTGTTTGGCTTGACGGTAGCGAACGGCTTTGGCGCCCGCAGGTCCAGTGCCGGTGGGAGGCTTGCGCATTCCGTTCAGCAGGTCCTTGAGAACGACAGCGTTGTTGCGCACCACGTTCTTCGAGGCAAACAATAAGGTGAGCGGCTTCTTGTAGCGGGCGAAACGGTAAAGCTTTTCGAGCGCCTCAATGGCCCGCGGGTGCGAAAGTTCCTTTAGATATCGCTTGCGGAATGTGGGCCATTGGTCGGGATGAGAATGAAACCAGTGGCGCAACGCGTCAGAGGGCGCCAGGTCGCGCAGCCAGGCGTGTAGCGAAGCGCGATCTTTGGTCAGGCCACGAGGCCATAGGCGATCGACCAGCACCCGCGTGCCGTCGGAGCGGGCGGGCATGTCGTAAACTCGTTTGAGCAAGACGCCCTTTGCGGCAGGAGGCATGGTGTTGCTCTATCATTGTACTTCGGCTTTGCAAGAGGGGTAGTGGTGCAGTTTGATTGTCATCCTGAGCAAGCCTCTTTTGCGCAGCGAAGGATCTGGGCGAGCCGCGCGAGCTGTCGCGTTCTTCGCGACAGAACAACGCGCGTTTGGCTCGCTTCCTTAGCAAACTGCACCACTACCGCAAGAGGGATAGATTTGATTCTGGAATCTGAAATCTTCAATCGGAACTTCGCGCTCTGCATTCTCATTTCCGCAATTCTGACGATGGCCCTGACGGGATGCGATATCGAACGCCGCAAGAGCGATGCCGAACTTGGACTGAATCCGCAGCAGGCCGCCGGGCGACGCATCTACGACAATTATTGCGACCGCTGCCATGCGCCTTACTCTTCGCGCGGGCGCCAGGGACCAAGCATGAAGCACATTTTCCGGAAGCAATACCTGCCGATGAGCGGCATGCCCGCGAATGATGATCGCGTAACCGACATTATCAAGATGGGACGCAACAAAATGCCGGCATACGGGCAGGTGCTCAATCAGCAGCAGATTGATGATTTACTGGTGTACTTGCATACGCTGTGAGCAGGTCGTTTCCGCTGACAACAGAAGCCGCCCTGCGGCCGCAGACAGCGCGCAATGACAACGGTGATTACAATATCGCAGTGAGCACCGCGACCACGACCCCAGCTTCGGATCAGGCGACGGCGCCGCCAGGACGCTTCACGCTGTGGCAGCGATTTCAATTGTGGTTGATCACGTGGGCGGGATATCTGGCGATCCGCGCGATTGGGCCGACGATTCGCTTCGCGGTGTCCTGGGAAGAGGGCTCGCCCGGCAGCCTGGAAGCGCGCCCGTTCGTGTATTCCTTTTGGCATAACTGCATGATCCCGGCGATGTATCTGTGGCGAGACTTGAACATCCGGGTGATGAGCAGCGATAGTTTTGACGGCGAGTACACCGGGCGGATCATGCAGAAATTTGGATTTGTGAAGGTGCGCGGGTCGAGCAGCCGGTTTGCGGTGCGGGCCGTGCTGGGCATGCGGCGGGAGCTCGAACAAGGCTGGATTGTGGCTTTCACGCTGGATGGACCACGCGGGCCCAGGCACGTGGTGAAGCCCGGACCGGTAGCGCTGGCGCGAGCCACGGGCGTCCCCATGGTGGGTTTTCACATTGCGCTTACCGACGCGTGGGTGCTGAAGACGTGGGACAGGCTGATGATCCCAAAGCCGTTTTCGCGGGCGCTGATGCGCGTGGGCCGGACGATTTCCGTGCCGAAGCACGCACACGATGCGCAGAGAGAGAAAGCGTTGCAGGATCTGCAGGCGGTGCTGGACCGCTGCGAGGAATTCGCGGAAGCGAATGTGAAGAAGGCGGGGAGCGAGGAATTTCCGTTTTATTCGCGGAGCACAAAAGCTTGAACGGCAAAGCACGCACAAGATTTCGAAAGCCGTAAAGAACAGCTACTCATTCAGTACGGTCCTTTCAGATACAATTTTTGTATTGGGGAAAGTCCGATGCCCGCAGTGATTCTGGACGGCAACAAGATTGCAAGCGAGATTCGGGCGGAAGTAGCTGCTGAAGTGAGAAACATGACGGCTGCCGGAATGCGTCCCGGACTCGCCGTGGTGCTGGTCGGGCGCAATCCAGCGTCGGAAGTGTATGTTCGCGGCAAAGTCAAGGCCTGCGAGGAGGTCGGAATTTTGAGTGAGAAACATACGCCGCCTGAGACGAGTTCGACGGAAGAACTGCTGGAACTGGTGGCCGATCTGAATAGACGCGACGAGATCGATGGAATTCTGGTGCAGCTCCCTTTGCCCAAGCAGGTGGATTCGAAGAAGGTGCTGATGGCCGTCGATCCTGCCAAAGATGTGGATGGCTTTCATCCCATGAACGTGGGATTTCTTTCGACGCAGCGGCCGGGCCTGGTGCCGTGCACCCCGGCGGGAATCATGGAAATTCTGAAGCGCAGCAGGATTCCGATCGCCGGCCAGGAAGCGGTGGTGGTTGGACGCAGCGATATTGTGGGCAAGCCAACGGCCATGTTGCTAATCAATGCGAACGCCACGGTAACGATTTGTCACTCCAAAACCCGAGACTTGCCGGGCGTGTGCCGGCGCGCGGACATTCTGGTCGCGGCGATTGGACGGGCGGGAATGATCACTCGCGAATTTGTAAAACCGGGAGCGACGGTGATCGATGTAGGAATGAATACGGTGACGGACCGCACGGAGTTTGAGCGGCTATTTGGGGGAAATGCCAAGCGGGAAGAGGCGTTCCGTGCCAAAGGCTCGACGCTGGTGGGAGACGTTCATCCCGAGGTGGCAGAAATCGCGGGCTTCATTACGCCGGTGCCGGGCGGGGTTGGTCCTTTGACCATTGCGATGCTGATGGCGAATACCGTGCGCGCGGCGAAGATGAGACGCGGAGTGCCGGAGCTTTCGCAGGCATAGAAAATCAACCACAGAGATCACGGAATTCACAGAGGGCAGCTTGCTGAAAGTCGGGCTGACGGGCGGGATAGCTTGCGGCAAAACTGTGGTGGGCGAGATGTTTGTGGCGCTCGGCGCGCATCTCATTCAAGCCGACACGGTCGCACATCAGCTCATGCAGCCGGGCGAAGCCGTGTACGAGGAAGTTGTGCGCCGGTTTGGGGCC
>DASPSE010000384.1:0-3560 GCA_035624085.1 Terriglobales bacterium
GACCTGGATCGATGGCCTCTATCTCATGGCGTATCTGCGGCTCCAGGCTGCTGGCAGACGAAGACGTGCGCACCACCAGGCTCAAGGCCCTGACCCCGGGAAACTGGGAGATGGGTGAGTAAATGTGTGGGTTTCCTGATCGATCAAGACCATCATTCTTGATGTCTTTGACCACTCCAACTACGGTCCACCACGGCGGGTTGGCTGCGCCCCTAATGCTCCTAACAAAACTCAAACGCCGGCCAACCGGGTCGCGATCTGGCCAGAAGGTGCGAGCCGTAGTTTCATCGACGATGACCACCGGCTGTTTGGCGATATCATCGTCTTCCGCGAAGTAACGTCCGCGTACTAATGAAGCCTGCAAGACTTTGAAATACTCAGGGGTCACACTGGTGATTTCAGAATACAAACCTTTTCGAGACTCCTCTGGGCGGTCCTCAATGTTGATGGGGACGCGCAGGGACAAGTTGGTCACGGGTAAATCGGAGCTGATGGAGGCGAGATCAACTCCCGGGATAGCACGCATCCGCCGCAATGCTTCCCGCACAAAGGCGTTCGAGACCTCCAGCTGGCCGTAGCGGTCCGCTGCGGGATCGTTTGGTATGGGCAGCCGCGTACCGGCAGTGACAATCCTGGCAGGGTTAAACCCTGGGTCTGTCTGCAGCAGTCCCCAAAACGTGCGCAATAGCAACCCCGCTCCCACCATCAGCACCACCGCCAGGGCCGATTCCGAGGCGATCAGCCCACCACGCAAGCGGTTGGTTTTGCCGCTCGTGCCCGATCCTCTGGCTCCCTCTCGAATAGCTACCGCAATTTCGGCTTTCGAGGATTGCAGGGCCGGAACCAATCCGAACCCCAGCCCAGCGAGAAGCGAAACCAACAAGGCGAAAACCAGAACCGTCCAGTCCATCTGCACCTCGGCCAGCCGGGGGATCCTCGCGGGAAGAAGCCTTACAAAATGCAAAGCGCTCAATGCGGTGAGCACCCCGACCAAGCCAGAAGCCAGCGACAAAATCACCGACTCGGTGAGCAACTGCCGAATCATGCGCGAGCGGGTTGCGCCCAGGGCCAGCCGCACGGCCATCTCCCGTTGTCTTGCCGAGGCCCGAGCTAGAAGAAGGTTCGCGACGTTGACCGAGGCCAAGACAATGATCAGTACGACCGCGCCCATCAGCACCAACAACATCGGCCGGACATTGCCCACGAGCGACTCCTGTAACGATTCCGCCTCAATCGACCAGCCGGAGTCGGCAGGATAGTTGTGCGGATATTCTGCGCGCAGCTGGGCCGAGAAGGCATTCAACCTCAGTTGCGCCTGCTCACGGCTGATTCCCGGCTTCAACAGCCCGATAGCCGATCGCACCACCCGTGCGCCGCGAACCGGCCTCGGGTAGGGATCGGCCTTAAATCCCGTCGTCATCCAGATTTCAACATCACTAGCCGTCGTGCTGCCTGGATGTCGGAATCCGGGGGGAAGAACACCGACAACGGTGTAGGGAGGATCATTATCGAGGAGCACCTTTCGCCCCAGAATTCCGGGATCTCTGCCAAACCCGCGGGCCCACAGACTATCGCTGATCACGACCGCTTCGGAGAAACCCGGCTCCTCGTCGCCTGGTCCAAACACCCGCCCAACCTGCGCCGAAGTGCCGAGCGTGGAAAAATAGTTAGCGCTGACAGCCAATGCCTCAAGTCGTTGCGGATGCTTTGAGCCGGCAAAATCAGTGCCGCCGGAAATGATACCGCTCACTTGGTCAAAAACTCCCGCCCGCGTTCTGAGATCGTCAAGTTCTGGAGCGGAGAACCCGATATCGCGAGCGCCTCCGCTGCGATTGAGGGCAACGATTTTGACCAGACGCTCGGGATGAGCGAAGGGAAGGGAGCGCAACAAAACCGCATTCACGATACTGAAAATCGCAGTATTGGCACCCACCCCCAAAGCCAGGGAAAGCATCGTAATGATGGTGAAACCGGGACTCTTCCAAAACAGCCGCAGTCCATACCGCACGTCCTGAGACAGTTTGGTCATCTGGATCCCTTCCAGCGGGCTCTATGCCCGCGATGAGACTGAATCCAACCAGTCCGACTTGCTCCTATTAAGCCATGGCCAAGGCGTCAGAATCGTGTGTATGCCAGCAGATTTGCACATCTCCAATTTGGACGCAACGCATGCGAAAAAGGTAGCACTAGATTATTGTTTGGCCGCGGCATGCATGAGGCGTTATTGTAGTATGTAGTTTTGCTAACTGTCTATATAATTGAGGCTCGTGAACTGCGCGGCTCATGGTTCCTGATCACCTTTTCTTTGCTTACTCACTTGACTAATATATATAGTCGTCGGTAAGCTAATCGACGAAGTATGCGATGTCACGAAGAAAATGTACGATTACGCAGACTCGGCCTGTTCGGTGTGCGCTTCACGATGCAGAGACGCTTCTACCCAGACGTCTTTTCTAAGGCTGGGATCGCCCTCGTCGTCCCCGAGTAAAGCGAGCAGGCCTACATTCACGACAAATACATGAGCTAGTGAAAGGCGTTTTCTTGCCAGAAACCCGGGACCGGTTGCTGGCGATTGTCGACCGGATGGCCAAACAGGAGCAGGCACAAGGGTTGATTCTCGCCGGAACGGAGCTGCCGCTGATTTTGCGGGACGCATGTTGCCGTATCCCCTTTCTTGATACGACTCAGATTCACGTAAAGGCCGCACTGAGACGCTTGTTGTCCTATCGAGTGTGAAGAGTGTTCAGCGAAAGGATGGCAAGAACCTGGCACCACCGGACGATCCTGGCAATGCGACGGTGAACTTCCACGGGGAGAAGCGGTTGAACGAGACGCACGAATCGAAGACCGACCCAGATGCGAAGTTGGCCCGTAAAGCGCGAGATCCGTGACCAAGATATTCTCATCGAGTCCCGCTATGCATATGGAATCCCGGACGAAACCGATTGAGGCTATCCGGCTCATGGCTCGTTTTGAAGGCATGATCACGGACCCCGTGTATGAAGGAAAGTCGATAGCGGGTTTGATTCAACTAGTGCGTTCCGGCGAGATTCCACGGCGAAGCCGAATTCTTTACGTGCACTTGGGCGGAGCCCCAGCGATCAATGCGTATTACAAGGCATTCGAATCATCCACCGTTGTCGGGGCACCGGATAGATGTTATGCGTGATGGCGTGGGCTTCGACGAAATTCAGGAGCTCGTGCGAAAGCCTCGCCCTTGAAACGCCGGATCGACACAATGCCGGTGCACAATCAGTGCCGGTTCAGCGCTTGATGATTGGTGCCGCGTGGCGGCACTAGCCACTAGGGCAGCGTTGTGGGTTCGATAAGGGTTCGATAAGCGTTTCCGAGGGTGTTTTAGGGGTCTCAGGGAGCCATCCGTACCCTTTGCTTTCAATTAGTTACGGACCCTGAGATCCCTGTCACGGCAGAGGCCGCGGGTTCGAGTCCCGTCGTCCCCGCCATTCAAGATCAATGACTTGCCGATGCTGCCCTAATTTTGCATGGGCACAAAAAAGCACAAAATAGCAAAATAGGCACAACTTTCGCGGAGATCCAAG